>JAFIET010000171.1 GCA_020832405.1 Balneolales bacterium
TGATGGACCAGGTGTCGGCGGTGGAGGACAACCGCGGCTGGCGCACGGAGACGCGGTATGACGCGTTCGGTCGGGTGTCGGAGCTGCTGGAGGGTCTGGCGGACGAGCTGACGCGCACGGAGCTGCGGGTGGTGAACGCGCTGGGCGAGGTGGTGGAGGTGCATGACGCGCGGGCTTCGGTGACGCGGATGACGTACGACGGGCGGGGCCTGTTGACGGCGGTGCAGCTTCCGGCGCTGGACGACGAGGACCCGGACGAGGACCCGGCGGTCGAGCAGCGGGTGTACAACGCGGCGGGGCACCTGGAGCGCGTGACGGACCCGGACGGGGTGGTGGTGGCGTATGAGGTGGACGCGATGGGCCGGGTGCTGGCGGAGGTGCTGGCGCCGGAGACCGCGGAGGAGGCGCGGACGCGCTACGCGTATGACGCGATGGGCCGGCTGGCGGAGGTGGTGCGGCCGCTCCACCAGGAATCGGAGGTGGCGCGCCGCATGGAGTGGGACGCGTTCGGCCGGCTCTCGCAGGTGGTGGACGAGGCGGGCCACGCCACGCACTACCTCTGGAATGACCGGGACCAGCTCGCGCAGGTGTGGGAGGGCGCCGTCGATGGCGTTGGCGTGGTCACGTCGCGGTACGATTACACCGCGCTCGGTCATCTCACGCGGCACGCGCAGTGGCGCAACCTGCCCGGGACGCCGCCCGTGCTGGAGACGCAGTGGCTGGACCACTCGCCGGAGGGGCTGGTGGGTCGGATCCGCACGGCGCGGGGCGAGGAGACGCTGACGTACGACGCTGTGGGGCGTCCGGAGACGTCGACGGTGTCGGCGCTTCCGGGGGTGGAGAGCCCCACGTGGGCCGAGCTGACGCGCACGTGGGCGTACAACGACTTTGGTGGGGAGGTGGTGCGCACGGAGGTGTCGGTGGATGCGCTCGGCGGCGAGGTGGAGGACCGAACGCGCCGCGTCTTCGACGAGCGCGGGTGGCTGCGGGTGGAGGAGGAGACACGGCCGGAGGGCGCGCTGTCGGTGACGTTCGACTACGATGCGAACGGCAACCGCATCGAGCAGCGGACGGAGGGCGTGGGCGCTGGGGAAGCGACGCAGTGGACCTGGGACAGCCGCAACCGGATGGAGGCGGTGACGACGCCGGGCGGGGAGTCGCGGTGGACGTACAGCCCGGGCGGTCGCCCGGAGCGCATCGACTACGCGAACGAGACGCGGGCGGAGTTCGGGTACACGGCGGGTGCGCGTCGGCTGGCGTCGGTGGTGCACCGCGAGGGCGTGGCGCCCGGCGCGGACGTGATGGCGGCGGCGCAGTACACCTACGACGTGAACGGCAACCGCCTGTCGCAGGTGCTGTCGATCGCGGGGGTCACGGAGACCACCACGTACACGTACGACGTGCTCGACCAGCTCCGGTCATTCTCGGTGCTGCCGGGGGCGGGCGCGCCGCCCGGCGCGGAGCCGCGGCACACGTGGTACGGGCACGAGCGCTACCGGCGGGTGTACGAGGGGCGTTGCCGAGGCGGGGCGTCGCTGGTGGAGGATGACACGGTCCCCACCGGCCTGCGCTGCGCCGCCGGCGGCCTGCAGACCGTGGCCAGCGCGCTCACCTACGAAGGCCCGCACGGCCAGATCTCCCGGATCGAGAATCCGCTCGCGGTGCATTCCGCCGGCGAGGGCGTCGCGGTGGTGGAGTACGAGCACGACTTCGCCGGCAACCTGGTGGAGCGGCGCACCCAGGTGGGCACGGACGCGAGCGGCGACCCGATCGAGGAGGTGGACCTCTTTCGGTACGACGCGCTGAACCGCCTCGTGGAGACCGCCCGGGGTCCTCCCGGCGCCGCGCAGCTCCTCGGCCGCTACGGCTACAACGCCGACGGCCTGCGCACGCGGGTGCGCGAGAGCGACCGCAACGCGGACGCCTGGTATGACGGGCTCGCGCTGCTGGTGGAGCGGGTGGAAGAGGACGGGGGTGGGGAGAATGACCCGTGGATGAACACGGTGCGCTACCACCACGATCCGGGTGGGCTGCACGCGATCACCGCCGCGCACGATGGTGCCGGCTTCGGGCGCAGCACGCACTTCGCGCACCGCGACGCGATGGGCTCGACGCTGGCCGTCAGCCGGCCGGACCTCGGTTCGGCCGGCGGCGCCGGCATGATCGCCGCGTCCTGGCGCACGGACCCCTGGGGCCTCGTGACCGCGGAGACCGGCGTCGGCCACGTCAACGCCTCCGTCTTCACCGGCCACCAGCACGACTTCGCGACGGGCCTCATCTACATGCGCGCCCGCCACTACGACCCCGCGCTGGGACAGTTCCTGACCGCGGA
>JAFIET010000005.1 GCA_020832405.1 Balneolales bacterium
GTCAGAATTTTGAAGTCGTATAAGCACATACTTATACGACTTCGCTTTATTCTGTATCAGTATCAATCCCCCAGAAACAGTTCAATAAGCTCTGTGTGGGAAACTTTGGCGTCGTAGAGCAGGCGGCTGCGTTCGCGTACGTCGGCTGTTACGCTGGGCCAGTCTGAGGCGCGCTCAAAGGCGGTGCCTTTGCGGTACATATTGCCGGCGGCGGTTACGAACATACCGGCTGCGGAGATTCGCGCGGAGGAATCGATCACGCTGCCGTTTTCATAAGAGAGCTGATGCACGATTCTGCCGGCGGGCATCATGTGGTCGAGGCTCCCCTGCAGGATCAGGTCGCTGAGGGTACCGACACGCCGCGGGATATCCGGCTGAAACTGACGGATAAAGCCGGCAGTTCCTTCCAGCTCACGGTCCCACGAGAAGCCGCCTCCGATGTGGTTCAGAAACTGAAACGTATGGTAGGGCTCGGTGTAGGTCGCGGCTGCTTTGGGGCCTTCTGCGGTAAATGAAATCCGCTGCGGAAAGCCCCAGGGTTTGGCAAGGCTTTCGGCATGTTCGAACAAGATTACCGAGCGGTCGAACAGCTGCCGCGCCGCCCGCATGCTTTCCATGCCGGAGCCGAACATATACAGTGCCTCGTACAGCGCTTTGTGGCCCCGGATCATGGCGCCGAGGGCATCGACCGACCATGCAGCTTCCATCATATCATCCCGGAAAACATAGATCCGCCGCTCCCTGTCCCAGGCGTTGTTGAGGTATGCGGCAACTTCAAGGGCAATTTCGGCGAGTTCTTCTTTGGAATACTGCATCCAGCCGCGGAGCCGGGCTTCATCAACCAGGCCCATGTTGTCTTCGCCGTCGGGTTTGGCCCAAATCACCCAGGCGTAGATGTGCCCGTGAATGCCGCCCAGGCCGTAGCTCATGCTGCGGTGATCGATACGGCCGTCATCATCAAAAAACGCCCCGTCGCGGTAATGGTTTTGCAGCAGGTAGCGTCCCGGTGAAACGATGAAGTTAAGCGGCTCGAAGAAAAGGCGCTGATCCAGCCCTTCTTCTGTTCCTGCAAAACGGTCTCCGCGGTGATGCATGTGGTACGAATAAACCAGGTGCGGATAAACGGAAAGGTCGGTTTTCTGAGCCGGTGCAAATCCCTCGCCGTAGCGGGTGAAATAGGGCATAAAGCGGCCGCTGCTGTTGAAGAGGGAGTCTGTGACCCGCACCAGGTCAAGCCATTTTGCCGCCCGCTTACCAGACAGCTCAGCCAGCTCCGGACGGTAGTTCTCACTCGCCAGTTCTGAGCTGCGGGAGTTGCCGGCCGTCATGAAAATGGCGTGCAGGGCATTGCTGTAGTCGTCGAGGAAAATCCGGTCATCTTTAAAATACGGCGTACCGTCTGAATAGGCCGCTGAAGGAATCAGCACGGCGGGTCCGGGCACGGTTTCCGCCGGTTCCTCGCCGGCACAGGAGGCAAGCAGCGGAAGGGCAAACAGCAGGCAGCACATACAGCGCTTAATCAGGCTAAAGTCAGTTAAGTTCATCATAAAGGATACCTCACAGGATGGGAAAGATTGCGGATTTAAATATGTGGTAATCAGAAATTAAAGATCAAGCTGTTCAAGATCGACTTTTTCGAGGGATTCAAAAATGTGGTTGGGCCGGTACGGAAACATATCGAGGTCTTCCAGGCGGCTGTAGCCGCTCAGTACGAGCACCGTCTGCACTCCTGCCTGTACGCCGGCCAGGATATCGGTCTGCATGTTGTCGCCAATAATCAGGGAGTTTTCGCTGTGTGCTTTCATGCTGTCGAGGGCTGCACGCAGCATGAAGGCGCTGGGCTTGCCGATGTAAAGCGGCTTCTTGCCGCTGATGCGCTCAATCGGGGCACAAAGCGCACCACAGGCCGGGGAGCCGCCGGGACCGGCCACATCAGGATTTGTGGCAATAAACCGGGCGCCGTTTTTCACAAAGTGCGAGGCCCTGCGGATCATCTCCCAGTTGTAGGAGCGGGTTTCGCCCACCACCACCACATCCGGATCAATATCCGTGACCGTAAATCCGATTTTGTACAGCTCGTGTGTGAGGGCGCCCTCCCCGATTACGTAGGCTTTCTTACCGTTCTGTTTCGACAGAAAGGCTGCGGTAGCCATGGCCGAGTTGAAGAATTTTTCTACGGGGATGTCAACTCCCGCAGCACGGAGCCGGTTTTGAAGATCGGCCGGGGTTTGGGACGGATAATTGGTGATGAAGCGGAAGTCGATGCCCCGCGCCATAATTTTTTCGAGGAAGCGGTCAGCTCCGGGAATAAGGTCGTTGTCGTGCAGTACGACGCCGTCCATATCAAGTAAAAGATGCGTTTTCAAATAGTCTGAAGTTGAAAGATGAGTAGTTGGAAAAATGAAAAGGGTGACGGGTTCCGGTCTCGAAACCCATCACCCTGAAAAAAAACCTGAAAAATATTAGCGGTTTCGGCCGTATTTCTCGTGGCTTGAAACCCAGTCGAGTGAGGAGATAGCCGCACCGAGGGAAAGCTCACCCGCGAGGGCTACACCGGCGATGATTTCAGCCAGCTTGCGGGCTTTGTTGCGCCCGTAGCAATCCATGATTTCGAGGCATTCGCGCTGTGTGGCCAGGCCCGTGCCGCCGCCGTAGGAGGCCACAATAAGCGAGGGGATGGTGAGCGAGATGTACAGATCGCCTTCAGGGGTTAGCTCGGAGTAGAGGATGCCGGCCGAAGATTCGGACACGTTGGCCACATCCTGACCCAGCGCGATGAACATGGCGGTGATGGCATTCGGGGAATGCGCGCCGTTGTTGTTCGCGCCGCTGATGAAGGCGCCGATGGTGGAAACGCCGTTGTGATAGTACAGGCTTTCGGGCTCAACACGGAGTGTTTCGATCAGTACGTTCCGCTTGATGACGGCCTCCGCGGTTACCCGCTTGCCGCGCGTGCGCATCACATTAACCTGCGAGGCTTTTTTGTCGGTCGCAAAGTTCGATTCGAGATAGAAGCGCGAAATGCCCGGGTAGGCATCCAGAATCCAGGAGCAGGCGGCAAAGGTTGCGCGGCCTACCATGTTCTGCCCTGCCGCATCACCCGTTGCAAAGTTGAAGCGCAGGTAGGCAAATTTGTTGGAGAGGTACGAATCGATGTAGAGCAGCTTGGCTACGCTTGAGGTAGCCTCAGATTCCTCGCGGATGCGCGTCATGTTGGCCGGCTGATTGATCCAGTCCACAAAGTCGCGCGCCTGCCGCGCGTCTTCAAAAATAAACACCGGGGCCCGCTGCATGCAGTCAACCGAAACGGTGCACTTCACCCCGCCGGAAAGGTTCACGGCTTTGATGCCGCGGTTGTAGGAAGCCACGAGCGTGCCTTCGGTTGTGGCGAGGGGCACGAGGAACTCGCCCTTGGCGTGCTCGCCGTTTACGAGTATGGGGCCGGCGAAACCCAGCGGAACCTGAACCACCCCGGTGAAGGCCTCACAGTTGCCTTTTGTGGTTTCCGGATCGATGGAGAAATGCGGGATGTGCCGCAGCTTGGTGTTGCTGTATTCTTCCACAAATTTTTGCCGCGCCTTTATAGCCTCGGGACTGTAATCGTTTTGCTTGTCGATGGGGATGCGCACTCTTTTTTCGGAAGCGTCGCCGAGGGCATCTTCCACTTTCACGCTGAGCTTGCCGACTTTCTCGGTGAGGAAGTTGAAGCGGATTTCGTGCTTGCCTTTCTCAAGGGGCTCGCCCTCCACGTGAAAAACGACGGCATCGCGCAGTTTCAGGTCGATATTGTTTTCTGCGGTAACTTCGCGGATGTTCATGCGGCGGCCGTCCTGCAGCTCTACGGTTACTTTGGAGGCCTCGTACTCGTGCCCGTTAATCATAATGCCGTAAACGCCCAGCACATTGGCATCGCTGAGGCGGTTTTTAGCTTCAAACCGAAAGCCGCTTTCGGTATTCATAAGGCTGCCGTAGGTGTAGAGTTTGCGCAGCAAAAGGCTTGGTATTTTAAACATAAAGTGTTCGGATTAAAGGATAGATGAGGTCGGAATCAAAAAGGAATATCTTTATTCAAAAATTAAAAAACACGCGCTTTAAAATGCTGATTATTTTGGTGAATAGCTACCATAACAGCGTTAAGGACGCCCTGGCCGGTGATTTCACACTGCTTAATCGGCCTTCGGAAACCAGCCGGATTTGGTCGGTATGGTGATGGTAGCTATTTTGCGCAGCACAAAATAGTCGTTCACCTTTGAATATCTACTGAAATAAGCCTCAGAGCCCATGAATTTCCGGATGCCGCATACCCTCACCCTGCTGTTTTTCCTGATGGTCGCTGCTCTCGCCGCAACCTGGATTATCCCGCAGGGCTCGTTTCAGACCGAGCTGAATGAAGCGGGCCGTCAGGTCGTAGTGCCGGGCACCTACGAAACGAGCGAGCGGGTTTTCCTGAGCCCGATGAACCTGTTCACCGGTATCCCGCGGGCGTTTGCCGCCGCGCAGGACATCATTTTCTTTCTGTTTATTATTGGCGGTGTTCTGGCCATCATCCGCAAGACGGGCACGGTTGATGCCCTGCTTGGCCGGCTGCTCGAAAACCTGGGGGATAAGCCACAGCTGCTGATCTTTACCGTGATCTTCGTTTTTGCGGTTGCCTCGAGTGCGATGGGGGCTTCCGGGGAGTACATCCCCTTTGTGCTCATTCTCGTGGCTCTTTGCCGGGCCATGAACCTCGACGCTATGACGGCCGTCGGCATCGTGATTGCCGGCTACGGCATCGGCTACGGCACAGCGGCCTTCAATCAGTACACGGTTGTAGTGGCGCAGGGCGTGGCCGATCTGCCCACCTACTCCGGCTGGCAGCTGCGGGCGGGCATACTTGTTCCGTTTGTGGCAATTGGCGCGCATCACGTGTGGTCGTATTCGAAAAAAGTTCAGCTTAATCCCGATGCAAGCCTGATGAAGGGCCTTGAAATTCCGGAGGGCGGCAAACCTCCAAAATCGTACCCGGATCTGACCTTAAGCCACATTCTCATCCTGGTTTCCTTTTTTGCGGCCCTGGGCACCGCCGTTTGGGGTATCGCAACCCGCGGATGGTACCTCACCGAACTCGGCGCTGCATTTGTGATTTTGGGGATTGTGACTGCAATTATCGGGCGCATCGGTCCAAGCGTGACCGCCAAAGAATTTGTGTCGGGCGCCATGAACCTCACCGAAACAGCCCTCCTGGTCGGGGTGGCCCGCGGTATAGCGCTTATGATGGAAGACGGGCAGATCCTGCACACCATCGTGCACTACCTGTCGATTCCGCTCTCCGCGGTAGGTCCCGAAATTGCCGGGGTAGGGATGATGATGATGCAGACCGTGCTCAATTTGTTTGTGCCTTCGGGCAGTGGTCAGGCCTTTGTAACCATGCCGTTGATGGCACCACTGAGCGACCTCCTCGGGATTTCGCGGCAGGTAGCCGTGCTCGCCTTCCTTTTCGGCGATGGCTTTGCCAACATGCTCGTGCCCACCAACGCCGTACTGATGGGCATTCTGGGGATGGCCGGTGTGCCCTACGACCGCTGGTTCCGCTTCTGTTTCCCGCTGCTGCTCAAGCTGCTCGCAGCCGGTGCCGTTGTGATCGTGTTGGCTATCATCTTTGGTTATTCCTAAGCAGCAGGCAAGAAACTAAGCCCGGGTCCGGCAGCGCCCCGCTTTTCAGGGTAAGCGTGCAGCATTGTTGCTGCTGCTAAGCAGCAATACCTGTAAGTCCGGGCCCAAGCTGAATGAGCTGGCTGACATGTAAAGCTGAAATTACGTTAAGTTCTCGCCGGGCTTTGGTGCTGTTTTGTTTTGGTAGCGCCTGCATCAAAAAAAGCTGGGCGCACCACACCGATTTGGGGTGTGGGGAGCAACCAACACTGACAGTGATGTGCACGGAGTCCCCCCCCCAAAAAAAACGGAAACAGGAATGGCTGTGGCGCTGAATTCAGCTTGAACATTTTGGTTAAGCGGTCATTTTTGGCAAAGTAACCGCTATCCGAAAACCGCTTTTAATGGATTGACAGCATAAATTGCTATTTTAGACAGAAGCTTCAGCGACTGTTTCAGGAATCAGGGTTTGGCCGGGCTTCAAACCGGTACTGTTTTACAATACCCTGAAAATGCGGGAAGAATTATTCACATTACTTTGATGCGGAGAGGGTTGAATGGCCTGCTCCGTCGGGACTAAACAGGAGAATATCGTGGGAACCTTACTCATTATCGGGCTGCTCAGCTATCTGATTGGCGCCATCCCGTCCTCTTTGTGGGCCGGCAAACTCTACAAAAAAATAGACCTGCGGAACTACGGTAGCGGCAACCTCGGTGCGACCAACACCTTCCGGATTTTAGGCTGGAAAGCCGGCGTAGTGGTCGGTTTGCTTGACTTCGGCAAGGGCTTCATTGCTGCGTTTTATATCTCCGGTATTGCAAGCGGCTCAATCCCGACGGTTTACTCCGGCTGGGAAACAGAAGTTTTTGTGATGATTTATGCGGGTCTGATGGCCGTAATCGGCCATATGTACTCCCTGTTTGCTAAGTTTAAGGGCGGCAAAGGGGTGCTTACGGCCTGCGGTATGTTGTATGCAATCGAGCCGGTTTCCATTAGCCTGGCGCTGCTGGTTTTTATCACGGTGCTGTTTACCAGCCGCTATGTTTCGGCAGCCTCCATTATTTCGGCCATTATGTACCCGATTTTCCTGCTGCTGCTGCGCTACGGGTTTGATTACGCCATCGACGGCAGCCTGATGGTCATCACGGCCGCGCTTGCCATCACCATCGTGATAAAACACCGCAGCAACATCCGCCGGCTGCTGGATGGCAACGAAAACCGCATCAGCTCCTTTAGTCCGGCCAAAGGCCGCATCAACGAAGAACAGGCCGGATAAGGCGGTCAACCCATTTTTATGATATCAAAGCCAGAAGATTCCGCAAAAATGCGGGTCACGATTATTGGTGCCGGCAGCTGGGGCACAGCCCTTGCCCTGGTACTTGCTGACTCCGGCCATACCGTTAAGCTGTGGGCACGCGAGCCGGAAGTGGCTTCCCACATTAACAGCCACCACAGCAACCCAAGCTATCTGAAGGGCTGCCCCCTGCCTGAGAGCATCACCGCAAGCGCTCACTATGCCGAAGCCCTCGCCGGTGCACAGGTTGTGCTTTTTGCGACGCCCTCGCACGTGCTCCGCACCGTGGCAAGCAGCGTAAAAAGCCTGCTTGAGCCGCATCAGCTGGTCATCAGCGTGGTGAAAGGTATCGAAAACGACACCTACTACACCATGACACAGGTGCTGCGCGAGGTGCTTGCCGGTGTGATTTCCGAAAATCAGATCAGTACTCTCTACGGGCCGAGCCATGCCGAAGAAGTAGCCACCCGCAAACCGACCGCGGTTGTAGCTGCGAGCTATTCAGCAAGTACGGCCAAAACCGTGCAGCAGCTGTTCACGAGCCCGATGTTCCGGGTGTACATCAACCGGGATATTTTGGGGGTGGAAGTTTCCGGATCCATCAAAAATATCATGGCCATTGCCGCCGGTGTGGCGGAAGGCGCCGGTTTCGGGGATAACGCCATCGCAGCGCTGGTAACCCGGGGCCTGCAGGAAATGAAGCGCCTCGGCATGCGTCTCGGGGCTTCACAGGATACCTTTGCGGGCCTTGCGGGCGTGGGCGATCTCGTGGTTACCTGCACCAGCGGGCACAGTCGCAACCGAACCGTGGGCAAACGCATCGGGCAGGGCGAAAAGCTCGACGACATCATCAGCCACATGAACATGGTGGCTGAGGGCGTAAAAACAACCCGCAGCGTGTACGGATGGGCCCAAAAACTGGGCGTTGAAATGCCCATAACCGAAGCCGTACATGCCGTGCTCTTTGAAGGTCTTAACCCGCGTGACGGCGTGTACCGCCTCATGACCCGCGAGCAAAAAGAAGAAATTTTGTATTAGGCCCGGTGCGGATCACCCCAAATAACAAGCCGGGGGGCTTTCCTGATTTGGCACTAAAGCCCTACTTTTAAAGCTTAATTCCGCTCTTCCGAAACGATATACGCGCGGATCGTGTAGTTCGTTAGCTAAATCACAATGCTGAAAAACTGCTGCAGTATTGTTAACGTCTCAGATTTATGCTCTTTTTATTTCGCCATGTTTAAAATTCCGCCTGCCACAAGCTCAATGTCGCTTGGCGACCTCAAACGTTTTATCAAGACGGGTGAAGGCACCTTTCTGGAATTTAAGCGCACCATTTCATCCCCCGAAAAAATAGCCCGCGAAGTGTGCGCCTTCGCCAATACCAAAGGCGGTACGCTGCTTATAGGCGTTGATGACAACCGGACCCTCATCGGTGTTGACAGCTACTACGAAGAAGGATATCAGCTGATTGAAGCCCTTACCGTGCTCTGCGATCCGCCCCTTCACTACAAGATTGAGCTGCTTGAAATGGGCCAGCGGGAAATCGTAATTGTGAAGGTTGAAGAGGCAGAGAAAAAGCCGGTTTATGTGAAGCACAACGGCAAAAGCGCCGTGTACATCCGGAAGAAAGACAAGAGCGTGCAGGCGAGCAAAGAGCGTGCAGCCCTGCTCCGCACCGAAAACCGGGATACCGGCATCACCTTTGAATATGGTGAGAATGAGCAGCGCTTATTTCGCTACCTTAACGAGTATCAGAAAATTACGGTAAACGAATACGCAAAGCTCATCAACCGAAGTAAATACAAATCATCCCGTATTCTGATTAATCTTGTGAGCATCGGGGTGCTGAACCTTTTTTCAAAAGACGATCAGGAGTTCTTTACCCTGTCCAACAAAACATTTTGAATCTCATTCACGGGCGGAATCGCACGCTTTTGCCCCTTCTGTTGTTTTTGGTAACTTATGGGTGTTTAGGGTGATGATGTAATAAGCGACACCTGCACTTCATATTATTGATACTGAAACATTCAAGCTACTATTCTGCTGACATGAACACTACTGAAAAAGAAGTTATTGAAATTACCGAACGCGCTGCGCGTCAGATCCGCAAACTGATGAGCGAGGGTGAAAACCAGGACAAGCCTTACCTCAGGGTTGGCGTGAAAGGCGGCGGCTGTTCGGGCTTGAGCTACATTATTGATTTTGATGAAGCCGGCGAGATGGATACCATTTCAACCATCCATGATATCCCCGTTGTGGTCGATAAGCGGCAGGCGCTGTACCTGTACGGCACCGTTCTCGATTTTAAAGACGGCCTCGATTCCAGAGGCTTCATCTTCGAGAACCCGCAGGCAAGCAGCACCTGCGGCTGCGGATCATCGTTCAGTGCCTGAGCCTGAGCCGAACACGCCCTGTTTTAAATTAATCACCTGCTCCGTTAACCGGCTGCAGGTGATTTTTTTTGGGGGATGTGCTTTCGGGCCTGCCGCAGCTGCTGAGCGAGTTACCGGGGAAAGTAATCAGGCAGCTTAGGTGCCGCCCTTGCGGCTTCAGGGTGCCATCCGGTTTAAGCCTGAAAAATCCGTATATTTAAGGCTAATTCAGAATTATTCCCGTGTTCAATAGGAAAGCATTTACTGAGGGAAGATCAACAGAGATTTAAACACGGCCGAACAGCCGTTTGTCAAACCGGTGTACATTTCGTGAGCACTACAAACACAGACCTTAAACCTGAAATTAACGAGCAGGCGCTGCAGTATCAGCTGCTTTGGATGCGCCGCCATCTGCATCAGAACCCGGAGCTGAGCTGGGGCGAGTATGAAACCTCGCGCCTGGTGATTGAAAAACTGCGGGCGATGGGCCTTGAGGTCGTAACCGGCCTGGCCCAGACAGGTTTCTACACCGATATCAGTTCCGGCAGGCCCGGCCCCGGTATCGCATGGCGGGCTGATATGGACGCCCTGCCCATCGAAGACGAAAAAGACGTGCCCTATGCTTCCAAGCGCAAAGGCATCGCACATATGTGCGGCCACGATGTGCACACTACCATTGCCTTCGGCCTTGTGAAGCAGCTGCTCACCCGCCGGGATGAAATAAACGGCACCATCCGTGTTTTCTGGCAGCCTGCCGAGGAGCAGCAGCCCTCCGGCTCCCCCGATATGATCCGTGACGGCGTACTTGAAGGCATCGACGCGGTGTATGGGATGCATTGCGATCCGAATACAGCAAGCGGCAAAATAAGCCTGCGTCCCGGCGCAGAAACCGCCGCTTTTGATGCCTTTCAGTTTGAAATCGACGGCGGCTCAACGAACCACTCCGCACGGCCGCACCGCTCGCCCGATGCCATGTGGGTGGGGCATCAGCTCGTACAGAACATCTATCAGTTTGCCGGCCGCATGATTAATGCGCTGGAGCCCACCGTTGTATCGGTTTGTAAGTTCAATGCCGGAAACGCCCTGAATGTAATCCCGCGCCATGTGTATGTAGGCGGCACGGTTCGCACGGTAGCTGAAGACAAGCGCGACTACATCAAAGGCTACCTCAGCCGCCTTGCCGACAGCCTGGCCGAACTGTACGGCGTCAAAATCAGCTACGATTTCGGCCTGGGTGCTCCGGCCGTAGTTAACCATCCCGCGCTGTATGCCTTTGCAAAAAATCATGTGGCCGAAACCCTCGGGCCTGATAATATCGAAAGCCGCCCGCAAAGCATGGGCGCGGAAGATTTTGCATTTTACAGCAGCGAGCGACCGGCCCTGTTTATCCGCGTGGGTACCTGCAACGGTCCTGCAACCGCACACCCGCTGCACAGTTCGCTGTTTGACATTGATGAAAGTATTCTTGCCCCGACAGCAATTTACCTGGCCGATTTGCTGATTAAGCACTCGCAGACAGACCTTAACATTTAAACGATTCATACCATCAGAAAGCCGTGAAAGTATTAAAATTCGGCGGCACCTCCATGGCCGATGCGCAGGCCTGGAAACGCGTACTCGATATTGCCGGTGCCTCGGGTGCCGGCACCATAACGGTAGTATCCGCCACATCCGGAACAACCAACAGCCTTATTCTTGCCGCTGAGACCGCCAGAACCGGCTCGCTCAAAGAAGCGCAGCGGATCTCAGCCGAGATCGGCGATAAGCACCGCAAGCTGATCAGCAGCTTTTTTGCCCTCCCTGAAGTTACCGACCGCAGCGGTTCGCAAACCTGTGAGCAGCATATCGCTGCCCTCATCAGTCTGCTCGATAACTACCTTTTGGGCATTCACACCCTCGGTGAGCTCAGCCCAAAATCCCTCGACGCCGTTTCAAGCATCGGAGAGCGGCTCAGTTCGTTTCTGCTTGCCGAGTGTGCCAAAGCAATCGGCATACCTGCGGTCTGGATCGATGCTGCCGAGGTGATGAAAACCAGCTCCGAGTACGGCAAGGCCGCACCTGACATGGATGCCCTCTTTGAGCGTGCCCGACGGGTAGCCCATCATTCTGCCAACGGCCGCTACCCGATTATGGGCGGCTTCTACGGCTCTGATGCTTCCGGTACCATCACTACGCTCGGGCGCGGGGGTTCCGACTACTCCGCGAGCCTTATCGGGCTGGCTCTGGGCGCTTCCGCCATCGAAATCTGGACAGACGTAAGCGGCATGTACACCAGCGACCCGCGCTTTGTGCCCCGGGCATTTTCCATCAAGGAGCTAAGCTTCAGTGAAGCGGCCGAGCTTGCGTACTTCGGCGCCAAAGTGCTTCATCCGGCAACCATACAGCCGGCGGTCGAGAAAAACATCCCCGTTTATGTGAAAAACACCTTCGAGCCGGAGCACCCCGGTACCCGGATTTTCTCGGATGCCGATGCCGACTCGCCGGTACGCGCCATTGCCTTTAAGAAGGATATCACCGTGATTACCGTCATTTCATCGCGCATGCTGCTGGCCTGGGGCTTCCTTGCGAAGGTTTTTGCTATCTTTGAAAAGCATCAGGTTTCTGTAGATCTGGTTTCAACGAGTGAAGTTTCCATCAGCATGACTGTCGATAAAAAGACGCGCCTTGATGCGGTGCAGAAAGAGCTGGAAGATATCGCAAGCGTCAAGATCTACCACAATCAGGCCCTGATTTCACTGGTTGGTAAAAACATGATGCAGAGCAAAGGCGTAGCCGCGAAAGCCTTTGATGCGCTGGCTGAGTTTCCCATCCGGATGATCTCGCAGGGAAGCTCCGACATCAACCTTTCCGTTGTGGTTGAGAACGAGCACGCCGTTGAAGCCGTGCTTGCCCTGCACGATACCTTTTTCCCGAACCTGCCAAGCCCGGTGAACGCATGAGTGCTGTTTCGCTACCTCCTGCCCGCAAACTTGCCCTCATCGGCGACGGCCGCATGGGCACGCGCCTGAGCGAACTTGCGCCATCGCATGGTTTTGAAACCGTGCTTCAGTTGGGTGAAGCGAACAACGCGCGCGGAGCGGGCATCACGGCGGAGAATTTTGCCGGGGCAGAAGTTGCGATTGATTTCACGCATCCCGCATCGGCGGTAACGCACATCCGCCGCACGCTTGAGCTGGGTGTGCCGATTGTTGTGGGCACAACGGGCTGGCTTACCGAAAGCAACAAGGCCGAAATCGAAGCGCTTGTTTTGCAGTTTGATGGCCGCCTTTTGTACGGCTCTAATTTCAGCCTGGGCGTACAGCTGTTTATGAAGCTCGCCCGTGAGGCGGGCCGTCTGCTCGGCAATGCGCCGGGTTTCGATGCCGCCCTGCATGAAGTGCACCATACCGGCAAGGCAGATGCCCCAAGCGGTACCGCCATCACCCTGGCGCAGCAGTATCTGAGCGGTGCCGGCCGCTCCACGGCTGCTCACAGCTACGGCATTCCGGAGCGGGGACTGGCAGATACCGCCAAACTTCGGGTGAGTGCACAGCGGCTGGGCGGGGTTTTCGGCGAACACAGCCTGCGCATCAATTCTGAGTGGGACGATATCGAACTCACACACCGGGCCCGCAACCGGGACGGCTTCGCCGCCGGTGCGCTGCGGGCCGCCGCCTGGCTGGCCGATCAGCAGCAGCCGGGGTTCTTCCTGATTGAGGATGTGGTTGAGGAAATCCTTGGCGGCAGTCAGCAAAAAAACGGATAATAGTATTTAAATATAAATTTTTCACTAAACAGTAAATAAAGTTAATTATGGCACTTTACGACACTCTGCTCGCAGATCTGAAAGAATCCATGAAAGCGCGGGAAGAGCGCCGCACGCTGGTGCTTCGCTCCCTGAAGTCGGGCGTGCTCGAGAAGGAAATCACCAACCGTACCGGCGGAGCGCGCAGCGAAATTACCGACGAACTCGTGATTGAAGTTATCACCAAGGCCGCCAAACAGCGCCGGGACTCCCTGGATCAATACCGCAATGCCGGCCGCGAAGACCTCGCCGAAATTGAAGAGCAGGAGCTCGCCATTATCGAAACCTACCTTCCCAAACAGCTCAGCAAAGAAGAAGTTGAGGCTATTGTAGATGAGGTCATTGCCCAAACCGGCGCCGCCTCTGTGAAGGATATGGGCAAGGTGATGGGGCAGCTGATGCCCAAAGTTAAGGGCAAGGCCGACGGGAAGCTGGTGAACACGGTTGTAAGAGAACGGCTCGGCGCCTGAGGTAAGGCATGGCGCTTACCTTCATCGATTTCCTGATTCTGGTGCCGCTTGCGGTAGCCGGATTTACCGGCTTCCGCAACGGACTGCTGCGCGAAGTGCTCGGTCTGGGCGGCGTGCTGCTGGCTCTGTTTCTGGGATTTCGCTACATGACGGAGGTGCGCCTCTGGCTGCAGCCTTACGTGAACACCGAGGAGGTCTGGCTTTCGGTGCTGGCTTTTGTGTTTATATTCGGCCTTGTTTTTGCCGCTATGCAGCTGCTCATCCGCATCCTTGAAGGGGTGCTGAAGGCTGCGCTGCTTTCCGTTCCGAATAAACTTTTGGGCATGCTGTTCGGCCTGTTTAAAAGTGGTTTATTCCTGAGTCTCCTTTTTATTTTGCTGCTCGCCTTTGAACAGCCGTCCGAGCAGGCCCGCGAAGAATCTGCGCTCTATCCTATTATTGTTCGGGTTGCGCCCATGGCTTATGATGTGCTGGCGTATTTTTACCCGAATACGGATAGCTTTGCGGAATCTGTTGAGGATGCGCTCAGGCGCCTTCAGCAGGAGTAAAACAGAACCTTATTTTTTTGGCTATGCGGGTTAATGTGCTTCACCTCCCCCATCACAACCTTTTATTTATCTAACACCTTAAATTTTTATATGAATTTTTTACCAGTTGGTGAACAGCTTGAAATTATCCGTCGGGGAACGACTGAAATCATCCCCGAAGACGAGCTGAAAAACAAGCTGCAGCGCTCTCTTGATTCGGGAAAACCGCTGCGGATTAAGCTGGGCTGCGACCCCACCCGCCCTGACCTGCACCTGGGCCATTCCGTAATTCTGCGCAAACTGCGGCAGTTTCAGGATCTGGGGCATCACGCCATTCTCATTATCGGAGACTTCACCGGTATGATCGGCGATCCTACGGGGCAGAACAAGACGCGCCCCGCACTTACTGTAGAAGACGTGCGCGCTAACGGACAGACCTATTTTGAGCAGGCTGCCAAAATTCTGGATCCGGATAAAACCGAAATCGTGTACAACTCCGACTGGCTCGGTAAAATGAGTTTTGAGGATGTGATCAAGCTCGCATCAAGTTACACCCTCGCCCGCATGATTGAGCGGGATGATTTCACCAAAAGGTTTAAAAATGAAGATCCGATAGCGCTTCATGAGTTTTTGTATCCGCTGGCACAGGGGCAGGACTCTGTCCACCTGAAGTCAGATGTAGAGCTGGGCGGCATAGATCAGAAGTTTAACCTGCTGGTCGGGCGTCACCTGCAGAAGGAAGCGGGGCTTGAGCAGCAGGTGTGCCTGATGATGCCGCTGCTTGTAGGTACCGACGGCGTGCAGAAAATGTCGAAAAGCTACGACAACTACATCGGCCTCAATGATGCGCCAAACGATATGTACGGCAAAATGCTGCGTGTGCCGGATGAGCTGATTTACACCTACTTCGAGCTGCTCACCGATGTGCCCGTTCAGGAGCTGCCGGCGCTTAAACAAAAAGCCGAAACCGATCCGCGCAACAGCAAGCACGAACTCGCCTGGACCATCACCCGCATGTACTACGATGAATCCGCCGCTGATGCTGCCCGGGAGCATTTCGAGAAGACCATCATCAACAAAGAAATCCCGGACGAGATGCCGGAATTCCGATTTGAAGCAGGCAGTACGCACAAGATGGTGCACATCATCAAAGAAGTAAACTTTGCGCCAAGCAACGGCGAAGCCCGCCGCCTCATACAGCAAGGAGGTGTTTCACTGAACGGTGAAACCATTGAGGACGTAAATGCGGAGGTAACTTTTAAGACCGGCACGGAGCTCGTTCTGAAAGTGGGCAAGCGTAAGTTCGGCCGGCTGTTGGCCTGATTTCTTTTCGTACAGCTGAATTTTATTCGGATTGCAAAACCTGAAAAACCCCGTCTGATATTTATCAGCCGGGTTTTTTGTTTGTGGTTTGAGTTTAGAAGCGGTAAATACTCCGCAGTGGTTTAGGCCAAAGTATTTTGTGCTGTGTTGTTCAGTGCTCAAGGTTCAGGCTTGTTTCAGCTGACGGATCTGCCAGGCTGCAATCTGACCGAAACCGCAGTTTTCGTCGTTCGGACTTAGCTGATTATGGAAGAGCAGCCTGTGCTCAGGGCCGGCCGTTTGCCTGATCATTCCGCAAAGCAGCGCATTCTGGAAAACGCCTCCGCTGAAGCCAAGCGTAAATACGCCCAGCTTTCTCGAAAGCTGAAAAACAAGTCCGGCCAGAGTCCGGAAAAAGCGGATCGCAATCCTTCCCCGTGATTCACCGTAGCTGAGTTCGTCGCAAATTGCAGTAAGCATCAGGCGCGGATCAATTTGTGTGCCGCAGGGGCTAAGCTGAAGCGGGTACGCTGCCGTATCAGACCGGGCATGAACCGAAGCAAGGGATTCAAGCCGCATTGCAGCTTCGGCTTCATAGTTGTTCCGCATGGTGAGGCCCAGCAGCGCACTCACGGCATCAATAAGTCTGCCCATAGAGGATGTTTGAAGCCCGTTCGCTCCTGTCAATGCAGCTTTGTTGTAATAACCCCATTCCTGCTCAGTGAAAAAGCCGGCCAGCAGCTTTTCCCGTCGATCCGCTGCGAAGCCGCAGCTGTGCAGCAGGGAAAGTGCACTAAGGCGCGGTTCCAGGCTCATGCGGTCGCCGGCGAGTACCGGAAAGTATTTAAGGTGCACCTCCCTGCGAATACCCTGAGCACAGTACCGCATCACTTCGCCGCCCCAAATCTGCCCGTCGCCTCCGTAGCCGGTGCCGTCCCAGATAAATCCAAGTACTTCCTGCCCGCTTTGGTGCAGCTCATGCTCGGCCAGCAGGGCTGCAAAATGCGACTCGTGATGCCCGATGGATACACACGCTGCGCCGGTTTCGGCGGCCAGTTTTTGAGCAAGCCCGCTGCTGTGACAGGCAGGATGCGCATCGTGCAGCACTACTTCCGGGCAAAAGCGATACAGCCCGAAAAGATGCTGCCTCACGTGATGCCAGTTTTCCAGCGATTCGTAGGAAGCAAGGTTGCCGAGGTACTGACTCACCAGTAGTTTTTGGGAGTCAGCCAGGGCGAAGGCATTCTTGAGATCAGCGCCTGCGGCAAAAACAGGCACAGGCAGTTTGCTGAACGGGTTGGGGTGATGATTCGGTGCCAGGCCCCGGCTTCGTCTCAGCAGAATACGCCGGCCGTGTGTGTCAAATTGGATTACGCTGTCATCCTGCGGCACCATAATATCACGCTCAAAAGTGAGGGTAAGGCAGGCGAAGCGCCCGCACTGTGCTAAGGCGTCGCGGTCACGATAAATTATCGGCGAGCCGCTCAGGTTGGCACTTGTGGCTATAAGCGGGCGCGCCAGCCGCTGTAGCAAAATCCGGAGCAGTGGTGCATAAGGAAGCATGATACCGATGCGGTTCAGCCCGGGAGCAACTTCTGCTGAGCAAAGTCCTGATGCCGGCTTATCTCTGAGCCTGCACAGCACAATCGGTGCCTGCGTGCTTTCAAGAGCTTTTCTTTCGGTTTCGCTCAGTTCGGCATCTCCCTGCACGGTTTCTATGTCGGGGTACATGAGAGCGAAGGGTTTGGCCGGGCGATTTTTTTGTTTCCGCAGTTGCTTTACGGCATTCGCTGCGCAGGCATCTGCGAGCAGCAGATAGCCGCCTACGCCCTTTACAGCGACTGTACTTCCTGCTTCGAGGGCATTGGCTGTCAGATCAAGGCACCGGGCAGGATCTTCGGTAAGCAGCTGAGCTGAAGCTGCGTAAAGCCGCATGGGTATGGCACAAACCGGGCAGGAGTTGGTCTGGCTGTGCTGTCTTGCAGGCAGAGGGCCTTCCTTTGGTACCGCTCCGCAGCTGCCCTCATATTCAAGGCGGCAGCTTTCGCACATCGGCAGCTCTGCCATGGTTGTACGGGCCCGGTCGTAGGACAGGCCGGTGATGACCGAGTATCGGGGGCCGCAGTTCAGGCAGGTTGTGAAAGCATAGCCGTTTCGGCGGTTACCGGCCTGCCGAAGCTCCTGCCTGCAGCGGTCACAAATGGCTCTGTCGGGCGGTAGCAATGCCCCGGCTGAAGTTTCATCTTGATGATCATTTTCAGGGCTTTCAAGGATGCGGAAAGTATTCGGATGTTCCGGCTCTTCCTCAGCTTCGCCCTGCTCCTGCACAGTTTTATGCCGGGAGCCGGTAATCAGTGCGTGCTCCGGGGGGTGCGTGAGCAGCAGATTCAGGAAGGTTTCCGCTTCCTCGCGCGTTCCGTATATCAAAATTTCCAGCCCTTTGCTGCTGTTGCGCACCCATCCCTTCAGCTGCCGAAGCCGGGCTTCACGCAGCACATAAGGCCTGAACCCGACTCCCTGAACGATGCCTTCAATTAACAAACGATGAGCTTCCATGTGCTTCTTCGTGTTTTTTTAGGGGGATGTATTCCCGGGCGGGATCCGCATCACCTGATAAAAAAACTTAGTTGTCCTTTTTTTGCTGCATTTTGCTGCAAAGCCAGCTGTACCAGCTGTCCAGCCCTTCGCCGGATGTGCAGCTAAGCTCGAAGAAGATCAGCTTTGGATTTACTTTGCGGGCGTTCGCTTTTGCTTTTTCCAGATCGAAGGGTACGTAAGGTAGCAGATCGGTTTTGTTAATGACGCACACAGCCGAGCTGTGAAACATATCAGGGTATTTCACAGGCTTGTCGTCTCCTTCGGTTACGCTCATGATAACGACACGAACCTCTTCACCTAAATCAAACATGGCCGGACAAACCAGGTTCCCGACATTTTCGATGAACAAAACGCTGTTTTCGGCAGGCTTCAGTTCCTGAAGGGCGTGCAGTACCATGTGGGCATCGAGGTGGCATCCCTTGCCTGTGTTGATCTGAACGGCGGGGGTGCCCGTAGCACGAATTCGGTCGGCGTCGTTGCTTGTGTGCTGATCTCCTTCAATTACTGCAAAATTGAGCTCACCTTTCAGGTCGGTAAGGGTTCTTTCGAGCAGCTGTGTTTTCCCCGAGCCCGGCGAGCTTACGAGGTTCAGGGCCAGGATGCCTTTTGCATCACAATAGCCCCGGTTGCGCTCAGCGAGTAGTTTGTTTTCGTAAAGAACATCCCGCTCAAGCTGAAGCAGCCTCCCGCCGGTGTCCTGAACGGGTTCATGAGTGTGATGATGTTGGTTATCATGATGATCAAGATGATCATCATGCTGGCCGCTATGGCCCGACCCGGCTACGCCTGTGATTCCGTGACTGTGCCCGTGCGCGTGCGCATGTCCGTGATCGGGGGCATGGGCATGGTCATGCCCATGAGTGTGGCTGTGATGATGGAGGTTTGTGCGGCTTTCAGGGGCGCCGCACCCGCAGGTGATGCACATAAAATTAGGGGCTTAAAATTTTTTGGGTGATGGCTTTGAAGCCGCCACGGGCTGTGTGAGCGGTTCAGCTGCAGCTTCATTGGGATGCAGGCTGAAGGCAGGCTCATCTTCGAGCCGAAGGCTGCATACCCGCAGAGACTGTCCCTGCCGTATTTCAGGGCCAAACAGGCCGCAGCCGGGGCAGGGCTCGTACAGCTGCTTTATTTCGAATACAAGGCCGCAGCCGGTACATGCTGCTTCGCCGGGCAGGTAGCGGATAGTACAGCGGGCGTGTTCGAGCATGCTGCCGCGAACAGCCTGTTTCCAGGCGAAGCGGAAAGCAGCGGGCTCAATCGAACTGAGCCGGCCGATTTCCAGACTGATGGCTGATATACGATGCGCACCTGCTATCCGGGCTTCCTTTTCGGCAATTTCCACAATATTCAGTACTATGGAAAATTCATGCACGGGCTGCTTCCTTTTTGCGGCGTTTCGCCATCATCCAACCGAAGGAAAGGCCGACCATCAGCACAACAGAGAGCAGTACAATGGCGTGCATGGGTTCGGTGAGGTAGTGCATAAGCGAATGCCCTTCAGTATCCCCGTGACCGGGATGGGCCAAAGCTTTGCTGTGCAATAAAAACAGGCTTGTGAAGCATGTAAAAACGTAAATGAAGAAGGATTTCATAGTTCAGGGATTTACAGATGATGGTTTTGGGAGGCGTGAAACGGCTTTGTTTTTGATACCAAAATGCGCGCGCAGAAGCCGGAGCGCTGACATTAGATTTTTTTCCCCCTCTTCGCTGAGGCCGGAGCCGAGCGCCCACTGCCGCCCTGTTATGGCAAGTACGTAAGCTTTCGGCCGCTGTCCGTAAAGTGTTTCGCAAAGGTAAAGCACGGCTTCCGGACTTTGCAGATGGGAGGAAAAAAAGTAAGTTTCGGCAGGCTCACAAGCTGAAAGGCGTGCACCGTTTGGCAGCTGCGTTTCGGTAGCATCGGCAAAAATAACTTCGTTGAATCCGGCTATGAGAGCGGCATCTTCTACCTGTAACTGAAAACGGTGGCCGGTTTCAACCTCCGGCGGCAGTGCAGGCTGAATTTCATCCAAAACCCGCCACCCCAGGCCGTCGTCGCCCCGGCTTGCGTTGCCGATTCCTATGAGCAGGGTTCGTTTCATATCGCCCTAATTTTTTTCGACCGTTTGCAGCAGCTCTCCGCCAGCGCTGTACAGCTCGGCCCTGAGAGGCATTTTTCCCATAGCCTGAGTGGCACAGCTCAGGCAGGGATCATAGGCGCGAATGGCAACTTCTACGGCATTGAGCATGCCGTCGGTGATTTCGCCCTTTCCGCTGATTGTTTTACCGGCTACTTCCCGCACGGCCCGGTTCATGGCATCGTTGTTGTGTGTGGTCGATACGATCAGGTTACAGCGGGTAATGAGGCCGCCCTCATCAATTTCGTAATCGTGGGTTAGGGTGCCCCGCGGTGCTTCTATGATGCCGATGCCTTTGCGCCTTGGTGAGCCGGTGCGTACAAGGTTGTTCTCTTCAAGGATTTGTGGATCGTGCAAAAGCTCCCGCATCACTTCAGCAGCATGCAGGGTTTCAATGAGGCGGGCCCAGTGGGTGTACATACTGCGGTTGCAGGGTGCCTGCTCTGAAAAAGCGAAAAACGTTTGCCGGGCTGCTTCAGCGAGCGGACTTGGGATGTAATCACAAACATTTAGCCGGGCAAGCGGCCCGACCCGGTTCCAGCCCTGCTTCCGGCCCAGCGCTTTCAGGTAGGGGAATTTCATGTAGGACCAGCGCTCAACTGCTTCGGAAAAATACTGCGCGTAATCATCGGCGGGTACGTCGTTGAGGGTAACCCGACCCTGTGCGTCTTTGGCACGCAGCAGCCCGTCGTACAGCTCGAGTGCGCCCTCGGGTGAAACCATGCCCAAATGGCCGGACGGGAAGTTTGCAAAATCATCCAGAAAAGCGCGGTTTTGCTGATGGTATCCCAGCATAAACTCCGTCATCTGCTTCGACCAGGCAATCATGGTTTCAATACCGGGCAGGCCGTTACCATCTCCTTCCAGAAAAAGCTGCCGCGCTTCTTTGGTGAACGTTTTGTACACGCCGCCCGGAACTGCAAGGGTGCCGTGTATTTTTTTGCCCGCCAGCGCCTTTATCAGTTCCTGACCGTATTTACGCATGGTTATGCCTTTCAGTGCAAGTTCCCGGTTTGCGACCGCTACGGCTACAACATTGCGCTTTTCGACCGGGGCATCAAGCCCGAAAAGCAGATCGGGAGATGCCAGATAAAAAAAGTGCAGGGCGTGCGACTGAAACATCTGTGCATAGTGCAGGAGTTTTCGCAGTTTGAAAGCCGCCGGGGGCAGCTCAGCCGGATCAATACCAACCAGCTGATCTACCGCTTTGGAGGCAGCGAGATGATGGCTTACCGGGCAGATTCCGCAAAGGCGCTGTACCAGGTTGGGTACCTGCCAGTACGGCGTTCCCTGAATGAAGCGTTCAAAGCCGCGAAACTCCACGATGTGGAAGAAGCTTTCCGCTACGTTTCCGTGCTCATCCAGGTGAATGGTTACCCGGCCATGACCTTCAACGCGGGTTACGGGATCGATAGTGATGGTTCGGCTCATAGAGCTTTCTCCCGGTTAATCGTACTTAAATTCATTGTAGAGAATGGAGAATTTTTCGCCCCAAAGCAGGTTTTTAACCGCTTTCCAGATGTGCTGTGCGTCGGGCGGACAGCCGGGGATGTTGTAGTCGATTTTTACAACTTCACGGCAGGCATAAACCCGGTTGAGCAGCTTTGGAAGCTCTTTGTGATAAGGCACCAGGGCTGTTTCGGCATCGTTGGTGCTGCAGTTGAGGTAAGCTTCCTCGAGGCACTCGCCCAGCGGCAGCTGGTTCCGCATGGCCGGAAGGCCTCCCCAGATGGCACACTCCCCAACTGAAACCAGGATATCGCAGTGCTCACGGAAAGCACGAAGGGTCTCAATATTTTCATCGTTGCAGCACCCTCCCTCAATAATTCCCAGATCGCAGCGCCCGCTAAATTTTTTTATATCGTTGATGGGCGACTTGTCGAACTCAACAAGCTCAACGAGCTCAAGCAGTTCAGTGTCGATATCGAGCATACTCATGTGGCAGCCAAAACAGCCGGCCAGCGAAGTTGTGGCGATGCGTTTTTTCTCTTTCGTTTCGCTGCTTTTGGCATAGGCCCGCTGCGGGATAAAGTCAGTTCGGGTTGATTTCATATCGAACTTCCGCTGACCAAAAGGTTTGCCCAGGCTTTCGCCGCGCACGATGATGGCACCAGTGGGGCAAATCCGCATGGCTTCACGGGCCTGCTCTGTGCTAAGAAGTGCTTCCTGTTCGTAATCGATACCTACAAGCGTGTCGTTGCCCCGGTTCTGATAGCTGAACACACGCTTTCCGTTGTCGGTGCGCACTTCTTCTACACAGCGCATACACTTGATGCAGCGGTTGTGTTCAAGCAGCATCCGGCGGGCCTGCCAGTCAATTTTGTGGTCTGTGAAAAGATGCGGAAACCGGCTCACTGAAATGCCGAGCTCGTAGCCCATATGCTGTAAATCGCAGTCACCGCTTTTTTCACAGGCCGGGCATATATGATTGCCTTCGGCGAACATCATTTCTACCAGTGCCTTGCGCATATCTTTCAGTTCTTCTGTGCCGACTTCAATCACCATGCCCTCGCGTACTTTTTCGGTACAGGCCGGTCCGTAGCGCCCGTTTACCTTGCAGGTACAGGTACGGCAGGTGCCCAGCGGCTGATCCATGTTTTTAAAATAGCACAGTGAGGGGATGAAGATGTCGTTTTCGGCCGCAACATCAACCAGATTTTTGCCCTCATCGGCCAGAATGGTGCGGCCGTCTATGCTAAGGGTAACATGCTTGTTCATAGGGTGGCTCCTGAGCGGCTAAGATTTATAGGCTTCATAATCGGCGGTTGCGCCCTCAAGATCGAATTTCATGTTGAGGCGTTTATCTGCAGGGTCGGTATGGCTTTCGAAATAGTAAGCGAATTTTTTTAGAGCCGTTTCAATGCTGTTGGTAGCCGTTTTACCCAGCCCGCAGCGGCTTGTCATGCGCATTAGCCGGCCCCACTGCCTTAGCTCGTCGAGGTCTTCATTTGTGGCAAGCCCGTCGCGGATGCGCTCGAGTTTGCGCTCTACAATGAAGTTACCGGCACGGCAGGGTGTGCAGATCCCGCAGGATTCCTTTTTGTAGAAATCAGCATAGTTGAGCAGAATTTCGATGATGTCCCGGTTTTTACTGAAAATCGTAAGGGCACCCCCGCAGCGGATGTGCTGCGTTAGCATGGAGTCGAACATGGCAATGGGTACATCCAGATCATCAAGGCTGAGCACTGTACCGGACGGGCCGCTTTCCTGAATGTACCAGGGGTGTTCGGCTTCGCACAGGCTGAGCAGTTGTCGCAGCGTAGTGCCCCAGTTAATCTCGTAAATGCCCGGCTTGCGGCAGTCGCCTGAAACGCTGATCAGTTTGGTACCGGAGGAGCGCTCAATGCCGTACGACTGATAGTTTTCAACACCGTGCTGCAGGATGCGGGCTGCTGCGCTGAAGGTTTCCACGTTGTTAACTACCGTTGGCAGCTGCAGGTAACCCCGCTGCACCGGGAAGAACCATTTGGTACGCGGCTCTCCCCGCTTGCCTTCGGCGGATTCAATCAGTGCGGTTTCCTCACCGCAAACATAAGAACCTGCACCGATTTGCAGGCGGATGTCGAAATGGAAATCCTTTAACCCGCAACAGTCCCGGCCAAGCAGCTTTTTGTTGCGGTAGCGCTCAAGCAGCTCAAGCAACGGTTTTTGCAGCCATTGATATTCGGCACGCAGGTAAATCAGCCCGAAATTTGCACCAATAGCCCGTGCGCAGGCTGTCATGCCTTCAATTACAGTTTCCGGTACTTTTTGCAGCAATATGCGGTCTTTGAACGTGCCCGGCTCACCCTCATCGGCGTTGCAGATCACAACTTTATTACCGGTCGGCTGATCGGCAGCGGCCTGCCATTTCATCCAGGTGGGGTAAAAGGCCCCTCCTCGCCCGGCAAGCTTGGTTGTTTTCAGAGCTCCGATGATGGTATCCGGGCTGTTTGTTTTGAGTTTGGAAACGGCATCACCAGGAGTAAACGCTGTGAAGAAAATTCCGGGCCGCTCACCGGCGGTGTAGCGGATCGGTGCAGCGGGTTCATCACAAAGTGTTTCAACGGGGGCGCCTTTTTTTAGAGCAGCAATGATTTCCCGGATGCGCAGGGCATTGAGGCGGGTGAAGGGGTGGAAGTTAATGAGTGCAGCCGGCTCCTGATCGCACAGCCCGATGCAGGGCGTGGCGTAGAGTCCGAAGGTTTCGGTTGCGTCAGTAGTGCCGTGGCGGGCGCCGGTTTCCCGCTCAAACGCCCGGATAATGCGATCGTAGCCGCTAATGCGGGAAGTCATGCTGTCGTTTACATAAATGGTAAACTTGCCGGCATGTTTGCGGTGGAAAAAATGATAGAATGATACAACGCCCTCAACCTCAATTGCTGAAATACTGAATTCGCCGGCGAGCCGGCGGATATCTGTATCGGAGATGAAACGCTGCCGGTTTTGAATCTCCCAAAGCCGGTCGAGCATGCGGGTTCGGGCGGGTTCAGCGAAACCCGTGTTATGCAGGATGGTGCCTTGTTGAACCATTGTGAACAGCCTCAACAGTTTGGTTTTCCGGGTGAAGCGGGCTGCAAAGGGCAGGCCGCTTTCTGTTCCTGGCAGGCTATCGGACTGGAATCTTTTGAATTTGCGTTTTATAGGTAGTTACAGCCGATAAGCTGCACTTGCGCTGCTTCCGGGAAGGTTCCGTGTGAGGAAAACTACAGAAGCATTATCCTTATAATCGAATCGTGATATTGTAATTATATTAATGATTTGTAATGATTCTTCCAAGTAAAACCACTGTACAAGAAAGTGAGCTGAAGGGCATTCAGCAGATGCGGGGCAGCAGTTCGCCGCGCATGGGCGGAAGCACCCGCCGGCCGCCGATGGTGCTGTTCAGTACAACAGGTGCCCGGAGGTCAGAACGAAGCCGGCCGATGAGGGCAGCCTGTTGCCCGAAACGATGGCTGCGCAGCAGTGCAAGGGCTTCTGTTGCTTTATGTGCTGCTACAGCGGCCACAAAAACACCTTCGTTAGCCACAAATAGCGGATCAAGACCGAGCATTTCACAGGCTCCGGCTACTTCTTGCTCTACCGGCAGGGCCGACTCCTCAATTTCAGCACTGAACCTGCTTTGAGATGTGATTTCGTGCAGGATGGTGCCCACTCCGCCCCGGGTTGCGTCGCGCATGAGGTGAAGGTCCGTTCCAAGAGCATCGCTCAGCATCCCGCAGATTTCATGCAGAGGCTGTGTGTCGCTTTGGATGCTTGTTTCGAAACCGATGCCTTTGCGCCGGCTCATTACGGCAATGCCATGCCGGGCAAGAGGGCCGCTAACAAGCAGGCAGTCATTATCTTTTAAAAAAGAAACGCCAAGCTGTACACCGACCCGCAGGCGCCCGATGCCGCTTGTGTTAATGAAAATACCGTCCCCTTTTCCCCGCTCCAGAACTTTGGTGTCGCCGGTTACGATTGCTGCCCCGGCAGCGGCACAGCAGCGCCTGATGCTCTGCAGAATGCGAAGGAAGGATGCTGAGGAAAAGCCTTCTTCCAAAATAAACGCAAGCGACAGATACTGCGGTAGCGCTCCGCTTACGGCAAGGTCGTTTATGGTGCCGTTAACAGCAAGATCACCTATATCGCCGCCGGGAAAAAACAGGGGGGAAACAACAAAAGTATCGGTGCTGAAGGCAAAGGGGCCTTCCACCTGTAAGATGGCGGCATCTTCCTGTTTTTGGAGCCAGTCGTTGTTCAGGCATTCAAACACGTACTGTTGAAGCAGCTGCCGCATCTGTGTGCCGCCGCTGCCATGGCTGAGCGTAATTTGTGTAAACTCAGCCGCCGGAGCCGCACAGCTGAGCTTTACGACGGGGCGTTTGTCTTCAGCTTTCATGATGCCACCCGCCCACATACTGATAATAGGCAGCACAGGCGCCCTCGCTGCTCACCATAGGCGCGCCAAGCGGTGTTTCCGGTGTGCAGCCTGTGCCGAAATATTGACACTGTGCGGGTTTTATGAGCCCTTTCATTACTTCACCAGAACGGCACTGCTGCTGCTGCGCCGCCGTTGAAGCTGCCGGAAGCTCGGGGTTAATCCCGAATTTCTGAAAAGCATCAAATGCAGACCATACAGACCTCAGCCTGAGGCCGCTTTCCGGAATTTCGCCTATTCCCCGCCACTCCCGCAAGCTCTTTTCAAAAACAGCATCCGCTGTTTTTATGGCAAAAGGGTTTCCTTCCGGATGAACGGCCCTGCGGTATTGATTTACGAGTTCTGCACGGCTGCTTTCAAGCAGCTCTGCTGCCGTGCAGATACCCTGAAGCAGATCGACCGGCTCGAAACCGGTAACCACAACCGGAACCTGCCAGCGTTTCACAAAGGGCTCATACACCTGCATACCAGTAACTGCACACACATGGCCTGCGGCTAAAAAAGCGTTTACCCGTGTTTCAGGGTCAGACATAATGGCGGTCATTGCAGGAGGCACAAGCACGTGAGCAGTGAGCAGGCTGTAGTTTTTGAGGCCGAGCTGATGCGCCTGCAGCACCGAAAGCGCGTTGGCCGGTGCGGTTGTTTCGAAGCCGACCGCAAAAAAGACAACTTCCCGATCGGGCTGCTGCTGTGCCAGCTGCACAGCTTCGTAGGGGGCGTACACCACGCGCACATCAGCTCCCTGTGCACGGGCCTGCAACAGGCTTCCGCTGCTGCCCGGTACCCGGAGCATATCCCCGAATGAGCAAAGAATAACGTTATGATCGAGGGCCAGCGAAACAGCGGTATCAATATGGCTTACAGGTGTGACACAAACCGGACACCCGGGGCCGTGAATCATACTGATTTCGGGTGGCAGCATGTCAAGGATACCGTGCCGTACAAGGCCGTGCGTCTGACCGCCGCAAACTTCCATGATGTGCCATTTTTTTGACACTGTTTTCCGGAGTCGCTCAAGGAGCCGTTTAACCAGCCGGGCATCACGGTATTCGGTGAGATGTTTCATGCCTGTGCGCTTTTTGGAGGAGCGGGCCGGGCTTTCTGAGGAGCCGGGGAGCCGGGCGCTTCTTCAGATTCAGGACCAAGTTCGTCGAGTTCACCAATTTGCTTGAGGTACCGGAAAGTTTCTTCCGCCTCTGCTTCATCAACAACACTTAGCGCCACACCAACATGTACGAGTACGTAATCGCCAGGCTGTGCCTGTGGCACGAAGCAGAGGTTTACATCACGGCGGATGCCACCAAATGACACTACGGCCGGCCGGTTAACTTCGTCGGCAACAGGCGAGACCGAAAGTACTTTTCCGGGAATGGCAAGACACATAAGCGCTGAACTTTGTTGTGAGGGATAAAAAAGAAGGCACTTAAAACTGCTAAAAATCTAACCTGCATATCAGAATACTAAAAAAACATGAATTTGCACAGTGTAAATCTGTTTTGAGGTACGCTAAAGTCGGAAAGCTGTAAACCCCCGATTTACAGCTTCGGATGTAAGCCTGCCGGTTTCATCCTGTTTTCCGTAACTTGGCAAAAGTCTCTATCTTAAAAGCCTTCGGAGAAACCGATTTAAATTATTCAACAAGACTCAAAATAACCGTTAAAGTGGCGACCCTAAAAATCAGCACCTACAACGTAAACGGCATCCGGGCAGCGGAGAAAAAAGGATTTTCGGACTGGGTGAAGGCATCCCAACCCGACATTATCTGCCTGCAGGAAACCAAGGCGCAGGAAGATCAGATTCCGGAGGAAATAGCTGCTTTGGGCTATCATGCGGGCTGGCACTCTGCGGAAAAAAAAGGGTATTCAGGCGTGGGCATTTTATCACGGACTGAGCCGGTACAGGTGCAGACAGGCATCGGGATCGACTGGATTGACTCCGAAGGCCGGGTGCTGATGCACGAGTACCCGGAGTGCCGCGTGCTTTCGCTGTACCTGCCAAGCGGCACAACCGGCGATGTGCGGCAGGAAGTGAAGATGCGCTTCCTCGATGTACTCAGCGATTTCGGCCGTGAGCTGCTCTCGGATGCCAAGCCCCTGGTGCTCTGCGGCGATTACAACATCGCCCACACGGAAATCGACATTCACGACCCGGTACGCAATAAAAACACCTCCGGCTTTTTGCCGGAAGAGCGGGCCTGGTTCACCGATTTTCTGGCGCTGGGCTACAAAGATGTGTTCCGCGAGCTGAACCCGGAGCTGACCGATACCTACAGCTGGTGGTCGTACCGGGCGGCCTCCAAAAGCCGGAACAAAGGCTGGCGGCTGGATTATCAGCTCGGCAACGAAGCCATGATGGCCCGCGCAAAATCTGCGGAAATCGAGTTCGCGCAGGATATGAGCGATCACGCGCCCGTATCTGTTGTTTACGAATTCTGAACCGGGATCAGGCCCGGAACCGCATCACCCGAGAAAAACACCACCATTTAAAAAGCTGATCTGCCCCGGCGCTAAGCGTTGGGCAGGAAGCACATCCCCCGAAAAAAAATTACCATGACTATTTCACAGGTTCGCGTTCGTTTCGCCCCCTCACCTACCGGCTGGCTGCACATTGGCGGCCTTCGTACGGCCCTTTACAATTACCTTTTTGCGCGCCGCAACGGCGGCACCTTCGTGCTTCGCATCGAAGATACCGACCAAAAGCGGTATGTGGAGGGCGCCGAAGCTGACATTCTTGAGAGCCTGCGCTGGGCAGGGCTTGAGGCCGATGAGGGTCCGGGCAGCAACGGCGGCTATGGCCCTTACCGGCAGAGCGAGCGCTCAGAGCTGTACCGCCGCTATGCCGCGCAGCTGGTGGAAAGCGGCCATGCCTACTATGCCTTTGATACGCAGGAAGAAATCGAGGCGGCGCGCGAAGCCGTGGGCGAGACTTTCAAGTATGACGCCATCACCCGGAATAAAATGAAAAACAGCCTCACGCTTTCAGAGGCCGAAGTACAGCTGCGGCTTTCTTCGGGTGAGCCTTACGTGATCCGGCTGATGGTGCCCGTAGGCGATACCGTAGCTTTTGAAGATATGGTGCGCGGCAAGGTGCGGTTTGAAGCTTCCGAAATTGATGATCAGGTGCTGATGAAATCCGACGGGCTGCCGACCTATCACCTGGCCAATGTGGTGGATGACCACGAGATGGGCATCACGCACGTGATTCGCGGCGAGGAATGGCTGCCGAGTGCGCCTAAGCACATGCTGCTGTACCGGGCCTTCGGCTGGACCCCGCCTGTGATGGCGCACCTGCCGCTGATTATGTCGCCCGCGGGCGGTAAGCTGAGCAAGCGCAAAGCTGAGGAGCAGGGGATTATGGTGAACGTGCGGGATTACATTCAAAATCACTACGAAGCGCAGGCGCTGGTTAATTTCCTGGCTTTTCTGGGATGGAACCCCGGTGATGAGCGCGAGCTGTTTACCCTGGAAGAACTTTGTGAGGTTTTTGAGCTTGACCGGGTGAGTAAGTCAGGGGCTGTGTTCAATAACGACAAGCTGAGCTGGTACAATGCGCATTACCTGCGTGCCCGAAACCCGGAGGAGCTGCTTCCGGCGGCGCGCGCGGAGCTGGCAAAGCACGGCATGGAGGCCGGCGACGACGCCTTTCTTGCGGGTGCCATCGGTCTGTTGCTTGAGCGCATCGAAACCCTGGCTCAGCTGCCCGAAGCCGGCGCCTTCTTTTTTAAAGCACCCGAGCAGTATGATGAAAAAGCGGTGAAAAAAGCCTGGAAAGCGGATACAGCTGACCTCATAAACACTTACCTTGCCGAAATCAGCGGTTTAGGAGGCGCGGCTTTTGAGGCCGCAGCGCTGAAAGCAGCCCTGATGGCTGTGATTGAAAAAGCCGGTGTGGGTATGGGCAAGCTCATGCTTCCGGTTCGCCTGGCTGTTACAGGAGTTGGGGGCGGCCCGGATCTCTTCCAGACCATGCAGCTGCTGGGGCGAGAGGAAGTGCTGGGCCGTATCGGATCCGCAGTACAAAAACTGGCTGATTAATTCCTTATTTGCAGTGTGGCTGCGTGCAGCCGGGCTGCATAAAACCGAATCTGATGTTATGGATCGAAAAGATGAGCTTACAGCAGCGGTTCGCTTTGTGCGCCGGAGCAACCAAAAATATATCCGCATCAGGGTAAAGCCTGATGAAGTAATTGTATCGGGGCCGTCGCGGGCATCGGAACGGGAGCTGAAGAATTTCTTCGAACAAAAGAAGGAGTGGGTGATAGAAAACCTTCAGAAGCTGAATCAGCGCAAGGAGCAGACCGGCGCCCTGAACCGCTTTGATGAAGGTTTCCTGCTGTATGGGGGCGAATGGGTGCCGGTTGACATCACTAAAAACGAGCCCCGAACCCGTATTACATTTGAAAACGGCCGCTTCAAAATAAACGTAAGCAAATACGAGAAACCTGATGCAGCCCTGTTTTCATGGATTTATTCGAACTGGGCTGTAAGCGAAATCGGGCAGCGTTTCTCGGAAATTGCATCCCAATACAACTTTAAGGTCGGCAGGGTTACCATCCGCAATCAGCGGACAAAATGGGGCAGCTGCTCGGGGAAAGGCAACATCAACCTGAACTGGCGGCTCATAAAATGCCCGCGCTTTGTGCAGGATTATATTTTTATACACGAGCTTTGCCATCTCAGGCATCTGAACCACAGCCCGGAGTATTGGGCACTGGTCGATTCTTTATACCCCCGCCGCGCTGAGGCTGAGCGCTGGCTAAAAATACACGGTCCGCTCGCGTTTCAGGATCCCTGAAGCTTGCAGAACAAAGAAAGCGCTGATCAGGCCGTGAGCATAAACCGGGGCTTGGCCGGCTGTTTTTTTCTGCGCGGTTTCTGAGGCTGCAGCAGTGCCGTTTCCTGACCGATTCTCAGGGTAAAAAGCTGGGCCGGCGGGAAGTTCCGCAGCACAAAAGTGCGGTCGATGCTGAAGCGGCTTACGAGTTCTTTCTCGTATTTGCACCTGAAGTGATTGAAGTTCACATACTTGTAGTAGGAAATAAAACCGCCGGGTTTGCACAGCTTTAATTTTTGCTCCCACATGCCTTTGCTTACTTCTTCAGGGATGCTTTCGTAGGGGATGCTCGAAAAAATATAATCGTAGGGCTTGCCGGGGCTGAATTCCAGCAGGTCGGTATAGTGTACCTGCATATTCGGATGGCTGAACTCCCGGCGAAGCATCCGGCAAAAATGAGGATTGATCTCAACCAGATCCAGCGAATCTTCCGGTCTTAAAACTTTCAGGATCGCTTTTGTGAGGGTGCCTGTGCCGGGCCCGAGCTCAAGAATGCGCAGGGGGCGCTTTGTTTTTTGTACCTGTTCGGCGAGAAACCGTACCATATCGCTGCAAAGATATTTGGAACTTGGGGCAACTGCCCCTGTTTTCCGGATATCTCTAATGAAGTACAAAATCGGATTCAAAGCGACGCTGTTTCGTTGATATTTTGCTGGGCTAAAAATGGTGATGGGTTGATTATAATGATTTATACTTCCATCACCAATTTATTTATGGCATCACACAACCAGCGGACTGCGGGGTATGGTCTGCTTTTTTACTTTTTGGGGGTAAGAACGGATACCGGCAGTATCATCTCTTCCATAGATGCGCCCCCGTGCTGAAACGTATCTTTGTATTTATTCTGGAAACGGTGATAGTTGGTCGGGTACACAAAAAAGTAATCTTCTTTTGCGATGATGTAGTTCGTGCTCGAGTTGATGCGCGGCAGCCGGAAATCATCCGGGTTATCCACAATGATGGCCGCGTTTTTGTCGGCCTTGAGGTGCCGCCCGAATTTATAGCGCAGGCTTGTGGAGGTGTTCCGGTCGCCCAGCACTTTGGTATCGCGAAGGGCGCGCACCGAGCCGTGATCGGTGGTGATTACGATGCGAACATTTTTCGAACTCAGATCGCGTAAAATTTGCAGCAGGTTTGAATGCTGAAACCAGGTTTTGGCAAGCGACCGGAAGGCGGGTACATCGGGGGCAATTTCCTTCATTACATCCGAATCAGAGCGGTAGTGAACGAGGGTATCCACAAAATTAAAGACGAAAGCATTAAAAGGATGCTGTACGTAATTCATGATGCGGTCTGCTATTCTTTTCCCCTCTTCCTTGTGGAGCACTTTTTCGTAACGGGGTTCAAAATTGTGGCCCAGCCTGTGAAGCTGTTCACGCAGCAGGTCGGGTTCGTCCTGATTGAGGGATGACTCATCGCCTTCCGCATTTCGCCAGTACTGAGGGTAGTGTTTTTCGATATCGGCGGGATAGAGCCCGGCGAAAATAGCGTTTCGGGAGTAGGGTGTAGCGGTAGGAAGAATAGAGTAATAAAAATCAGTTTCGATGTGGTAAAACTCGCTGAGTAACCGTTCAAAAACCAGCCACTGATCGTAGCGCATGCAATCGATGATGAATAAAAAATTGCTGTCGTAGCTGCCGCCAATGTGAGGATGGATATACTCTTTGATGATATCGACCGACAGCAGCGGGCGTTCGTTGGCTTCTTTGGTGAGCCAGTACTGATATTCGCTGTCGATGAATTTCCCGAATTCTGTGTTTGCCTGCTGCATTTGATCGTAGAGCACCTGTAGCAGGCCTTCGTCGGTTTTTTCAAGCTCAAGCTCCCAGCCGGTAAGCGCGCTGTAAATGGAAATCCATTCCGACCAGTCCGGCCGGCTTTGTATTTGTGCGCTGATGCTCTGAAAGCTCTGAAGATAACTCTGTGCCGATTTCTCGTTGCTGAGCCTTTTTTGATCTAAAATGCGCTTTATGGTAAGCAGAATCTGATTTGGGTTTACCGGCTTAATGAGGTAATCTGCAATTTTAAACCCTATGGCATCCTCCATGATAAACTCCTCCTCGCTTTTGGTAATCATTACTACAGGAAGCTGCGGGTTTATTTTTTTGATTTTGCTCAGGGTTGTGAGCCCGTCCATACCGGGCATTTGTTCATCTAAAAAAACAAGATTAAAAACTTCTTTTTGTACCAGGGTGATGGCATCTTCTCCGTTGGTTACCGGTACCATTTCGAAGCCTTTTTTTTCTAAAAACATGATGTGCGGCTTCAGCCGGTCGATTTCGTCGTCGGCCCATAAAATGCGAATACTCATTGATGAATCAGTTTTAATTTAGTTTAACTGTCGGATTGTGTTGTGATGTAATCTTTGATAGCTTCGAAACGGGCCTGACCTATACCTCGTACATTTTTTATTTCACTGATGTCTTCAAAAGGGCCGTTTTCATTACGATACTCAATTATACGGGCAGCAATCGCAGGCCCGATTCCCGGCAGTTTAACAAGCTCTTCGGCATCGGCAGTGTTAATATTGATTCTGGATTCAGGTGTAAGTGCTGTTTCCGTATTGGTTGATGATGCACGCGATGTTTCAGCATGAGCAGCCATAGTCGTGGCTGTGGCTGTAGCGGCTTCCGTTCTGACAGCCGCTGCGGGGGAGGCGGTAGGCTGGGCTGCCAAAGAAAGCTGATCTGAGCTCTGCTTTTCACTGGCATTGCCTGAATTAAGCTCATGTTCGTAAGCTGAGCCCGAAATCTGCTGCTGTGATTGCGGGTAATATCGGGCCATTATTTCCTGGTGCGCATTGTCACGTGCCTGAACCCGTTCATGAAAATCAGCGATGATCTCCTGATAATAGTCTTCGGAAAATGCCGGTGCCGGATGGTAAAGCTGATTGATGGTTAATAGCAGTACAAATGCTCCCCCAAGGGCGAGCACCCCCAGCCTTTCATAATAGGTTATCTGAAGGCGGTCTGTTAAAAAGTAGAGAAACCGTTTCATAGAAGTCAGTCGTCTGTGTTAGGCCGCGCTGTAGAGCGAAAATAAATGAGGCGGCTAAGGTTGGGATATGCAGGATATTAAGTTCCTATTTAATTAAATTTGGGCTAAAATGCACATTATTTTTTAAAACAGTTCTGCTGCCATCAGGCCGGCAGGCAGTACCCGGAACAGGAAGAGTCCTTATTTTATTCTCAAAAAAATATTAATCCGCATCTCAGCTAATGACAACAAGCAGCAGACCTGCAACGGGTGAACATCTTATAAGTATAGGCCGGCAACAGGTCAGAATTCGTGTGTTTGGAGAGACGGGCGGCAAAGCAATTCTTTTTTTGCATGGCTGGGGCTGTAGTGCTGATACTATGTCGGGCCTGGCATCCTCTTTGGGACCCGGTTTTTATGTGGTACTTCCGGATTTTCCGGGTTTTGGCAAAACACCGCCACCTGCGCAGGCTTGGGATGTTTCGGATTACGGCACATTTGTTATGCAACTCAAAGAAAAGGTTTTTGGGAATGATATTATTGCTGTGCTTGCCCATTCGTTCGGGGCACGTGTTATGCTAAAGCTGCTTGCAGCGCCTGAGTATGCAGGAGCCTTTGGGCAGATATTACTTACCGGCGGCGCAGGAATGAAGCCAAAACGCAGCTGGCGCTACTATTACCGAACAGCTTTAGCAAAAGTGCTGAAGACACCGTTTCAGCTGCTGCCTGCTGCTTTACGTGAGCAGGGCCTTTCACGATTGCGCAAAACAGCTGTTTGGAGATCGCTGGGCTCGTCGGAGTACAGTCAGCTAAGCGGGGTTATGCGCGAAATATTTGTAAAAACAGTTCGGGAATACCTGGAACCCTGCCTTCCTGAGATAGAACATGAGGTTCTGCTTGTTTGGGGCCTGAATGATGATGCAACCCCGCTATATCAGGCTGAAAGAATGGAGAAGGGTCTTAAAAAGGGTGTGCTTATAAAAATAGAATCAGCCGGACATTACGCATTCTTAGATAAGCCACAGCAGTTTGCAGCCATAGCAAAAGCTTATTTTGAAAGTAAATAAGCCATTTTTCCAATGCAGTAATCCCGCATTTGGGTTGCACAGGGCTTCAGTTAAGCCACAAAAACAAGTGTGAGAAGCACACTGCTGTGAGATAGTCGTAAATTTTACAAAAAAAAGTGTTTAGCCCTGAGATAATCCCGCTTTTTTTTAGTTATAATAGTTTAAGGATAGTGCATTCAAAGCTGATTTACCGGACTCACAAAAACACATTATCCTTGAATTATTTGCAAGCCAGACAATAAGATCGTGTTTACTTACGCTTAGGGCCGACTTTCATAACAGTATAACATTCGCCTGTGCATACTGTGAATTGTTAGGAACAAAGTGAAAGCCGGCGGTATGATTTACACGACAAAATTGCTTGAAAACATTGCCTCAATCGTTGTCCAAATCAAAGGAGACTGATAATAATGATAGTAAAAAAGCAAAAGCAGCAAAGGAAAAGAGACGTACTGCTAAAATCGGCCAGATATTCAGATTATACAGTAAAAGCAGCTTCATGGGAAAAATACTCCCATGATATTTTAAGTGTTCGTTTCAGTGTATTTGTACATGAACAGAAAGTTCCTATCGAACTGGAAGTTGATGGCTTTGACCCGGTATCTCACCATGTTGTTGTGTATAACAGCAGCGGAAAGCCTGTTGCTACCGGAAGACTGACCCCCGATGGTAAACTTGGCCGGATGTCAGTTCTGAAGGAGTACCGCGGCAAGTACCTGGGACACCTGTTAATGGTGCAGCTGATGAGCAAAGCTTTTAAACAAGGGCATCGTATTATAGAGCTAAGCGCTCAAACCCATGCAATTCCATTTTATCAGAAGTATGGATTTAATACAGTTGGTCGGGTTTATGATGATGCAGGCTTGCCTCATCAGAAGATGATTTATATCCATAAATAAAAAGACAAACCCTGATATGCGAAGAAGGCTTCCGGTACACAACCGGAAGCCTTCTTCGTAACAGCCAGTTTTACCCTGTAAAGGCTTAGTTACGTTTGGTAGTACCAAAGCAACTCAGGCTTGAATTCTGTTCCGTAGAGCCGTCTTGAAATTCCGTCAAGGGCAATCTCACCCCGCTCAGCGAGATAAAGCTCATGGCCGGCTGTTGCCTCAAGAAACCCGAATTGAACCAGGTCGTTGATAATGAGATAGCCAAGTTCAGCAGTAGTGCCGCAGTTTTTCTGAGCAAACTCCCGGGTAAGAGGCGGCTGCGGCGGTAAACCTGCAAGCCCTAAAATGTTGAATTCAGCCGGAGTAAGCGGGTAGCCTTCCGAACCGGTTGTAAGCAGCGAATCCCAGGCTTTTTGAGAGTAATGAAGCCCAAACCAGCGCTTTGTTCTTTTGATTATTCGATGGGTAACTGCACAGCTTACTATTTCTGCTGCAGGTACATCGAAGGGTTCGCCCCTTGATCGGTAAAGGGAAACGAGGGTGGCCAAATCCAGAATCTGAATATTAGGCGGATACAAAAAACAGGGTTGTACAAATGCTGACATTAAAAACGGCTTACGACCCGGCAGGCAAGGGCCTATTTGGTTTTTTGTTTGATGAGCTCAACAGCCTGCTCCATACTGAAACTCTGTGCATCTGTATCTTTGGGCAGGCTGATGTTCTTTTTACCAAACTTAATGTACGGGCCGTAGCGGCCGTCAAGAATGTTGATAGCATCTCCTGTCTTGGGGTGAGGCCCGAGTTCTTTGAGTACCGATGCGCTGCCGCGCCCGCCACCTCTGCCACCGGTTTTCTGCTGTGCAAGCACTTCGAGCGCCCGGTCGAGCTTTACATCAAGCACATTATCGTCTTTCCCGAGCGATTTAAACTTGCCGTCGTGCAGGATAAACGGACCGAAACGGCCAACGCCGGCTTTTACTTCCAATCCGGTTTCGGGGTGGTTGCCAAGGGTTCTGGGCAGGGAAAGAAGTTTCAGGGCCATCGGTAAATCTACGTCTTCGGTGGTCATGCCTTTGAGCAATGAGCCGCGTTTGGGCTTTTTATTGCTCTCAGTTACTTCACCAAGCTGCACATACGGGCCATAGCGACCGGTAAGCATATAAATATTTTCTCCGGTTTCAGGGTGCCTGCCGAGAATATCGGGCCCTTCTTCCGAGATTTCGATCAGCTCTTTAATTTTATCAGCTGTCAGGTCGCTTGGTTCCATACTTTCGGGGATGGAGGCTGAAACCACTTCTTCACCTTTTTTCATCTGAACATAGGGCCCAAAACGGCCTACGAATAGTTCGATACCGTCAAGCCCTTCGAGCGGAAGGTTAATTCTCCTTGCTTTGGCCGGGTCAATCTGCGACTCCTGTTTTTCAACGTTTTCTTTTAAGCCTTTTTCCCCTTCAAAATAAGATTTGATGTAGGAAAGGCGGTCGTAGGTGCCGTGGGCGATTTCATCCAGCTGATTTTCCATTTCGGAGGTGAAATGCGTATCAACCACGTCAGGAAAGTGCGTTTCCAGCAGCTCTGTAACGGCAAATGCGGTAAAGGTAGGCACAAGGGCTGATCCGTCTTTTTTTGCATACTTCCGGTCCTGAATGGTTCCGATAATGGAAGCATAGGTGCTCGGCCGGCCAACACCTTCTTTTTCCAGAAATTTGATAAGGGTAGCTTCTGTAAAGCGGGCGGGCGGTTTCGTTTCGTGGGTTACGGCTTCAAGCTTTTTACAGCCCAGTGTGTCCTGTTCTTTAAGTGCAGGCAGAGGCTTATCCTGATCTTCCAGCTGTGCTTCCGGATCATCGCTTCCCTCAACATACGCCCGGAAATAGCCCGGAAAGAGGATGCGTTTCCCTGAGGCCTTGAAGTGGGTTTCGATGAGGCCTTCGTCAGTTGTTTTGTCGGCAATGTTTTGCCTGGCAGATGTTTTGCCGGGGGTAACGATACCCTCAATAAGCACATTGGTAAACGCAATGCGTGCTTCGGCCATTTGCGTGGCAACGGTGCGTTTCCAGATAAGGTCGTATAACTTGAGCTCGCGACCGCTAAGGCCGGTGTCGTTTGGTGTTTGAAACTGATTGCCGGCCGGCCGGATTGCTTCATGAGCCTCCTGAGCGGCTTTTGATTTGGTGGTGTACCGGCGCTCTTTTTCACTCAGGTACTCCGGGCCGTATAGTGATTCGACGCCCTTGCGTGCGGCGGTAATCGCCTGATTCGACAAAAAGGTAGAATCTGTACGCATATAGGTAATGAAGCCTTGTTCGTACAGGGCCTGTGCCACACGCATGGTATCGCCTGCAGAGAAACCGAATTTCCGGTTGGCTTCCTGCTGAAGGGTTGAGGTTGTAAACGGAGGTGCCGGTGAGCGTTTCTGCACTTTGGTTTCAACCTGAAGCACACGCCACACGCCGTTTTCCAGTAACTGATTTTTGAGCATTTCAGCCTGCCCGAAGCTGAGCAGTTCAACGGCATCGGGCTTTTTGAGCTTGCCTGTGTTTTCATCGAAATCTTTTCCTGAAGCAAGGCGCTTGCCGTTAAGGGCACTCATTTCAGCCTCAAACTGAGAATTTTTGCTTTCCGGAAAAAGCACAGCTTTCAGATCGCAGTAGGTACCGCTACGGAACCGCATCCGCTCCCGCTCCCGGTCAACAATCAGCTTTACAGCAACAGACTGCACCCTGCCTGCGGAAAGGCCGGGTGCAATTTTCTTCCATAAAAGCGGGGAGATGGTATAGCCTGCAAGCCGGTCGATAATGCGGCGTGTTTCCTGCGCATCAACCAGATTCATATCGATTTCCCGAAACTCTGTGAGTGCTTTTTTGATGGCATCCTCAGTAATTTCATGAAAAACCATGCGCTTTACAGGCACCTTAGGTTTCAGAACTTCACGAAGGTGCCAAGAAATGCCTTCTCCTTCGCGGTCTTCGTCAGTTGCAAGTATCAGCTCATCAGCTTCTTTAATTAAATCCTTGAGCTTCTTAACAATTTTCTTTTTTTGTGTAGATACCACATAAAGAGGCTCATAGCCGTTTTCAGTGTTGATGCCCAACGAAGCCCATTTTTCTTTTTTCATATTGGCAGGCACTTCTTTGGCCGATGCCGGTAAATCGCGGATGTGCCCGTTAGAAGAATCTACCACATAGCCTTTTGGCAGGTATTTTTTGATGGTTTTAGCTTTGGTCGGGGACTCAACAATGACTAAGGATTTCATATAAAAAGTTAATACGTGATATAATTAGAGAGAATCGATGAGTTCAAGCAGTTCTGTTGCATGATCAGCAGGATTGAGCTTCTCGATTACTCCCAAAACGGATCCGTCTGTACCGATTACAAAGGCTGAACGGGAAGGACCTTCGTAAGTTTTGCCGTACATTTTTTTCTCAACAACAGAATCTGTTGCCTTTGAAAAGGCGTTCGCGGGGTCTGAGGCCAAAATATAGCTTATGCCAAGCTTCTGCGCATACTTTTTATGTGAACCGCAGCTATCCTTTGAAATGGCGATGAGGTTGTAGCCTCTTTCCGCAAAACTGCCTGCATGTTCGGCAAGGCTTTTATTTTGTTTATCGCAGCTGCCGGTATTGTTTTTCATATAAACAGAAACGATTGCAGGCTTATCAAGCAGCTCAGCAAAGCTGACTTCCGTTTCTGATCCGCCCCGAATTACCTTAAGAGTGAATTCTGTATTGATTTTATCGCCTTTGGTTACCATAGTGCAAAAAAAGTTTGGTTTTGGTTGATGTTATTGAACATCCGGTTTTCAGAAACCACTGAAGCCAGCTCATTTTTTTCACAACAATTTTTCTAAAGGGCAAAATGAAAAAGTTTCCCCAATAAAAAAAGAAGCATAAAAATTGCGCAAGGGCAGGCCCTGCAGTTTTCGGTAAAGGATGTGTGGCCCAAAATGGAACCAGGCCTTATAAACGTTCCTTAAATGCCTTTACAGCTGAATAAAGCCAGCCTCGTTGCAGTCTGAATATACTGCTGATTCAGGCCCTGGCATCACTGAAGAGCCGCTGAACACCTTCGGCCTTGTTGGCTATGCTTTCACAAACCAGATCGCACAGGTTGTAAACCGATTCGTCTGCAATAAAATAATACACATGGAGGCCCTCTTTACGCCGGCCGAGGATGCCGTGCGAAATAAGCAGGGAAAGATGTTTGGATACATTCGCCTGCCCGGCCCCCGTAAGCTCTACCAGGTCCTGAACGCAGTACTCCCCCTTTTGCAGGCAAGCGAGAAGGCGCAGACGCATAGGCTCACCTAACACTTTAAACCGCTGTGCTACGTGTTCGAGGGTTTGGTCGTTAAGTTTAGGCATACAAAATACTTAAGTGAAAAATAAGGGAGCTTGGGTTGAACAATTATGATTCCCGGAGCATGTAAACGGTAGTTGAAAACAATTTGTGAAGCGACTTTATAAGGTATGAAAAACGCAACTATATAACTAATCGGTAATTTAATGTGTTTGTGATCTGAGAATGCATTGAATGTATCTTGGTTCTAAATCGTTTGTATCTTAAGTTCAGCCGCCATACCCGGGCTGTAAAACCTGATTTACGCTGCCATCAGCTGCTATCAAACTGCTTACTAACAATGCCTGATTCATTTCCTTCCTCCCAAAGCCTGCACCGGCTTTTTTGATACTCCGCAAAAAAAAATTCAAATTTGCTGTAAGGTTTCAGGCCTGTGTGAATCTTAATGCAAAACAACTAATACGAGAACAAAAAAGGAGACACAACATATGTCCAGTTTAAATAAAGCAATGGTTATCGGTAACTTAGGTGCTGATCCAGAGGTACGCTATACTTCAAATAACACAGCTGTTGCTACACTTAGTGTGGCAACCTCCGAGCGTTACCGCGATAACAACGGTGAACTGCAGGAGCGGACCGAGTGGCACAGAATTATCGCCTGGGGTAAGCTTGCTGAACTCTGCCAGAATTATCTGAAAAAGGGTAACAAAGCCTACTTTGAAGGGCCGATACAAACCCGGCAGTGGGAAGATAAAGACGGACAAAAGCGTTACACTACGGAAATTAAGGCTTTGAACATCGTGCTGCTGACACCCCCCGGGCAGGGCAGTTCAGGAGGTGATTACAGCAGCTCAGGCGCTGCATCAAAGCCTGGTATAGCCGCATCGGGCGATGTTAACAATTTCTCAGATAATACACTTAACGAGGTCGAAGACGACCTTCCGTTTTAACGCCCGGCCCTGTAAACAACCCAAAGCCCGATCTGCAAGCTGTAGCAGGCCGGGCTTTGTTATTTTATCAAACCGGCAACTTGCAGGGCAGTTACACTGACTGTTAGCAGGTGAAAGATGCCACTTTTAATTAGTATATTTAGAACTGTATTTTTAAGGTTTACCTTTTGCCTTTACCGAAAAAAACGCCGGCCTTATTCCGGGTTAGTGCGTACTGATTACTAATTTATCTGTTCCGTTGGAGCCTCCGCATTTATCACTGTCTGATTTTAGCATTGCTGTCGCGCAAACGCAGGCTGAAGCCATCGGGCATCTCAATACCCTGGATCCTGTAGAAACCGGGCTGCAGTTACTTGTCATTTTTCTGGGGCTCATCTTTTCGGCCTTCTTTTCCGGTTCTGAAGTCGCCTACTTTTCGCAGCAGAATACAACCCGCTTCAGCGATAAAGAAAAGCGGCTCGACAGTCAGGAGATGCGTGTAAAGCGCATGCTTGATGAGCCACGGCGGCTGCTTGCTACCATTTTAATCGGAAATACAACAGCTAATATAGTAACAGCCGTTTTTGCTGCTGTTGTAACCGGTAAACTTATTAAAGCCTTCGCTTTACCGGCCTGGCTTATTTTTTCGGCCGAAATACTGATTCTCACTTTTACTATTGTAATCCTGACTGAGATTACGCCGAAAATTCTTGCTTTAAAAAATACCTATACTATTTCCCGGCGCCTCAGCGGCCTGCTGTTGTTTTTCTTTTTGATTTTATCGCCCCTTGCCCGCATTATCGCTCACTCAGCTGCCAAGCTCGAAGCCCGGATTCCAACACAGCAGGATGAGATCAGCTCAGAAGATATCAAAACCATTGCTGAAGTTGGTGAAAGGCAAGGTACCTTAAAGGGGGAAGAACGTGAGATTATCGAAAACGTAATTGAGTTCAGCAATACGCAGGTAAAAGAAATAATGACCTCAAGGGTAAACATGGTTGCAGTTTCTACAGAGGCAACTTTGGATGACGTGCTTGCCCTCATCCGGGAAAAAAGCATCTCCCGCTTCCCTTTGTTCGACGGTGATCTTGATACCATAACCGGTATTATTCACGCCAAAGATATTCTTCCGTTTCTGCTGTCCAATCAGGACAGCTCCGTAATAAACTGGCAAACCAATGCCCGAAAGGCGTTGTTCGTGCCTACCTCAAAAAAAATTGATGACCTCCTTCGCGATTTTCAGCGGGAGAAAACACACGTTGCTATTGTTGTTGATGAGTACGGAGGTACCGAAGGCCTCATTACACTTGATGACATTCTCGAGGAAATTATCGGCGAAATTCATGATGAGCACAGCGAGACCGAAGAGCTTTTTGCCCGTACTGAAAACGGAGATTACATTTTTGAAGCAAGAGTCGATCTCGATGATGTAGCGCAGGTGCTTGACCGTGAACTTACAACCGACAATGACGAGTATGAAACCCTGGGTGGGTTAGTGTATCACCTAACCGAGCGTATCCCCGAAGAAGGGGAACAGATCATATTCAGGGGCCTGGAGCTAACGGTACATGAAACTGAGAACAACCGCCTCCGGAAAATAAGAATTCATGTGCTCCCCGATGATTATCTCGATGATGCCTCGGGTGAAGGAAGCGGAGCCGACTAAAGTTTTTTTGCAGGATGACGCACTTCTGCCCCGCCCTGCCTTTTCTGCTAATAACAAAACCTGCTTATTACTATGATAGAACGCTACAGCCGGCCGCAAATGGCGGCAATATGGACCGATCAGGCGCAGTTCCAGGCCTGGCTTGATGTTGAACTTGCAGCCTGCCGTGCCTGGAGCGAGCTGGGGCACATTCCTTCCGAAGATGTGGATGAGCTGTACAACAATGCCGGCTTCTCAATTGACAGAATCCTTGAAATTGAAGCTGTTACCCGGCACGATGTTGTAGCTTTTACCCGCGCGGTTTCTGAAACGCTGGGCCCCGAAAAAAAATGGATACACTATGGCCTTACCTCAACCGATGTGGTTGACACAGCATGGGGGGTACGGCTCAAAAAAGCCAATGAAATTCTTGCCGCCGGCATTCAGCGCATGTGTGATGTGCTCGCTGCCAAAGCCATTGAGCACAAGCACAGCGTAATGATGGGCCGCACACACGGCATTCACGCAGAGCCCACAACTTTTGGCCTGAAATGCGCTCTTTGGTTTGCCGAGATGAAGCGCAACCAAAAGCGTTTTGTTATGGCCGCCGCTGATGTAGAAGTCGGTAAGCTTTCCGGGGCTGTTGGCACGTTTGCGAACATCCCGCCGGAGGTTGAGGAAATTACCTGCCGTATTCTCGGTCTCAAAGCTGCCGAGATTTCCACCCAAACCCTGCAGCGCGACCGCCACGCCTATTACGTAGCTACCCTTGCTACGATTGCATCCACCCTGGAAAAGATGGCAGTTGAAGTGAGACATCTCCAAAAAAGCGAAACCCGGGAAGCTGAGGAATATTTTGCCGCAGGTCAGAAGGGCTCGTCGGCCATGCCGCATAAACGGAATCCGATTTCTTCAGAAAACATCACCGGTTGTGCAAGGGTGATTCGCGGCTACATGATTACGGCATTCGAGAACGTGCCGCTGTGGCATGAGCGCGATATTTCACACTCATCAGCGGAGCGCATCATCCTGCCCGATGCTACCATTTTGCTGGACTATATGCTCCACCGATTCGCCCGCGTTATGGAGCAGCTTGTGGTTTTCACCGGTCGCATGAAGTCGAATATAGACCTCACACACGGTCTTGTTTTTTCTCAGCGCGTGATGCTCAAGCTCATAGATAAAGGGCTCAGCCGCGAAAAAGCCTACGATACAGTACAGCCGCTTGCCATGCAGGCCTGGGAGCAGCAAACACATCTCAAACCCCTGGTTTTGGGCAGTGATGCCGTACGTGAGAAACTCTCGGAAGAAGATGTTGAAGACGCATTCGATCTTGGCCACCATATGGCGCAGGTTAACCGGATTTTTGCCCGTGTCGGGCTTTAGCGGCTTTGGCCAGGCCTGACCAAAGCCTGCAATAAAGGAGGCGGGAATTAAACTATAAAAGCTTTTCCAGGGCTTCCCGCTGAATTTTACCCATTTCGTTACGCGGTATTCGCTCCGGAAACCTGAATTCGGCAGGTACCATCCATGCCGGCATTTTTTCTTTGAGCCAGCTACGGAGCTTATCCGGATCAGGTTTGTCGCCCTCAAACACGATCCAGGCAACCAGCTTCTGCCCCCATCGGGCATCCGGCAGTCCGCCTACTACCAGGTCGGCAATCCCGTCTATTTCGCTGCGCAGTATGGATTCAACTTCCCCGGGGTTGATGTTTTCCCCTCCGCTTACTACGAGATCAGAGCGCCGCATTTCAATATAAACCCAGCCGCCGGAGTCTTGCCGTGCGTAATCGCCGGTGCAGAACCAGCCATCAGCATCAAACGAGGCGGGGCTGTTTGCGGGGGCATCGGCGTAGGTATTGATCAGCTGTGGTCCCTTTAGCCAAAGCAGGCCGGTTTCTCCTGCCGGTAAAACGGCTCCGTACGCATCCCGGATCTGAACATAATGTCCGGGGTTTGCTTTGCCACTGCTGCCAAAAGGGGCGTTACCCAGCTCTTTGTAGGGAACACTGATTACATGGGCACAGCTTTCGGTCATACCGTAGCTTTTCATTACAGGTACTGCGCGGGAGCGGGCTTCTTCGATTAGCGCGTTGGGTGAAGGTCCTCCCCCAAGCAAGATGGCTTTAAAACCGGGATGAACAATCAGGGCTTTTCCGATTTCAAGCAGTTGGTCAAGCTGTGTGGGTACCATAGAGGCCAGAGTGAGGGATTCATTTCCTGTAAGTTGAGCCAGCATTTCATCGTAACCACACATGCGCGCATCAACAATGGAGTTGCCGTTCAGCCACGACCGAAGTACAACTGCTGCGCCGCCAATATGATTGAGCGGCAGGCAAAGCAGCCAAGATTCGAGTCTGTCAGGGAGCAGGCTGGTTTCCATACTACTGAATGCGGCCTGCATCTGTGCCCGGCGCAGCGCGACAAGCTTGGGCGCGCCGCTGCTTCCTGAAGTAAACAGGTAGCTGAAAATTGATTCCGGATCATCTGTATAAGACCTTGTTGGAAAGTCGTCGCCGTTGTTTTTAAGATATTCATCCAGAGCCTGCTTCCAGTGGTAGGGTACCGGGTTAAGCAGGTGTTTTGCACGGGCTGTGATAGTGGCTGATGCGAGTGCGGGTTCAATCCAGTAGGGAACAGAAGCATGCCAGCATGCAGCAATAAACTCCGGAGCCATGCGGTGATTGGCGGGGAAGCTAAGCGGTTGCTCAGGTTCAGAGCAGTATTGTGTGTGCCAGCGCTTTACGACGGCCGCCATCCGGATTACCGTTTCCCGGGTAGAGCGGAGGTCGAGAAGCCCGCCTGTTGCCGCCGAAAAAATAAACGGAACAGGAGGCCGGAAGTTAAACGGTAAATTCATATAGCTTACGTAACACGCTGTAGTTCAGCGATTTAGGGTTTAATAGGGGGGCAATGCCGGCCGTTTCGAACAGCCCGTTAAAAATCGGGTCAGGCTCATTAAGCGTATCCTGTGAAAGCAGGCTGCCGGTTGAGAGTCCGTGCGCCATAGCTGCGTTATCTGACAGAGCCGCGGCAAGAACGGCGGTATCTCTGCGGGCAAGAGCGCTGTCGAGAGAAGTGGTGAAAATCATATCCGTGCCCGCTTTTCTTGCAGCATCAGAAATCCGAAGCAGGTTTGTAATGCTGCCGCACAACATAGGTTTAATAATGAGCACATCAGCCAGCCTGTTACTGAGAATTCGCTGAACATCCGCAGGGGTACGGGCGGATTCATCCGCAGCAAGGGGGATGCTGGTTTGGTTGCGCAGCCAGGCCATGTGGTGGTCATCATCCGGCTGAACCGGCTGTTCGCAGTACTCAATCGTGAGCGGCTCGAACTTTTGGAGTACTGCTGCTGCTTCTTTAGGATGCCAGCAGCCATTAGCATCGAGGCGCAGTTTAAGTGCGGGAAAAGTATTCCGGATGGTTTTAAGGGCCGAAAGCAGCTCGTCAGCTTCTCCTATAACTTTGTATTTAATGGTTTTGAAGCCATGGGAAACAGCCTGCCTGGTTTTAGATGTAATTTCAACAGCACTGCCCAGGCCAATGGCGGCATTTACGGCAACGCGGGCAGCCGCAGATTTTCCAAGAACTACAGTAACGGAAGTGTTGCTGTTATGAGCTTTGTGCTTAAGCCAGAGTACAGAGCAGGCAAACTGAAGGGATGGCGGCATACTATCAGAAAAATCCGGAAGGTCGTGCAGGCTCAAGAATCGGTACCAGCCGGGATTTGAAGACAGATAGACCAGGATATCAGTAAGGTTTTCGGAGGAGAAGCCGGGAAGAGGCGCGGCTTCTGATGCGAGCAGGCAGCCCTGATCATCCAGCAAAAAAAGCAACCCCTCCCGCGTTTCAAAAATATGACCGGCTGTGCGAAAGGGTGTGCGAAAAGGGAGGCTGTATTTAAAGATCGTTAGCTTCATGCTTTATGCACCAAGCACCAAACCGGCTGAAAAAAATATGCCAAAGGCGGCCATAAACTGTGCGGTTTGTTCGAGGGTTTTGTTGAGGCTTCGCTTGTCGGGTACAATCAGTACGTTGCGGTAGAGAACAGCTGCAGGCAAAATCAGAGCCATTGGCAGGAGTACTTGCCAGTTATAGCCTTCCTGAACAAAAAAGTGCGGAGGGATGGCAAATGCCAGGGCTAACATTAGGCCGTATTCGATTTTCAGAGCGCTATCGCCAAAAAGTACGCCGAGGGTCTTTTTGCCGGTAATGCGGTCTTCTTCGGCATCGCGGAGGTTATTGATTACCAGGATATTCGTGCAAAGAGCACCCGCTGCAATGGAAGCCCAAAAAGCCTGTGCCGACCAGGTAAAGGTGTTGAGATAGTACGTGCCCATCACCGCTACAAAACCAAAAAAGAGGAAGACAAATACATCGCCTAACCCATTATAGCCCAGTGGAAAAGGGCCGCCCGTGTAAAGAATTCCAAACAAAATGGATAGCAGGCCGATCAGCAGAATAACCCAGCCGCCGTGCCACACCAGATAGAGGCCCAGCACAAAAGCAGCAGCCATGGTAAGGATTGTTGCACGCAGCATTTTTTCCGGGGCAATAAGCCCGGCTGAAGTTGCCCTTACGAAGCCGATCCGATTGGTGGTGTCTGCCCCTTTTTTGAAATCGTAGTAGTCGTTTGCAAAGTTGGTGCCAATCTGAATCAGAAAAGCGCACATCAGAGCTGCGAAGGTGGGCAGGGCAAGAAAGGAATCATGGCTGTAGGCAAGGCTTCCGCCTATCAGTACGGGAACAAAAGCAGCGGCAAGGGTTTTGGGCCGCATGGCGGCGATCCAAACCGAAAGCTGTGACTGAGGGGGAAGCAGGGCCGAATCGGGTGTGTTCACAAAAAAAAGTTGGAATTTGAACAGTAATTGAAACAGTTGGCTATGGGCATCTGAAAATACTGATTCATCATCAAAATCATTCCCTAAAATGGCAGCTGCCCTGTTTTTAAGCTGAAAGTGCGGGTTCAGGCTGTAAGCACTTTTTTACTTGCAGAATTAGGGCGTAACGCATCACATCTAATCTAAAAGCGCTTTTTAGTTGTGTTAAGGCTATGTGACCTACCAAAGTTTGGGGTTAAACAAATTGGACTTAAAAAAGTATGGCATTTAGGAAAAATTACCTTATTATTGAATCCGAATCAGACCGGTGCAAAGCGCAACCGGCCCTCAAAACAAATCCAAGACTATATTATGAGTAAATCTTTCAAACGATTCGATGCAATAGCTGCTGTAAAATCCCCCGGAAACGGCTCTTTAAGTGAGAGCGGCAAGGCATTCGACATCCTTGGTATTTTCGGTGAAAATGCACTTCATCTTACTGAATTGAAGGCCCGTCTTCCAAAAACAATCTGGAAGGAACTCAAAAAAACGGTCACTGATAATGCACCTTTAAATCCGGATGTGGCCGATGCAGTTGCAGTTGTAATGAAAAACTGGGCTACTGAGCGCGGTGCCACACACTACACTCACTGGTTTCAGCCGCTTACCGGACATACTGCTGAAAAGCACGACAGCTTTATTACGCCTAATCAGGGTGGCGGTGCTGTAGCCGAGTTTTCAGGCAAAGAACTGATTCAGGGTGAGCCGGATGCCTCAAGTTTCCCGAGCGGCGGCCTGCGCCCCACTTTTGAAGCACGTGGTTATACCGCCTGGGATCCTACTTCCCCGGCCTTCATCATGGAAAATGAAAACGGTGCAACCCTTTGCATTCCTACGGCTTTTGTTTCCTGGAAAGGTGAAGCTCTCGACCACAAAACCCCGCTGCTGCGTTCGGTTGAAGCTCTGAACAAAGCCGGCTTACGCGCCCTTGAGTATTTCGGTATTGAGGCTACACGCGTTACTTCTACCGTAGGTGCAGAACAGGAGTACTTCCTCATCGATAAGGAATTTTTCTATCGCCGTCCGGATCTCGTGATGGCCGGCCGCTCTCTTTTTGGTGCCGTTCCGCCTAAAGGTCAGGAGCTCGACGACCACTACTTCGGGTCTATTCAGGATCGTGTGCTTTCCTACATGCTTGATGTGGAAAAAGAACTTTACCGACTCGGAGTTCCTGTTAAAACACGCCATAATGAAGTAGCCCCGGGCCAGTATGAGATTGCCCCGATTTTTGAAACCGCCAACGTAGCGGCTGACCATCAGCAGCTTACCATGATTGTGCTTCGTAAGATAGCCCGGAAGTATGACCTGGTTTGTATCATGCATGAGAAACCTTTTGCCGGCCTGAATGGAAGCGGCAAGCACACCAACTGGTCTGTAAGTACTTCTGACGGATTAAACCTGATGGAGCCGGGTAACGACCCGCATTCGAATATGCTGTTCCTGTTTTTCTGTACCGCTGTTATTTCAGCAGTAAGCAAACATCAGGATTTGCTCCGGGCTGTTATAGCCTCAGCAGGCAATGATCATCGCCTCGGTGCGAATGAAGCACCTCCTGCCATAATCTCAATTTTTCTGGGCGATCAGCTCGACGATATCTACAATCAGATTAAATCTGGTGAGCTGAAGTCGTCTAAGAAAGGTGGGCTGCTTGGCCTCGGAACCCCTGTATTGCCGCCGCTGCCAAAACATGCCGGCGACCGAAACAGAACCTCTCCCTTTGCCTTCACCGGCAATAAGTTTGAGTTTCGTGCAGTAGGTTCAGCTCAATCGATCTCACTGCCGGTTACAGTGCTGAATACGGTTATGGCCGAAGCCGTAGACTATATGTGTGACCTGCTCGATGAGCAGCTCAAGAGCGCTGATTTTGAGTCGGCACTCAAAGTTGTACTCACAAACGTGACGAACGAGCATCATGCCATCCTCTTTAACGGCGACGGCTACTCAGAAGAGTGGCAGGTAGAAGCAGCCAAACGCGGCCTGCTTAACCTGAAAACCACTATGGATGCCCTGCCATACCTTAAGAGCAGCAAAAATGCAGCCCTGTTTGAAAAGTACAATGTGCTCAGCCCGGCCGAGCTCGAATCCCGTTTTGAAATTTTTGTGGATCAGTACTTCAAGGGTATCAACATTGAAGGTGAAACAACCGCATCAATGGTTCAGACCATGGTAATCCCGGCTATTATCCGTTACCTGAATGAGCTTGCCGCTACCCTTGACCGCGGCGAGAAGCTTGGTTTTACGATTTCCGGTACTAAGCGCGTAGCAGATCATCTTGCTAAAGAGCTTGATGCCCTTATCGAAGCCAATGAAAAGCTTATGGAGCAAAATGCAGAACTCGGCGGCGAAACCGAGGTTGAGAAGGCTGAGCATATGCGGACTAACATCATCCCTGCGATGAACAAGGTGCGCGAGATTGCCGACCGCCTCGAGCGTTACGTAGCCGACGATTACTGGCCAATGCCTACCTACAAAGACATGCTGTTTATAAAGTAAGCAGCATCTGCAAGGCAGTGTTTTTATAAAAAGGCGGCTTCCGTTCGGGAGGCCGCCTTTTTTTGTGAGATTTGTAACAAAAAATCGCATAATAGTTGCGTAATTGCATTAAATTATTATAATGCACTATCATAACCCAATGGATTGCTCTGTAATCCGTTGGCCTTCCATAAATAAAATCGTTTTCTATCGATCATTCGTTACAGCCCTCCCCCTAAATAAATGCCCCTCCGCTTTTACACACAACCAGCTGTGGTTGCTGTGATGCTTTTGCTGATGCTGTTACAGGTCAATGTGCTGCGTGCCCATGGTTCGGGAAACGTATCCTATGCTTTCAATGATACCCAACAGCAGGCAGAACAGGTTCAGCAACCCGAAGCCGCAGCCCCCGTGCCGCAGTTTAGTCTTGCGCCCGGTTTTTATACCGAGCCTATCAGCCTGTTCATCTCTTCCGGAGGGCAGGCTGTAATTCGTTATACAACCGATGGGAGCGAGCCCGATGAAAACAGCCCGATATTCGACGGGCCGTTGCTGTTGGGTTCAAGGGTCGGAGAGCCGAATGATATTTCAATGATTCCAACCAACAACATCGACCCGGCACACGATCAGTACAACGAAGCCTGGCAGCCTCCATTTGGTGAAGTCTTTAAAATCCACACCATCAGAGCACGTGCCTATATTGAAGGTATGCAGCCGGGTGAGGTGATCACGGGGAGTTTTATCATTGATGAAGCGGGCCTCAGCCGGTACAGCATGCCGGTTATTTCCATTACTTCGCACAGGGATAATTTTTTTGATAATGAAATCGGAATCTATGTGCCCGGCAATAACCTGAATTACAATCAGCGCGGGCGGGAATGGGAGCGGCCCGCATGGATTGAGTTTTTTGAGGATGACGGCTCACTTGCTTTTTCGCAGGGTATTGGTGTGCGAATACACGGCGGCACAAGCCGCAGCAGGCCCCGCAAATCACTCCGTTTGTATGCCCGCTCTGATTACGGAACCTCCTGGATTAACCATCAGATATTTCCTGACAAACCAATCGGGCAGTTTAAGCGGCTGCTGCTCCGAAACAGCGGTAACGACTGGGACGGAGCTATCTTTCGGGACAGCTTCATGCAGTCGCTCATACGGGGCCTTGAGGTTGATATGCAGCACTCACGCCCGGCCATCGTATTTATTAACGGGGAATACTGGGGCGTGCACAATATCCGCGACCGGCTTGATGAGCGCTATCTTGAAACCCATTACAGTTTAGATTCGGGAAATCAGGAAAGCTTCACGATTGCTGAAAACAACTCCGTTTTTGACAGCGGAAACCCAGAGGGCCTCACGCACTACAATCAAATGAGGTCATTCCTCAATAATCCCGGTGTAGCAAATAATGCCAATTTTGAAGAGCTCCGCAACCGTATGGATGTGGAAAACTTCACCGATTACTTTCTGGCACAGGTTTATTTCCGCAATACAGACTGGCCGGGAAACAATAAACAATACTGGCGCGGAACAAACAGTACGCTTCCGGAAGGTGAACCCGGTGCTGACGGGCGCTGGCGATGGATGATGTTTGATACTGATTTTGGTTTTGGGCTTGATTTCAACTATGTAGAGGGTTATCAGGAGGGTCCGGCACATAACACCCTTGCATTTGCTCTGCAGGATAACGGACCCGGATGGCCAAATCCGCCATGGGCAACCTTCATCCCGCGGCAGCTGCTTCAAAACCAGCAATACCGGCGTCAGTTTATCAACCGGGCGGCAGATTTGCTGAACACGGTTTTCAGCCCTGAGTACGTACAGACCCGGCTGGATTCACTTGAGGCCATGTATCTGCCTGAAATTCAGGAACACATCAACCGCTGGAGGCGCCCGGTTTCGGAGGAAACATGGCAGCAGCATATTCAGGTAATGCGTGATTTTGCCGCTGAACGCCCTGATTTTCTCCGGCAGCACATCCGGCAGCAGTTCAACCTGTCATCGGCTCCGGCACAAATCACCCTTGATGTAAGCGATCCTGCGCACGGGTACATCCGTATCAATCAAACGGAAATCAGACAGGGCACGCCGGGTATTAGCGCTCAGCCCTACCCCTGGTCGGGTACCTACTTTAGTGGTGTATCAGTAATACTCGAAGCGGTTGCCCGAACAGGCTATGTTTTTTCAGAATGGACTGGAAGCGTTTCTTCAACCGATTCCGCTATCGTTGTATCACCGCAGCAGGCTACCAACCTGACGGCTGTTTTTGTTCCGCAGGATGACGACGGAGCTGAGCCACCTATTGATCCTTGGCACATGGTTCAGGGTGATTTTACGTTCAGCAGCTGGAGTGCAACCGAACAGGCCGGTACTTACCCCGCTCATATGATGTTCTATCAGGCTACCGTTGCCGATCCTACCCTTACATCTGAGTTTAATGAAGCCTGGACCCTTCCCTATAACCTCTCAAACCGCAGCCGCTTAAATGGCCTTGGTGATCAAGGGCTCGGGTTTATTAATACAGCTAACGCGCAGGAAGAGGGCGGCGGCTGGCTGGGTGCAGCAGTCGTGGGGCTGAACACATCAGGTACTGCACAGCTATATGCCGGTTGGAGAGGCGGTACCGTATTGCCGAATTCACGAGTCTATAACATTCGCTTGCAGTATCGCATCAGCCCGAATGATAATTTTGAGGATGTTTTGGACAGCAATGGTGAACCGGTACAGTACGAGCGGAACAGTTCAGCAGGCCACAGTTCCTATATAGGCCCAGTAGAACTGCCTCAGGCAATACTCAACCGCAGCTATGCGGAATTACGTTGGGTATATTACTACACCGGCGTTCGCCTCGATAGTGAAAGCGGACAGCGCAGCAAGCTGAGGCTGGCAGACATCCGCATATCGGCAGAACCTTTTGAAGTGAATGAGCCACTGCAGTTTGCGCAGCTGAGCCCAACAGCTCAAACCGGTTTTTCTTTGAAGCCTTTCGAAGTAATTGTGTTTGATGCAAGCGGTAATGAGGATTCCGGTTTTAACGGCACTATAACACTCAGCAAGGCTGATGGCCCCGGAGAGCTAACCGGAAACCTTACAGTAAGTGCATCAGCCGGCCGCGCGCAGTTTAACGGAATCAGTTTTACACAGCCTGGTATTTATAGGCTACAGGCTGCCTCCGAAACCCATAGTGTTATAAGTGAACCGCTTCGGGTGGCAGCGCTCACAGAAGTAATAATGCCTGCCTTCATGCAGGGAGCGCAGCCTGAAAATAATGACCGCATCCCTTTTGCCTATCGGCTGAAGCTCGAAGGTCTGAAGCCTAATGCAACGTACCGCTTCGCCAATCGGGTGATTGATGATGAGGATGACTATCACCAAAACGGAGCCGGAAACATGATATTTGCCGGCAATGATGCATCCTCGTTTATCCGTACCACCTCCTCCCCTGATTTTAGCCAGGCCGCTTTCGAAACGGGTCATTATACCTTTACAACCAACGGTGAAGGTCAGTATGAGGGTTGGTTTATTACGGAACCAAGTGGAAACAGGCGGTTTACACCCGGCGGTATTCTTCGCATTCGCCTGATGCTTAATGATGGCGAAGGTGGCAGCGGCGTGCATCATGTGCTTGATACAACCTCTGATATCCGGGTGCTGTCGTTCGGGCAGGAAGCTGATCAGGCTACGGGAGTAGCCGCTTTTTCTAATGCTGTACCCGGTAATTTTGTGGTAATTTATGATGATGAAACCGGTGCTGACCGCCCTGTTTATACGACTTTTGTGCAACAGTCTGGTATTCAGTTTGATGACCGCTATGCCGCTTTCTTCCGGGAGTGGGTAGAAACTACTGACGGCGGATGGGCAGTAATGCTGCCAAACGATTTCCCGTTTGGCATTAGGCGTGTTGAGGAACGCTCCCTGCTTGACGGCCACGAAATTGAGGTACTCACCAGTCCGGATGGTGTTTGGGCAGAAGGCATTTCTACGGTAAATCCATCAGGCGGAGGCAGTTTTCCCATTATTCTGGATTTACTTACACCGGTTTCGGCGCCCGGAACAGACACGGAGATGGCAGCTGAATTTGTGCTTTATCAAAACTACCCCAATCCGTTTAATCCGGCTACCCAAATCACATACTCGATTCCGGAGCCAACTCATGTACGACTTGATGTCTTCAGTGTGAATGGGCAGCTGGTAACGACCCTCCAAAACGGCATGCAAAGTGCCGGTACACATACTGTTACATTTGATGCACGAAACTTCCCCATTGCCAGCGGGGTCTATCTCTATCGGGTAGAAGCCGGCAGCTTTGTGCAGGTAAAAAAAATGCTGCTTGTGAAATAAGCCCGCAGCTGAACCCTGCCGGATTTGGAAAAGCAAGTTAATCGGGGCATATTCGGCCTGGAAACTACCCAACTATAGCCGTTAACCAAGCAAATACCAAAATGAAGCACAGTTTATTTTTTATATCAGGTATCGCCCTTATGCTATTTACCGCATGTGCCGAAAGCAATCAATCTGATTCGGAAACCTTCGCAGAGCGGGTTGAGTATGCGATCGCTTTACACGGCGGGGCCGGTGTAATTTCCCGGGATATAGATCCGGAAATTAAGCAACAATATGTTGACAGTCTCGCAGAGGCACTCGAGCTTGGGCGCAGCATGCTTGCCGATGGTGCTGATGCACTTGATGTGGTTGAACAGGTTGTTCGCCTGCTGGAAGATAACCCCCTGTATAATGCCGGCCGGGGTGCTGTTATGACAAATGCTGAAACCTTTGAACTGGATGCCTCCATTATGGACGGCCGTAACCTTGCTGCCGGTGCAGTAGCAGGTGTAACAACGGTGAAGAACCCTATCACCCTTGCCCGCCATGTGATGGAAAACTCGCGGCATGTGCTTTTTGCCGGTGAAGGCGCTGAGCGCTTTGCCGACGGCGCTGGTGTTGAGCGTGTAGAACAGTCCTGGTTTTACACCGAGCGTCGCCATCAACAGCTGATACGCGCAAGGGAGCGCGATGAAGTAACCCTCGATCATGACGACAGTGCGCAATCCATGAATCCGTATCAGGCAATAGACGACAACAAGTATGGTACCGTAGGCGTAGCCGTGCTCGACCGCAACGGCAACCTCGCTGCAGGAACCTCTACCGGAGGCATGACGAACAAGCGTTTCGGACGGGTCGGGGATTCACCCATTGTAGGTGCCGGTACTTATGCCAACAACAAAAGCTGTGCTATTTCATCAACCGGAACCGGGGAAGAATTCATCCGGCATGCCGTTGCATTTCAGATTTGTGCAATTATGGAATACACAGGAGCCTCCCTTAATGAAGCGGCCCGCATCGTAATTCATGACAAACTCCAGCCGGGTGACGGCGGAATTATCGGGGTGAGCCACACTGGTGAAATTGCCATGATCTTCAACAGCCGGGGAATGTTTCGCGGAGCTGCCGATTCAAACGGGCGCTTTGAGGTTGCTATATGGGATGAAAACGAGGCTGAAGCTTCCCGCTAAAGACAAGGAAAGCTGCTTTACAAAACCCAAAAAGCCCGCAGAAACAGCTTTGTTCCTGCGGGCTTTTTGGGGTTAAATGAAGCTGATTTAAAATAGATTACATCACATTAAGTTTTGGTGCTGATCGAACAGATCCCGCAGTTCCTGTATGTAAATACCAAGGTCGTTACGGATCTCAAAGAGGTCGCAGTGCAGCTGCCGGTACTCAATTTCACCGAAAACCAGATTGCGTTCTTTAATGAACCGAAGGTTGTTCAGTGCACGATTGGCAGCGTGCAGCGCCTTTTTGCAAAAAGCGATATTGCCACCGAGCATATCATCAAAGAAACCAAGCGTATAGCCGGCAGCAATTTTTGCACTAATCTGAAGCACATCAGCCATGAACAGATTATACAGGTGCTGATCCTCAGTTTTTTCGAAATATAAATGCGCAGATCTCACAAGCATATGCGTGCCGAAAGCATGAGCACGGTCATAAACATCGAGATTGTCAAGTGAACCGAAGTCGCTCAAAGTGTGATCATTACTGAGCAGTTTCCATTCTTCGCCTTCATCTAAATCGTCGAAATCATCGAATTCTCCGAGATCGTCATCACCGGATTCATCCGAATAATCGTCGTCATCATCCTGACTGTTTATTTTGTTATTATTGCTGCTGCCTGTAATCGGCGCAAAAGGATCGAAATCAAAGGGGACATCCGACCCTGGATAAGGATGTGCATCTGCATCTGCATTAGGTGAATCACCATCTGAATCAAGCGGCTGACTGTCAGTTGCAGCAAAAAAATCGTCGTCAAAGTCGTCAAAATCGTCAATATCCCAGTCGTCATCATCGTCGGGGAGATAGGCTTCATCGAGCAGGAGTTCTTCCTCTATATATGCATCGAGCGCTTCGTGCTCCGATTCAGATTCCTGTAAAATTTTAACCCAACGCGGACCCTCGCTGCCGAAGGTTTTATCTAAGAAATGGCGGATTTCTTCACTTTTTTGTTCCGCCTCATTTATATGGGTTTCCCATCTGTGCTCGTCCCAAATATCGTTCGAAGAGTTGGATTTCATAGCAAGAAGTTGGTGCCTGGTAATGATGTGTGTCGCTGTATGGCTGATTCATCAGTAGTGATGAAGTGGTGCCGCATAAGGTACGAAGAAAAAACGGATAATTGTAGATGTCAATCCATGCGTACCTTATGCAGAAGCTACTGTTTCGGTCTAAAGTTTTTCAAGCACACCCTTGATCACATTAGTGAGCTTGGGTTCAGCGATAGATGCTGCTTCAATAATTTCATCAAGCACAACCGGCTGAAGCGATTCCGGGAAGCACTCGTCGGTGATGGCAGAGATGCCAAAAACTTCCATTTTCATGTGTACTGCGGCAATTACTTCTGGCACGGTACTCATCCCAACCACATCAGCTCCGAATAGGCGCAGGAAACGGTACTCGGCGCGGGTCTCAAGATTAGGCCCCGGAACGGCCACATAAACCCCCTGATGCATTTTGATGCGGCTTTCGAGCGCAACTTCTTCGGCGATTTTTACCAGACGGTTGCTGTAGGGTTCGCTCATATCCGGGAAGCGATCGCCGAGTTCGTTGTCATTAGGCCCGATAAGGGGGTTGTCGCCCAGCATATTGATATGATCGGTGATGCACATGATGTCGCCACGGCGGAACAGCGGGTTCATGCCGCCGGCAGCGTTGCTTACCAGAAGCGCCCGCGCACCCAAAGCCTGCGCTACACGAACGGGAAAAGCAATTTCCTGCATGCTGTAGCCTTCGTAGTAGTGGAAACGGCCCTGCATTAGTACAACCCGTTTGCCGCCAAGGCTGCCGAAAAGCAGCTTGCCGGAGTGTGACTCAACCGTTGAAACGGGAAAGTGCGGGATGTCTTCGTAGCTGATGGTAACTTCGGCATCAAGTTCACGGGCAAGATTGCCGAGGCCGGTACCCAAAATAATGAGTACTTCAGGTTTATAGTCGGTTTTGGTACGTATAAAATCTACAGCTTCGGCTCTTTTGTTTCGGAAGCTTTCTATAGTGTCGAATGTCATTTTTAAAAAATTATGTAAACGGAAAGGTTAATCTAATTCTTCGATCAGGTCGTCAATATCTTCAGTGCCGGGTGCTGATTTGGCAATTCCGGCGGCGGTATCTTTTTTCCGGTCAACCGGCAGGGGCTCTGTTTCGGCTTCATCACGGGGGAGCTGATAAACGCCCTGCCCGTCTTTGTGGAAGCTATCCAGCGATTTCTGAGCTACATCGAGGTAGGAGCTCATCCCCCTGATAATTTCTTCGCGGCGTTCAAGTAATTTGAGGATGCTCTGCCGGATATGTTGCTTTTGCATGCGGGCTTCTTTAATAACCTGTTCGGCTTCAATTTCAGCCTTTTGAAGCTTGTTTTTGGCATCTCTCCGGGCATTTTCCATTTTTTGTTCAGCATTTTCGCGGGCAGTCTGCAGGGTTTCGTGCAGGGTTGCTTCAATTCGCTGGTAGTGGCTTAGCTTGTCGTTTACTTCGCGTACATCCCGCTCAAGCGATTTTATTTTGGTAACCTGATGCTCCCATTCGTTAGCCAGCATGTTCAGAAAAGCATTTACCTCTGCGGGATCGTACCCTCTGAGGGATTTTGAGAAGTTGCGCTGCTTAATATCAAGGGCTGTAATCGTCATGGCGGCTGCACAGAGTGAGGAGTTTCGGGATGATAACGGAATGCTGCTGCCTGAGCAGGATAAAGCGCACAGGTCAGATAAAAAAAAAGACCTTGCAGCAAAATTAAGTGCAAGGTCAGGTAAGTTAACGAATTGCGGGCATTATGTCACGATTTAAGCTGATTTCTGAGTTTGCTGCTGCCGGGGTCAGCAGGGTTATCTGATGCAGGGGTGCTGTTCTCTTTGAGGTAGTCAGCTGAAATCTTCCGGGGCTTTGAGATGCGTTTTTCGGCTTTGGCAACCGCATCTTCCAGAATTACGCCATCTTCGCTTACGATTTCCTCGAGGGCCTGCAGGCGAAGTTCCGTGCGCTCCATAAACTCTCGCAGCTCTTTAACTTCCCTGCTGTTTTCATGTGCATACTTGCGGTCAATCCGGTACCGGATGAGTTTGGCTCCTGCATAAATAAGGTAGAAGGCAGGCCCGAAAACGGCCAAAATGGCAACAAGAGGGATGATGATGTCTTCGCTGAACATAAAGTCTTTTTTTTGCAGGTTGATGGATTCAGCTATGCTTGCCGTGTTAAACCGGCAATGGACATGGGCTGCTTATCTCTGCCCGCCCTGTTTGGCCCGGGCCAGCTCGTTCACCAGTCGCTGATTGGCACGCGCCGGTTCTTCCGGTTCATGGTAATAGGAGGTATTGCGGGCACGGTCCTGAAAGTTGTCGGGATCAGATACGGCAATAATTTCAAGATTTTCAATGCGCTTTTCAAGGGTCTTAATGGTCTCGTTAAGCTCGTTAATCTTTTTGTCATTACCGCTGAAGCGTGCCTTGTTCTTCTGATTTTTGTTATACATATCAGCAAGAAGGCTCATTACTACTATAATGACGATTGCGGTCCAGAGGCCCATGGTAAAATAAGATTTAAAGTGATACCTCTAAGTCAGGTATGGCTGATTTGAGGAAGGGAAGGGAAGTTTTAGCCAGTGGCGGCATGTTATATTTTTACGGATGTGATCTGTTTGCGTTTCAAAATTACTGTTGTTTATGATGATATCAAACCGCTGCATAACTTCAGTGAAAACAGGGTAAATCAGTGGCGATGATGGGTTCGGTCTACACAATCAGCATGGAGATGCCGTTTATGATGAACTGCACTCCGATACATAAGGCAATAAAGCCCATCATGCGGGTGAGGGCGGTCATGCCTGTTTTACCCAGTATTTTGATGAGGCGCGGCGCTACGTAAAGTACGCCAAATACGGCAACAGCTACCAGTATAATTGCCACAAATACAAGAACTGCATCGAATACACCGGTAGTTTGTGAGCCAAAGCCGAGTACAACCGCAATGCTGCCGGGCCCGGACAGCAGCGGCATGGCCAGCGGGCTGAAGGAAATGTCGGGTTTATTCTGACTCTCCTGTTCGTCTTCAGGAGTGATTTTGCGCCCGCCTTCTGCAGGGTTAAGCAGCGAATAGGCAAACCTCATAATCATGAGCCCGCCGGCAATCCGGATGCCTTCGATACTGATCCCGAAAAAACTGATGATATACTGACCGCCAAAAAGAAAGGCCCCCAGGATGATAACCATATAAATGGCGCCCCATAAAGCTTGTTTATTGCGCTCCTTTTCCGTTAGATCTCCGGTAAGGGCCAGAAATACGGGCATGGCCGTAAACGGGTTCACGATGGAAAAAATGGAAATAAATGTTGTGAGCAGAAAACCGACGGAGATCAATGAAATCCTTTTTTTTGCGTGAGTATATTAACCCGCTTGCGTATTAGATCTGATGCGGGTGCGACCTCAAATATAAGGCTTTTCCGGCCCTGATTAGTGTTGTTGCTATCAGCCAAGCGGAAGGTAGCGGTACACCACCCAAAAATGACTGAAGCTCCCTCCCATCACAAAAAGGTGCCAAATCTCATGAAACCCAAAAGTGCCGGGCCAGGGATCGGGCCGCCTCACACCATAAACTACAGCACCAATTGTGTAAGATAGACCGCCGGCAATAATCCAGTTTCCGGCAGCGGCACTCAGGTTGCCAAAGGCGTAGGGAAGTATCAGCAGGCCCAGCCAGCCCATCCCTAAATAAAGTGTGATCGAGAGCCATGCCGGGGCATGAAGCCAGAACAATTTAAAAACCATGCCGGCGAGGGCTATCCCCCAGATTATACCCATGAAAACCCAGCGGAGATTTCCTTCAATCAGCAGCAAGGTGAAGGGTGTAAAGGTGCCGGCGATGAAAAAGTAGATCATCACATGGTCGAATTTCCGGAGGGCTTTGGTGAGCGCATCACCGGCATCAAAAAGGTGGTAAAGCGTACTTGCCAGGTACATCAGGAACATGGTGCCGCCAAATATGCTGAAAGCTATTGCTTCTATCGGGGCATTGGCGGTAAGTAGCATCAGGATGAGCCCGATAACGGCGAAAAAAGCCCCTGCCATGTGTGTAAGGCAGCTTATGGGGTCTTTAATTCGGGATACTATTTTTTTCATACAGCTAACGGAAAGCGGGTTTTACTGTAATTTTTCATATTCCGAAATATGGCTTGGATCAAGCTCGGTAAGCAGGTTGAAGGCTTCAAGCCGCGTTGAGAGTTCCGCATCCAAAAAGGCCGCGGTGAACTCCCGGTTTTTGGCTGAGAAAAGCAGGTCGAACAAGTACCGCTCAGTTGTTTGCCGGCGGGTTTCCTGAAGCAGGTTAAACGCCTCCAGAATGTTCTGCCTTGCGCGGTCGGGGTTTAGGGTAAACTGATCAAGACCCAGGCGGTGATATTTGTACAAGGCCCGGCGAAAGCCCTCATAGTTTGGATTGTTGAGCTGTGTGATGAGTCCGTGCCTGTTACGCCGGGTACCGATGGAGGTCCAGCCGGAGGCCCCTCCGGTTGACTGTGCCACATTCAGAATATTTTCTGCACGGCGAAGGTGGGGGTTGCCGCCAAGCTCAGAAAAAGTGTCATAATCGTAAGCCAGAACGATAAATATATAAAAATCAATTACGGAGGCAATGTCGTCATACTGGAAATCATCCCGGAGGATGTTTCGGTTTCGTGTAAAATTGAAGCGCCAGGCGTTGTCGCTGATGAGTACGAGGGGCGTTTTAGCCAGGGTGTTGTAGATTGGCCGGCTGGACTGGATAATCAGGTTGGCATCAAAGTTGGCGTTATTATCGGCATTGGTTAGTGTAATGCGGATGTCGACTTCAATGCGCTCATCTTCCAGGTAGCTGTCTTCTGTCCAGCGTGTTTCGTTTACATATTCCTCAATGAGGGTGCGGAGCTCGTTCAGGTAGTCATAGTCTGAGCTGCTGATCTGGCTGGTGTTCAGATCAACCCGTGCCCGGATTTCCTGCCCGTGTGCAGGCGCAAAATAGGCCGGAATGAGGAGCAGCAGAAAGATAGCGTAAACGAAAAAAGAATGGCTTGCAGGCTTGTACAAAATAAAACGGGCTTAACAGAGCAAAATTAGTATTTGATAAGCAGAACAGCCATTGCCGGAGCAGGAAATCTGATTTTTTCCTTTAAGAGCTGTAAGGTTTTTGGATTTTAAGTATCCATTGCTCATCTCGCAAAAAGATAAGCTTTCAAAACGTAAGCATCTATGGAAAAGTATGATTACAGGTACCATACGGGCATGAGGTTGCAAGCTGTTTTAGCAGGCTTGTTTTTTTTCCTTGCAGGGGCACTTACGGGGCCACAGCTGTATGCGCAGCAGGTGCTTGGGGCTCGTCAGGTGGGTATGGGGCAGGCTGTAACCGCAGCAGGTGATGGCGCATGGGCGGTTTTCGCAAATCCTGCATTGTCAGCAGGCAGCCCCCGGTCGGTATCGTTTTACGGCATCCGCAATTATGGCTTTGCTGAGCTTACTGATGCAGCAATGGCTGCAACCTATCAGGTGCTTGGGGGTGTAGCTGCCTCCGGACTTCACACCTATGGTGACGAGCTTTACCGCGAAACACGGCTGCGCCTTGGCTATTCGTACGGGTATGCTGGTTTCTATGCCGGCTTTGCACTCAATTATACCCATCTTCTTATACAAGGCTACGGCTCAGCCGGAGCGGCAGCGATTGATATTGGTTTGGCCTGGGAGGTCATCCCTGAACTTCGTTTCGGCGCGCGCGCGGCCAACCTTAACCGGGGCAGAGCCGGCGAAGCCCGTGAGGAACTGCCGGCCGAGTTTGCCCTTGGCCTTGCCTATACCATCTCGGAGAAAGCGCTGTTCGCACTTGATGCGGTTAAAGATGTCCGGTTTCCGCTGGCTTTCCGCGCTGGCCTTGAGATGGAGCTTTCCCATGCATTCGTGCTGAGGGGCGGCCTTACAACTGCCCCTCAAACTTTCTCTGCCGGCGCCGGTTATCGCTTTGCTAATTTTCATATCAACCTGGTTGCTCAGCAGCACTACGTGCTCGGATGGAGCCCCGGGCTTGACCTGACCCTGCATTTTTAAGGACGCTGCCATGGAATCTACCCGGCTACCACAGCTGATATTCAGCAAACGGTTATGGTTTTTCCCGGTACTGTTGATGCTGTTTGTTTCGGGCCCGGGGCTTCCCCTGATGGCTCAGCAAACCATACCGCCGGATTCGCTTCGGGTACTTGAACGGGAGCTGGAATGGTTGCTCGAACAAACTGAGCCTGACGACGAAACAGAGGGGCAGGAAGACCTCGCCGGATTCCTGCTCGATCTCGCATCAAACCCGCTTAACATTAATCGCGCCTCGGTTCAGGAGTTGGCTCAGGTTCCCGGAATCAGCCTTGCTCAGGCTCAGGCCATTGTTGCCAGGAGAGGGGAAAAACCTTTTGAAAGCCTCGAAGAGCTTCTTCAGATCCGTGGGATTGGCCGGGTGAGCCTTGACCGCATCCGGCCTTATGTTACTGTAGGCAGCAGTGCTGAGCTGGCCCGAATGCTCTTAACAAGCCCCGCTTACTGGACCTACCGTGGCCGCTTTGAGTACATAAGCCGCGGGCAGCGGGTACTGGAAACACAAGCCGGTTTCACCCCTCCCGAGTTTGAAGGGCAGACCCGCTACGCCGGTGGTCCGTGGCGTGTTTATCAGCGCTTTAACTACCGCAGCCGGCACCTCTCGCTTAACCTTACACAGCTTAAGGCTCCGGGTGAGCCTCTGAGCAGACCGTACGATTTTGATTTTAATTCATGGCATGCCGGCATTCAGAATGTTGGCATGGTGAGGCGCTTTGTAGTTGGCGACTACGGAATCTGGGCCGGTCAGGGGCTTGTACTGCATACCGGCCTTGGCTTTGGCAAAGGGCGGGATGTGTCCGGCGGTCCGCTCAGGGCTGAGCGCGGTCTTGCACCCTATCAGTCGAGCGAGCAGACCCGCTTTATGAGGGGTGTGGCGGCAACCGTTGGCCGGCAGCTGCAACTCACAGGGTTTTATTCGAGCCGGCCCCTGAGTGCCTCTGTTATCGATGGGGAGACCATTCGTTTCCCCTCTGCGAGCGGCTTTCACCGCACCCCAACAGAGCGGGAGCGCCGCAACAATACCCGCCTCGATATGGCGGGCGGTCGCATCACCTACTCCGGCCGCTACGGTATGATTGGCACCACCGGCTATCATGCGGCTTACAACCGTTACATTGTGCCGGGAGATGCGCTTCATAACCGTTACGATTTTGAAGGCAGGCAGGCTTCGGCTTTTGGTGCAGATTACCGTTTACTTCTGGCCCCGCTTTATTTTTTTGGGGAAGCAGCACGAAGCCGCAACGGAGGTACCGGCTTAATCAGCGGGCTTCAGTACCCTTTAGGTGAAGGCACCGATATCACGATTATCTACCGGAATTATGCCCGTGATTTTCAATCGCTATTTGGTTCGGCTTTTGGGGAAGGCAGCGGACGCCCCCGAAACGAGGAAGGGCTCTACACAGGCCTCACGCACAGGTTCAGCCGGCTGGTATCGACGGGGTTTTATTACGACCGTTTTCGGTTTCCGGCACCGCGTTTCGGCACTACGCAGGCAACGTCCGGGTATGATATGCTTGGATATCTGGATTTCAGGTTCAGCCGGCAGTTTTCCGTCTACTTTGTGGCGAGAAGTAAAATCAGAGAAAATGACTATGAAGTAACTGATGCCTTCGGCCGAGCGCTAATGGCGAGAGGGCAGGATGCCCGAACCTCGATGCGCGCAGAAGCCGAGTATCAGGTGCTGCCACAACTGCGGCTGCGTACCCGCGCTGAATGGGTACGTGCCCGCAACCGCGATGCGCAAAGCCCTGATTATGGTGTGCTGCTCTTTCAGGATGTGCGTTGGAATCCCCTTCCAGCACTAACCGTTGATCTGCGGCTTGCGGTGTTTGAAACCGACAGTTTTGCATCCCGGATTTTTATGTATGAAAATGATCTGCTGTATGTGTTTTCAAATACAATGCTATCCGGTACCGGACAGCGTGCTTATGCCCTTTTGCGATACACAACGGCATCCCGCTTTGATTTCTGGCTGAAGTACGGGCTCACGGTATTTGAAGACAGAAGCACAACCGGCAGCGGACTCACGGAGGCTCAGGGCAACGTACGTTCACAAATCGGGCTGCAAATGCGCGTCCGCATATGAGTCGAGACGGCTTTGTAAGCTGCTGCGGCTGAAGCAGAGCAGCCCGGGGTGCATTCTGCCGTCACTCCTCACCCAAAATATACTTTCCCTAAAAGCGTGGTTCGTTAAGACTCAAATTCGCCTCAAAACAAGGGGCTTAGCTTCACGCAAATATCTTCAAGTACCTGCTGGTCGTGCGCATCCATTGCCGCAAGGGTGTTGGAGTCAATATCGAGCTGTGCAACGAAATCACCATTTTTAAGGATCGGTACTACAATTTCGCTCTTTACATGAATGTTGCACGAAAGGTAATTATCCTGCGCATGAACGTCTTCAACAACGAAGGTCTTGTGCGATTCAGCTACCTGACCGCAGATTCCTTTCCCAAAAGGGATACGGGTATGATCGGTGGCTTCACCCACATACGGGCCGAGGTAAAGCTCCCGGACTGTTTCAGGATCAGCGATGTAAAAACCGACCCAGTCATAAACCGGTACGGTATCGCGAAGCAGTTTACAGATTTCAAGCAGGATGGTGTCGCGGTCGGTATTTGAAGCGATGATTTCTTCAGCCTTTGCAGGCAGGGTGTTGAGTACAGATTTGTCGTAAGGCATTGATGAAAAGTTTGATGAGTTTTGAGCGGACGGAAAATTGATAATCGGGCTGAAAGCCTCAGAGCAACTCCAGGGTTAGTTCTTTACCGTACTTTTCATAAAGAACGTCCATAACGGCCTTATGAAACTGTTCCCTGTTGATAGGCTTGGTGATGAAGCCGGTCATGCCGGCTTTTTGAGTACGGGACTCTTCTTCACTTGTAACCCCGGCGGTTAGGGCGAAAATGCGAATATCAGGCAGCTGATTTTCTTTCACATAGTTGAGAATTTCCCGGCTTGCTTCAAAACCATCCATCAGCGGCATCTGAAGATCCATCAGGATAAGATCCGGGTGAACCTCGCGGACTTTTTCTACAGCTGCCTCTCCGTTATCGGCGGTAATAATATTGGATGGAATACGGCCGAGTGATTTTTTGCAAAGAATAGACGCAAGCTTAAGATTGATGGTATTGTCATCTACCAAAAGAATTGTAATCGGTGAAATAGAGTCCATGGCATGGCTATGCAATATTGGCGATTTCGCGGAGGATACGGTAGGTTCGGGTTGTATTTCAGCAGCCTGATGCCCGGAAATTACGGACTGAATTTCAAATCCGGGTTTAGCAGTCGGGATCTGAGTATTCTTTGCATCAGAACGGAATGAAGGCTTAAGTTTACCAAGGGTGTGGTACAGCGAATTGAAATGTACAGGCCTGAGAAGACGTTCGCAATAAATGTTCTTCTGGCGGTATAAGTTTTCACAAAGGGTGCTGAAATCTTCATGAATATCGTGAACAATTATGAATGCTTTGCACTTTATGCGCTTTTTATTGAGCACTTCTGCGAAACCAAGGATATCCTCAGGATCTTTAAAAAGGTGTGAGTCAGCAAAGATAAGTACAGCTTGTTCTGAAGCTTTGTAATGCTCCGGTATAAGCGGACTGCTGCAATGCAGGGTTTCAGAAATTCCGAAAAGACCAAGATATTCGGCTGTAAGCTCATACTCCCTTTTATTTTTGAGGAACAACAGGCACTTACCTTTAAAAAACGGTTCAGCTGAGCCTGTCGGGTTTATTCCCTCTTCAACGACTTCGAGAGGAAGCGTGAAGGAGAAGCGGCTTCCTTCACCAACGGTACTTTCAACTTCGAGCTCGCCCCCCATTTTTTCAATCAGTGATTTTGTAATGGACAGGCCAAGCCCTGTGCCCCCGTATTTACGGGTTGTTGAAATATCAGCCTGCGTAAACGGGGTGAAAATACGGCGCAGGTTTTCTTCTGAAATACCAATACCGGTATCGCTTACCAAAAATCGGATGTGCGAGTAGGTGCCGGCTCTGGCTTCGTCGATTAGCGTTATATGCAGTTCAACTTCTCCGTTTTCTGTAAACTTGACTGCGTTACCCACAAGGTTGATGAGTATTTGCCGGATTCGGAGGGCATCCCCCTTTACTTTATGAGGCAGGTGCGGGTCGGTTACCAGGTAAGCAGGTACGTTTCGCCCGGCCCCGGAAAAGCTGACAATCTGAAGCGTATTGGTACAAAGCTCTTCTATGCTGAAGGTATCACTCTCAAGCTCCAGTTTGCCGGCTTCGATTTTAGAAAAGTCAAGTATATGATTTACAAGTTGCGTGAGCGTATGTGCCGAATTTGACACATAGCTGATGTACTCGCGTTGTACGTTGTTAAGTTCTGTATCCTTTAGCAGTTCCAGAAAACCAATAATTCCGTTTAATGGTGTGCGGATTTCGTGGCTCATATTGGCAAGGAAAAGACTTTTTGCCTCGTTAGCTTTAATGGCTTCCTCTTTGGCTGCCTCAAGTTCTTTGCTTTTCTGCTGAATTTCACTTACACGCTCCTGTACGGCAATGGTCAGGCGCTCTTTTGACCGCCTCAGGCTTGCCGTATAAAGCGATGTGGTTGTGTATATAAGCAGTAAAATCCCAATAAGGTAAAACACCAGAAAAACGGGCCTGAAGTACCAGGGGGGCAGCACTACAAAAGATACGCTTAGAGGGTCGCTCCAGCTGTATGAGCCTTGTTGCAGGGCCCTAACTCTAACGTGATAGCTTCCCGGGGAGAGCTGGGAGAGGTTTACAAATGATTGCTGCTGCAGCATTTGCCAGGAATCCTGATTAATCTGATACTGATAAACTATGTTACGGGTAGGAAACATCAGACTTCGGAAATGCAGCGTGAGAAAAGAGTTGTAAGGAATTTTGCTTCCTCCAGTGATATCAAGAACGGCATGTTCATCGCTGATAGCGGCTGAAATGAGGGTCGGGGTTTGTGTCTGGCTGATATCAAACGGGTGCAGCAAAGCCGCGATGCCAGATGATGTTGCAGCCCATAAGTTGCCATCCAGAGTTGTGGTAAAGCCGCGGTAAGCGTTGGTCCGTGATGGCAGCCCGTTGTTAAACTCGTTGTATCTTACCAATACGCCAATGTTTTCATCATAGGCAAGAATGCCGCGGTCGGTGCCCATCCAAATGGTGCCGTTAAGGTGTAAAATGCTTTTGATATACTCGTTATCGGCTTCAGGATCGAGAGCGAGCATCTCCAGAGTTTCCGTGTTTTGGTGGTAAATAGCTACGCCACGGTTGGTTCCAAGCAGAATGTTGCCATCATCAAGAAAGCACATATCATTTATGATGAGCTGGTTAAGTGCGACCTCCCGGCCCATTACCCCGGTTATGGGAACCGGTACGAAGCGCTCTTCATACTCTGTGAACTGATACAGCTTTTTATCCCCGCTGCTCCCCGCAAACAGGGTCCCGTTTGGGCTCAGCCGTATTACGTTGATGAACTGATCCAGCCCTTTGTCTTCGGCATAAACAGTTCGGGACAAATCAGGGCGAATCCGGCTTATTCCTGCTGCATTGTACTGAGTGTACCAAAAGTCACCCTCGGGGGTTCGCAGGCTAAAGAAAACCGAATTTTCAAACTCGTCATCAAAAAAGATGAGGTCAGCTTCATTTTGTCCGGCTCCGTGCAGCATGTGGTACACCCGCCCTCTTGAGGTAGCGAAAAGGATTCCTGTTTCGTTAGAGTTAACGGTGAGGATATCGTCGTTTAGCGGGTTAACAAACAGCACTTCAATTTCATAATAATTGCCCTCAGGGCGGATTTTGTACACCTGCGAGGCGTCAGTCATGTAAAAGGTGTTTTCCAAAGGGTGACGTGAAAGTCCCTGCACATAGAAACGATCTTGATTTACAGGAACGCGCACAAAATCAGTTTCGAAAAGAAATCCTGCCCCTTCATCAGTAACAACCCATAAGCCGGAGTCAGGTACATAATGCACATCATTCACGGAATTAAGATTGAACTGCTGGATGGCTATCACATTTGTGACGCCGTTTTCTGATACTTCAACCCGCAGTAAACCGGTTTCCCGGCTGTTCCAGCCGGCTACCCAAACAGTGCCGGGTTCGCCCGGCGCAATTTTGGATATAAGCGGGTTTTCCAGAATCCGGCTGATCTCAAAGCCAATCGGGGCATCGGTGTCTTCCCCATAAGCTGCCCGAAGGCCAAAAACGCCATTGTTAGTACCAACCCATATCAGGTCGGTAACCGGCTCATAAATCATAGAACTAACAGTTCCTACTTCCTCAGAACCGGGAATCAGTTCAAAACTGTCTGAAGAAGTATCGAGATAAAATAAAGCCCCCTGCTGAGATGATATAAATATGGTGCCTTCCGAATCCTGAGCAAACTCAAAAGAACGGATAAAACTTGAGGTGCGGTACATATCCGGCAAAATATACCGGTGAAGCGTGTCATCTTTGAGGTAGGCTACGGAATAGACTTCCCCAATCCATAAACGCCCCTCCCGGTCTTCAAAAAGGGATTTTGGATAGTTTACGGTTGAAACACCGGGGCTTCCGCTTCCGCGGAGCAAAACCGAAAGTTCAAGACTGCGCGAATTATGTTGTTCAATTTTCGAAATGCCGGCATCATGGTAAATTAAAAGATCCCCGTTAGCCCTTTCGAAGAAGCCCTTAGGATAAGCATTTGAAAGCATGTCTGAATAATGAACAAAATCTTCCCCGTCAAACCGTGCTATACCGGAATCTGTAGCGAACCATATAAACCCAAGCTGATCGGTAATCACGCCTTTTGCAAGGTTAGTAGGCATGCCATCCTGAGTCTGGTAAGTGATTATGCGGTATTCGCTATGGCGCAAACGCTCCGCACCCTGACCATAAGCGCTGATCAGGCCTGTAAGCAGAATAGCAAGAAGGAGGGGTAAAGCTTTCATTTTGTAAATATGTACAACTCTGACCGCTTTGCAGTGGTTTAGTCAAAACCGGTCGGGTTCAATGGGGGAAGCTGCAACAGTTTTCAAAAACCAGATTTCGTAATTTAAGAAATCTTTATGGTTATGCCGTTTACAATCGGGCAGAGCCCTTTTTTTTGATAGCTGAAAACCGGCTTAATTCGTTAAGCCTCAGCAACCTTGCCTGGTCGGAAACCGGGTTGTCGAGGCGGCTTTCGAGTGTTGCCACCCAGTCGGCTGCATTTTCGTCTGAATGAAACTTGTAAAGTGCCCGGATGTAATTTTCCCAAATTACAAAATGTCTGCGGCTATCGGTGATAAAAACGCCGGGATCTAAAGTGCGGCATCCTTCGTCATGGATATGTTGTGTACAGTGCCAAACTACCCAGGGTTTTAAATCGGGGGCAATATATGCCGGGATAAATGGCGTGGGTTCGTAAAGCAGCTCAAGCAGTACGGTTTGCAGCTGTTCGTCTGTCCGAAGCCGTACCGCTTCTGAATCTGATCCTAAACTTCCGAGCAGCTTCAGAGCTTGGTGTTCGCTGCCGCTGAGCATCAGAGCGTCAGCAACAAGCAGGCGAAGAGAAGCAGGTAGTTCTTCGGGTGATGTCTCACAGCCCTGCATGAGGTTCAGGAGCGCTTCCGGTTGTGCGTTACCGGCGTGCATCAGCAGGTTTGCCCGAACCAGAGAAAGCCGGTTAAACCCGCAAAACTGCAAGTCTGACTGTTGTGTCTCCAGCCATATAAGGGCATCATTTTGCCGGTTTTCGGCTATCAGCATTTGTATGTGAGAGATATCCCGATGGTGTTGTGAGGGGTGAAAGCTGCAAGGGGCATCTGCTATTCCGGGTGCGGCAAACAGGCGTCCGGAAAGGGCGAACTGCAGGGAGTCTGTCTCCACTGTTTGCAGGTGTGCGTGCCATCCTTCCACAAGGGTGCCGAAAGGCTGTGCGCATGAATGGCTGATGCGACCTGTAGCGTAGGCCTGTTTCATAGCATCGGTACCGCAGTGTTGCCAAAGCCAGCCTGTAAAAGAGCCGGCAATAGTATAGCTCAACGTGCCGTCGAGCGCGTAGAAGCCGGTAAGGCTCATCAGCCGGCGCATGTAACGCTCCGTCGGGAGTTCGGTCTGTGCGGCGACCAGCTGATCGGCGGTGCCGCGCGGGTCCCGCTCGGTTTCGAAAGCCGTAGCAAGCCCTTCCACAAGGGCAATTACCGGACTCGCATTAATGACCGGTGCCCCGAATTCCCGGGCAAGCACATGAACCAGCTCATGCCGCAGTACCCGCTCAGCCGCCTGCCAGTGAATGTGCATCTGCGGCTGTCGCAGCCAAACCGGTACATAAACAGTTCCGCCAGCGCCGGTGAGCTGTTTTTTTTGCCACTCATGCCGGTACAGATAGCTGTGTGTTTTGGGAAGCGTGCTGAGGTCGAGCGTCAGTATTTCAGCGAGTTCGCGGATGTGAAAGTCGTGCCATGCGGCCAGCCATTCAATTTCGGCAGCATCAATTTGCCGGTCGTAAAACAGCACGGCGTATTCTGTTTCGAGTTTGCCGCCGAGCTGCTGCTGAATCCATGTTTCGGAGTGCAGAATGCCGGCACGTGCAAGGTTGAGGTAGCTGAGCATCAGGCTGAGAGTGAGCAGCAGCAGCGGCAGCCGCAGGTTTTTGCGGCTGTGCCAGTGCGGCATCAGCCACAGTAAAGCCGCCCAGCAAAGGGTGATGTACCGGAAAAGCACCAGCGACGGGCGCAGCTCAACCACATCATCGTAAATCGGTCCCGGCCAAAACCCCCAAACATGATTGTGATAGAAAACAGCCGGGTAGCTGAAAAACTCCCGTACAAAAATGCCGGCGGCAACGAAGGTCAATACAGCAAGCGTGTAAAACCGGGGGCGAGCAGTGTGCAGCGACATGTACCGGCCCAAAGCAAAACCCAGCAGCACCGACGGGCCCGGTATAAGAAGCCAGAAACTCAGGCCGTCAGCTGAAAAGCAGCCGCGCCATAAAGCGCCTGCGAGCATGGGCAACAGCGGCGCCAGAAAAATAAGAACCAGCCCGAAGGCTTCCTTAAGTCCGGCTGCCGGCTTGCGCGTATAGGTTCGTTTGGCGGCTATATATGCAGCCGTGTATGCCCCGATAAGCCCAACCAGCCCGGCCGATAAAAAATGAACTTCCCGAAGCAGGGGAATCCAGCTCAATACAAAGCCGCACAAGAGTGCGGCTGTTAAGGCTTTAAACCCGTAGGCTGGCATCAGCGGGAAATCAGTTTGGTGAACCCGTTATTTCTGGAACATGGTGGAAAGCACGAACCAGATATTTTCTTTCCGCTCTTTTAACCGGCGGGTAAAATAGGGAAACCACATGGTGCCGTAGGGTACGTACACGCGTACGTTGTAGCCTTCGGCAGCCAGCGCTTTGCAGGTATTCAGGCGCATGCCGTACAGCATCTGAAACTCGAACCTGCTTTTGCCGATACCCTTCTCCTGTGTGTATTCTTTTACCCAGCTGATAAGTTTGTTGTCGTGCGTTGCAATACGCGGGTACACGGTTTTGTCGAGGAGAACCTTCAGGTATTCTTTGTAGGCTTCGCGAATAGCATCCATATTTTGCAGCGCGAGGCGCTCGGGCTCGTTATAAGCACCTTTGCAAAGGCGCACATCTGCGCCAAGTTCCGCCAGATCAGCGATGTCGTTTTTGGTGCGGTGCAGATACGCCTGAATCACAATACCCACATGCTTGCCGTATTTTTTGAAGGCTTCTTTGTACAGGTCGATGGTTGCCTGTGTGTAGTCGGTTCCTTCCATATCGATACGAATGAACTGATTGAACTTAACGGCAGCATCAAGCAGCTCAAACAGATTGTTCCGGCAGTAATCCCGGTCGATATCCAGACCGAGCATAGTCAGCTTTATGGAAATGGATGAGTCAATATTTTGAGCATGAATGCCTTCCAGCAATTCAATGTAGTGCTGCAGGGTGTCGTCAGCCGTTTTACGGTCTTTGACGTTTTCGCCAAGCAGATCCAGGGTTACTTTGATACCATGTTCGTTCAGGTCAGCAACTTTTGGTACAGCCTGATCGAGCGATTCACCGGCAACAAAGCGTTTGGCGAGGGCATAGGGGAGTTTCATATGAGCGGCTAACAGTCGTTGAAATAAAGGGAAGAGATTAAAAAAAACAGCTGGCAAGCCAGAAAGTACGGCAGGAGCCTGAACAGTGAAAAAGCAGGTAGCAGTATCCTGCATTTCTTACAACTGCCAGAATGCCCCCTCAAAATGCCGTACAACCGGCACTGCTTGCACGGAAGGCAAAATTACGGAAATTATATCGAATCTTACGGGTGCGCCGTCCATTTTTCGCTCATAAAGCCAGGCACCCGCAGCCTTATGCAGCGACCTTTTTTTTTCGTCTGTTACAGCATCTTCGGGCTCGGAGAAATTATTGGAAGAACGTGTTTTAACTTCCACAAATATAATTTGCCGGCCGTTGTAAGCAATAATGTCAACTTCGGCTTTTTCAAAGTGATAATTACGCTCCAGGATCCGGATATCATTTTTCTCGAGCCATTCTACGGCGATATCTTCACCGCGGCGGCCCAGCTCAAGGTGTGCAGGTAATTTTTTACTCAAAATAAACTCAGCTTGGATAAATGATCAGCAGTTTTTGGTGATATCCGCCCCGGCTTGGCCTTTCAGTACCGCCAGGGCTGATTGGGAAATACAAAACCGGCATGCTGCGGATAATGCTACGACTGTGGGTAACAGAGCTTACAAACTATTTCGCTGCCGAAGCAAGTTCCCGCTTGCGCTTGGCAATTTCTGAGGCTTTTTGCCTGCGCTGTTTTTCAAGTTCCTGTTCCTGAGCCTGCTGCAGGTTATACATTTTGGCCATCTCTACGATCCCTTTAATCTGTTCCGTATTTTTTTCCGAGATGTAAGGTAGAATGGCTTCAGAAAAATCATTAAACAGCTTCAGAAAACTGATAAAACCTTCCAGCCTTGCTTTGAAGTGATTTGTTTGGGCCGTATCTCCTTCCCCTTCATTTAGTAAATCAAGGCACTGTGTGAGGGTTTTCTTGATGGGGTAAATTTCACGTTTCTGCCGTTCCGCAATGATGCGGGCAGCTGTAGTCCAAAGGTCTTTTTCAGAAGTAAAAAAATCTTTGCGGTTTCCGGGCAGGTTCACCTTGTGCACAAGACCCCATTGCATGAGGTTGCGCACATTCATATTCGCATTTCCGCGGCTGATGCTCAGCTCTTTCATAATGGTATCAGTATCCATTGGTTCGGGCTCGGCAAAAAGCAGCGCGTAAATCTGAGACATCGTTTTATTGATACCCCACTCTGAAGCCATCTCACCCCAGTAGGTTATGAATAGTTCAAGGGCTTTTTGGTATTCGCGGGATCGGTTATCGCGGTTCATAAATAGGAATCGTTACTTGTATCTAAGGGTAATGCCTTGCAGAGTGTTTGTAAAATAGGGACAATCCGCTTCATTTAAAAAAAACAGCCACTTTCAACTAAGAAATCATTAGCAGCAGGGGGGTTGAAGCAGAAAGCAAAAAGCTGCTATAACGGAAACGGTAAGCCTGCTGCCAACCGGCAGAAGGCACACAACGTATTTGCGCCTGCTAAAAGATAGGGGATTCTGGTAACCCGGAATAATGGTTATTCCCATTAGAGATTACAACAGCTTATTAAGTGAAATGGCGGGAGGCCTTTTTGAATAAACGGCCCTTGAAGAGAATATCTGAAACTGCCGGCTAAAAAGGGCCGCAAACAATGGCAGGGGCAACACCGGGGTGCAATGGCTCTGTTAAACCGCCAATCAGGTACTCGTCGCTGCCAAGCAGCACGTCCGTAATCTGACCGCTGTACCGCACGGCTGTCTCCTTCATCATGCCCATCATCGGCCAGCCCCAGAGCGCGGAAACCAAAACGCCATCCTGCTCAAAGTGCGGATCCGTGAGGTAGGTGCATTCTACGACCGGCTCCACCGGGCTGCGGTTGGTCGCGCTGCCGCCAATCAGATCAATCACAACGCTGCCTTTGGGAAGTACCTCCCGCAGGTGCCTGTTTGTGATGAGGTAGTTTTTGCCACGCAGCTCAACCGGCTGCTCGGCCCCGTTAATAACCACATCAGAGCGCTTCAGCCAGGTTTCAATCCGGTCTTTTTTGGTGTGAAAGCGCCCGAGGATGTTCACCTTCCGCACCCCCTGCATGTAACATTCATGAATCGCTCCCATGCCCACATTGCCGTAGCCGAGTACTGTAGCCTCAGCAGCCTGCGCCTCTTTCCGGAGCGGACTCACTTCGTGCAGCAGTTTAAACCCATAGCGTGTGCCGGCCATCCCGGTCTCGTGCAGGCACTGAATGCGGCGTAGCCCGTACTTTGCCGGGTCATGCACCCATTTGTAGTAACGGAGTGCAGCTTTGCCTTTCTCTCTCCGGAATTTACCCACATCAAACAGCATGGCGTTTTCGGGTTTCATGCGCTGCACAACATCGAGAGTTTCCGGAAAAGCGGTGGAGTCAACAACAAAAAGTGCGTGCCTGACCGATTTTACCCGCTCCGACCGTGCCTGACCGGGCTGAAGCAGCGACATGGAGTGCGGGTTCTGATTGGCGAACCGGCGGATCATACCCTTCATCCCGTCACGGTAGCCCAAGATGTAGATGTTGAGCAGGTTGTGCATATTTCGTTTGATGGATTCCTCAAGGCAGGCATCAGCCGCCATACGGCCTATGATTTCCTCATCTTTGCGGCGTTTGGGCGCTTCCACAATCTGTTCCATCGCGATCACGGTTATGTTGTGCTCTTCCAGCATTTTCGCCCGTGCGGGGAAAGAATGAAAATGCGCCATGCAGAAAAGCGTACTGCCAGGCCGCATTAGCGGGATGTGCTCCAGGGCAGGCCCCTTGAACTTAATGAGCAGATCTTTGTCCCGGTAAATCTCTTTCGTTGTTTGGATGGCAGCGCCGGCCTTTATATAATCCGCATCTTTAAAACCCACGCCGCTACCGGCACCGGCTTCCACAAAAACCGTGCAGCCGGCCTCTGTTAGCCTGCGCACATCTTCGGGGATGAGCGCAACCCGCTTTTCCAGCGCACCCGGATTTTCAGGGGATTCATTTTCTTTGGCCAGTCCGATCGTTTTGTAGTGCAGGGAGGATGTGCTCATAATCACGATAGTTAAATGCAGATTTATTTCATTTTATGGTTCCGCCGAAAAGATAACAGAGATTTCCCGCCCTGCAAGCCTGAAATCAGCCCCTGCCACTATCGTATTGCAGCGCATCAGGTAACGATTTACAGTAAAGCGACGTTAGCGATGCCATGAAACAAAAAGCCATTTCAGCGCCGGAGCGCCTTGTGTATTTTCATGACCTCGGGCATCAGCCGTATGCCCGGATCTGGGAGCTGCAGAAAAAACTGCAGCAGGAAATGATTGACCGCAAAACGGCCCGGCAGCTTTCGGTGCACCGGGCGGAGGCTTCCTTAGGCGGCTATCTGCTGTATGTGGAGCATCCGCACGTGTACACGCTCGGCAAGAGCGGCAGCAGCAATCACCTGCTGGCTTCACCTGAGTTCCTCCGGCAGATTCAGGCCGAATTTGTTGCTATCGACCGCGGCGGCGACATCACCTATCACGGGCCGGGTCAGCTCGTGGGCTACCCGGTTCTGGATCTCGATCTGTTTTTTACCGACATCGGGCGCTACCTGCGTACCCTCGAAGAAGCTGTTATTCAGCTGCTCGCTACCTACGGCATCACCGGCGGCAGGGAGCCCGGCTATACCGGTGTCTGGGTTGGCGGCGCGAAGGTCTGCGCCATGGGCATCAAGTGTTCCCGCTGGGTGACCATGCACGGCTTTGCCCTTAATGTAAATACCGACCTGTCTTATTTCGGGCATATTGTACCCTGCGGTATTCCGGACCGGCCGGTTACGAGCATTCAGAAACTGCTGGGGGATGTCGTTGACCTCCATGAGGTAAAGCAGCGCATGACCGAAGCCCTGCAGCAGCAGTTTGCCTTCCGGCTCAGTTCCGGCTTGCCTTTAAGCGTGTAAAAAGCTTTTCGGCTGATGCGGAATCCTTGCCGTTAAGCCTTAATTTCAGCGAAAACAACCCAATTTCCACAAATTCAAAACCCGATTTATCTGATGAGTTGCGCAACACAGGCTCAGGCCGCCCAAACATTTGCATCCAAAAACAGCGCCGTAGCCGGCAGGCGCCCCGAGTGGCTGCGGGTGAAACTGCCCTCCGGCCCCAAGTTTAAGGAAGTCAGCGATACCATCCGCACCCATTCTCTCAACACCGTGTGTGCCGAAGCCCGCTGCCCGAACATGGGCGAGTGCTGGGGCGCCGGCACCGCTACCTTCATGATTTTGGGTGATGTGTGCACGCGTTCCTGCGGCTTCTGTGCCATCAAAACCGGCCGGCCGGTGCAGGGCCTCGACTGGGATGAGCCCAACCGCGTGGCCAATGCCGCAAAGCTGATGGGGCTGCGGCATGTTGTTATCACCTCTGTGAACCGCGACGAGCGCAAAGACGGCGGCGCGCCCATCTTCGCCGAAACCATCAAACGCCTGCGGGAAGAAATCCCGGGTGTTACCATCGAAGTGCTGATCCCTGACTTTCGCGGCGTTTGGGATGCCCTCGAGTACGTGATCGAAGCCCGGCCCGAAGTGCTCAACCACAATCTCGAAACCGTGCCCCGCCTGTACAAGCAGGTAAGGCCGCAGGCCCGCTACGACCGCTCCCTCGAGCTGCTCAAAATCTGCCACGACCGCGGCCTGCGCACCAAAACCGGCATCATGGTCGGCCTGGGCGAAACGCCGGCGGAAGTCTTCGAACTCATGGATGATCTCGTTGACGCGCAGCTTGATGTGATGACCATCGGGCAGTACATGCAGCCTACCAAAATGCACCTCGATGTGCAGGAGTGGGTGCACCCCGATGTGTTCGCCACCTACAAGGAAATCGGCGAGGGCAAAGGCATCGAACACGTGGAAAGCGGTCCGCTCGTGCGTTCTTCCTACCACGCCGAACGCCACCTTTAAAAGCGGGCCCTTCCGACTTAATTTTTGCTGTTAATCCTGCCTGCGTATTGCTATCATTGCGGTGGCAATACCTGGCAGGTTTCCGGTGTGCGGCAGCGCATCCTCCTAACTAAAGTCCTTCGGGGCTTTTTTGATTAAACGGGGATATGCATCTCAGCCGGCAGTCGGGCTCAGGGGCAGTTGCCATCCATCGAAAAAGTAAACCAAACCGGGGTTTGTGATGAATGTTTTTTTCTGGGTCGTAATCGGCTACCTCATCCTGCTGATGTCGATTTCAATTGTGAAGAGCTTCGCCATTAAGAATCAGGAGGATTTCATGGTTGCCGGGCGCTCGGTGCCGACCTACAAGCTGGTCGCGACCCTACTCTGCACCTGGATCGGTTCGGGCAGCCTGCTCGCCGGTGCCGGACTCGCCGCGCAGGTCGGCCTTTCGGAGCTCTGGATGGCTGCAGGTGCCTGGATCGGCATCATCCTCGTTTTCTTTCTTGCGGCCCGCGTACGGCGGATTTCGCAGTACACCGTGCCGGATATTCTCGAGCTGCGCTACAACAAATGGGCGCGCATTCTGGGCACCATCGTAATCGTGATTGCCTACACCACCATTGTGGGCTATCAGTTCCGCGGCGGAGCTTTTGTGCTGGAGCTCGTTGCCGGCGTGCCGCAGTGGCAGGGCGTGCTGCTTACGGCTGCCTTTATCATCACCTTCACGGCTTTTGCAGGGATGCTCTCGATTGTATCGGTCGATATCATCAACGGGGCCATCATCACCATTGCCGTGCTTTTTGCGGTGCCGCTGGTTTTTATGAACCTCGGAGGCATGGAGTACGTGAGCACCGAGCTTGATCCCAGCCTGTTCACCGTGTTTGGCGACCATAATTTTCTCTGGGCGATGGGCGTGTTTCTGCCCACTTTCCTGCTGCTGATGGGCGAATCGAACATGTACCAAAAGTTCTTTTCCGCACGGGATGAAATGGCAGCTAAAAGCGCCGTAGTGTGGTGGGTTATCGGTACCATCGTGGTAGAAACCGCCATTGCCACGCTCGCGATTCTGGCCTTCAGCCACTTCAACAGCCTGAGCCCCGACTCGCTTTACCACCTCGCCGTGGAGAACTCCGAGCAGATTATCCTGCACACGGCCCGCTTTGGCACGGAGGTCGGCATCCCCATTGCCGGCGGACTCCTGCTGATCTGCGCCGCGGTGGCCATCATCACCTCAACCGGTAACAGCTTTCTGCTCGCACCTTCCACCAATATCACCCGCGACATCTACCAGCGGTTCGTGAATCCGCAGGCCTCCGAAAAGCGGATTGTGGTGTTTCAGCGCATCACGGTGCTGGCGCTTGGCATTTGTGCCTATTTCATGCTCACGCAGTTTGATACCATCCTCGCGATGGCGTTCACGGCCTACACCATGATCGGGGCGGGCCTCACTCCTGCCCTGCTCGCAGCCTTCCTGTGGAAGCGCGTTACCACCGCCGGCGGGGTGGCGTCTATCGCCACCGGTATGGCCGTTACCCTGCTCATCACCGTGCTCAATGCCGTGCTTGCCGAGCCCCTGCTCGATACCGCCTACATCGTGCTGCCCTCTGCCGGTGCATCCATACTTGCGCTCGTAGTCGTTTCGCTGCTCACGCAGCCCGACCCCGAAGAAAAATGGAGGCCCTTCTACACCGAATCGGGCACCCTCGCCGATGCCATCAAAGAGCACAAAATAAAATAGCGGGGGGCTCCTGCACTTTGGTTTTGATGGATGGGCTTCCGGGCCGCATCACCCTGCACAAAAAAAGGCAGCCTCCGCGGGGAGACTGCCTTTTTGGTAAAATGAAGCGGATGAATCAGCCGGACCTGAATCAGTCCGTTTTTGCCGGGGCCGCATCAGATTTTGGCGCTGCGGCGGGTTCGGTCTTATCGCCAGTGCTGCCGGAAGCATCGCTGCTTTTCGCGGAAGCTGCCGGTTTGGCCTTGTAGTCAGTGTTGTAGAAACCGGTGCCCTTGTAAATGACGCCGCTGCCACCGTGAATGGCGCGTCTGACTTTTTGACCCGTCTGCGGACATTCGGTAAGCGGGGCATCCGACATTTTTTGCAGCCAGTCGAACCGGCTGCCGTCTTCGCGAATGTATTCGTAGGTTGGCATAATCAGAAAATGGGCAGGTGAATAGGGTGGATTGAGTTCAGCGGCAAATAAAGCAAATGGTGTGCCATTTTTCGGACCGTAGTCCGCAGTCCGCTGACAGATGCATTACCTGGTTCTCAAAACTCAGCTCAGGGCTGCGAGACCGGCGCGGAAGCGTTTCAGGCCTTCGGCCAGGGTTTCCATGGAGGCGGAGTAGCTCAGGCGTACGCCCTCGGGTTCGCCGAAGGCATCGCCCGGCACAATCGCCAGGCCGTGATGCTCAATCAGGTACATACACAGATCGGTGCTCGAGCTGATGCGGCTTCCGTCGGGAGCCGTTTTGCCGAGGTAGGCCGAAATATTCGGGAAGGCATAAAACGCGCCGCCGGGCTTGAAGCACTTCACCCCGTCAATCTTGTTGAGTTCTGCGATGAAGTAATCGCGGCGTTCGGCAAAAGCCTTGCGCATTTCCTCAATGGCCGGAGCCGAAAGCGGGCTGCGGTAGCCCGCCTCGCCGGCAATCTGCGAAATCGTGCTCGGAGCCGAGGTTTCCTGACTCTGAATTTTGCCCAGCGCCCCGGCGATGGATTTCGGGGCGGCGATGTAGCCCAGCCGCCAGCCTGTCATCGCGAAGCCTTTGGAGAAGCCGTTTACCACAATAAAGCGGTCTTTGAGCCAGGGGGCAACCTGCAGCATGCTCACATGAGGGCCGTCAAAAACGATGTACTCGTAAATTTCGTCGGAGAGCACCACCACATTCGGGAAATCGCGCAGCACCTCAGCCAGGGCTTCCAGCTCGCCGGCGGTATAGCAGCTGCCGGTCGGGTTGGAGGGCGAGCAGAGAATCAGCACTTTCGTTTTTTCGGAAAGGCTGTCGCGCAGCTGTTCCGGGGTGAGCTTGTAGTCGTTTTCAAAAGCTGTGCGCACGATAACGGGCACGCCGCCCGCCAGCTTGGTCATTTCCGGGTAGGAAACCCAGTACGGGGCGGGAATCAGCACTTCATCGCCTTCATCAACCACGGCCAGCAGGCTGAACCCAACCGACTGCTTTGCGCCGTTGGAAACCACAACTTCAGCTGCGGTGTACTCCAGATTGTTCTCGCGCTTCAGCTTCTCCACAATGGCCTCGCGAAGCCCGGTTGTGCCGGCATTGATGGTGTAGCCGTGGTGCCCTTCGTCGATGGCGCGCTTGGCTGCTTCACAAATGTGAGCCGGGGTTTTGAAATCAGGCTCGCCCTGACTCAGCGAAATCACGGACTTGCCTGCCTGCTGCATTTCCTTGGCCATGCCGGAAATTTTCATGGTTTCGGAGGGCGCAAGCGACTGTGCTCTTTTGGATATCATACGGGTGGGTGTTGGTTGTTTGTCGGAAAAGGAAGATTCGGTAAGCCTTAAAGCATGCCCGGTTCAAAAAAAATTCAGCGTTTGGGAGGAAATTTTTGGCGCAGTGCTGCCGCAACATGATCGGGCACAAACTGACTCAGGTCGCCGCCCCAGTACGCCACTTCGCGCACGATGGTGGCTGAAACAAAGGTGAGCTGCTCCTGCGGCATCAGAAACACGGTATCAATTTCGGGGGCGAGGCGGCGGTTCATCAGCGCCATGCGGAATTCGTACTCGAAATCAGACAGCTGCCGTACGCCCCGGATCAGGGTGTTTACCTTCAGCTCCCGGGCATGATCAACCAGCAGTCCGGTAAAGGCCACGACCCGCACATTCTTTGCCCAGGCTTTGCCTTCGAGGCTTTGCTCAATCAGCGAAACGCGCTCGGCTTCTGTAAACACCGATTCCTTGCGGGTATTTACGGCTACGGTAATCACGACTTCCTCAAACAGCGAAGAAGCCCGCTCCAGAATATCGAGATGGCCGTAGGTGATGGGATCGAAGGTGCCGGGGTAGAGGGCTTTCATAAAAAAGGCTTTTGAAGGGCTCAGGAATCAGAGGAGTCGGCTTCGGACTCATCATCCCCGGTTTTAAGCATAAAGATGCTCACAACCGTGCGGCCGTAGGGCTTGGTAAACACACAGTTGGGATGCTCGTGAAACAGGTGGCGCACATCATGCTCGAGAATAAACCAGCCGTCGGGGGCCAGCCAGCCTCCGTGAACCACGGTTTCGACCATTTCCGGGATGCCCGGCAAATCATAGGGCGGATCGGCGAACACAAGGTCGTAGGACACGGGCCGCTGCGCGAGGTAGCGCTCAACCGGCACGCAGTAGGCCGTAACCTGATCTGCAATGCCAAACTGAGCTGCTGTTTTTTCAATTTGTTTTACGCCAAGATGACTCGCTTCAACCAGTACCGCCTGCAGGGCGCCGCGCGAAATGGCCTCAAAAGCGAGGTTGCCGCTGCCCGAAAACAGATCAAGCACGCGGGCACCGTTAATGTACCGGCGTGCTTCAATTACGTTGAAAAGGCCTTCTTTGGCGCGGTCAGAGGTTGGTCGTATCTGCACATCTTTGGGGGCATCGAAGCGCCTGCCTTTTAATTTTCCGGTAATGATTCTCATAGGCGTGGGTTACGTTAAGCCGGGCTAATCCTGTTTAACGGCCATCATGATGGCCGGAAAAGCGTGCTGCAGGGGGAAGGAGTAAGTTTGTTCAGCAGCCTGCACGCCAATGTCATCCAGTGAGCTGATGCTGCGGATTTTGGCGCCCGTTTCCAAAACCGGAGCGAGATGATTGCGTACCAGGTCGGCATTCGGGCCGTAGAGCAGAATCTCATCGTGATAGCCGTTCATCCAGCTCAGCGAAGCTTCATTTTGCCGCCAGGCGTAAACCAGATTTTCGGGGCGGGTCTGCCGGATGCTCGTTGCCGCACGAAGTTTACCGAGCACAAAAGAAGAAACGGAAAGCGATTCATGTCCGCAGCCAAGCGCAAGAAAGGAACCGCTGTTGCCGGTGAGCTTCATCCACTCCATACCGACCTCAAAATCGGAACAGTACTCGGTGCTGAAAAAAGATGCGGTGCAGGCATTCAGCATTTTCACCATAGTGAGGTCGCGAATGCACAAAAAGCGGAAGTCCTGAATGCTGGTTTCAAACCACGTTGTCTCAATATTTCGGCGTTCAAGCCCAAAAGCAAGCAGCTTCAGGTGCGCTTCACGTTCGGCGGGTACGTCGTAGGCAAGTTTTGGGAGCGAGGTCCAGCATTCAAACTGAGGGAAACTCACAATCCGGATGGTTTCCGCGTTGAGGCCGGCCGTTATTTTGGAAATCGCGCGGTGTATGTGCGTGCAGAGCTGTTCATCAGCATTTCGAAACGCATCAAGCACGGAAAAGCTGAAATCAGCTTTTCCGATATAGCTCAAATAAGACGTCTCGTTTTTCGGCCTCAGTGCATAATAAAGCGCATTGCCGCTGAAGCTGATGCCGAGCACGTGCGCGGGTTCGCTCATATCATGTGCCTATCGCCAGCTTGGAGCTCCGCGGTCTGTTACCCGGGTGAGGGTACCGATGTGGTCGTCGCTGTCCGGATCGCTGAGCAGGTACAGCGGCGGGCGGGCTGAGTCGTTCAGCGCGTACTCAAAACGGTTGCCCGTGCGCGGAGAAAGGAAAAAGTTGTTTGCATCAAAGCGGCGGTTACGGAGCACGCTGTCCGGGTTGGCCATAAAGCGCTCGTTGGCTGTCAGGAAAACCATCAGCGAGTCAAGCGCTACCGGGAACCGGTTATTATGCTCGTTGTAAAAACGGATAGCCTCATTCACGGCCATCAGGTTATCACGAACCTGCTCGGTCACGGCACGTTCCCGCTGAACTTCCTGCCAGGGGCCGGTGATGGTAACGTACAGCCAGTAGCCTAAAAATAGAATGACGACGATAAGCACGATGCTCACAATTCGGTTTCTCTGGTCTATATTCATTGTAAATAGAATGAAATGCGTGGTTTGATAGAATTCGAATTCAGAGGCTGAAAATACACCCTGACCCAAAGATATGCAACTTGAAGGCAAAAATGGCTTTTTTTCTTGGTGCCCGCAAATCCGCTGCGGGTTTTAACGCCGGCTTAACCTCCAGGCAACCTTAATCATCTCCGGCAGGCCAATGCGCCGGTACTTTTCCGATACGGGCACCATGTCGGTTCGGCTGAGTTCTTCGGCCGAAAACGCCTGCCCGAAAAGCGCTCTGATTTCGGCCCCGCCAACCGAAAACGGCGGCCCGCCCATCAGGGCCTGATCATACTCGAAGCTGATGAGCAGGGCCTGCTCCAGTTTGGGGAAGAGTTCGGTCCACCGGGCTGCGTAGGCGGGTCGCTGCTCAGCCGGCAGGGCCACAAGCGCGGCGCGGTCGTACAGCGCTGTGGCATGAACCGGCACCTGCTTTGGCCGCAGCTTCAGGAAATCCGCCGCCTGCAGCAGTACGCCGTCGTGCTCATAATAAGGAATCCGCCCGGAAACACCTTTCTGAACAGTGCCTCCGTCCGGCGGCCGGTGATGCTCCTCAAAAAATGCCCCGCAGGCCTGCTCCACAAACTCCACCCCGTACACCCGATGACCCTGCTCCCGCAGCCAGCGCATATCCACCGATTTCCCGCAGAGCGGCACCGCCACACAGGCCTCAGCCGGTACGCTCAGCGCCGGCCAGTGCTGTAACAGCGCGGCATCCGGCTGTGCCCCGTTAAACCCGATCTTGTTCTTGCGCCAGCGCGCCTGCCAGTAACTTTGTTCCATAGGGTTGGGCTAAAATGATTCGGTTAAACCAAACAGATTTCCACAAGGTCTCGAAAATCTGCCTGATAAAACACTGTAAATAAGCTCTGACTGAGCCAATAGCTTAAATGAAGTACTTGAACCGGGTTCGCATTTATGCTAACTTGATGAATGCGGAAAATTAATTTCTACCACAGCGAAAGCGGAAAAAGTCCGGTTTTAGATTTCCTGGAAAATCTGCCTGATAAGTCATCAAGGAAAATATCCTGGGTCTTGAGAATTGTGAGAGAGGTTGATCAGGTGCCCGTTCAGTATCTGAAGAAGCTAACGAATACCGACGACATTTGGGAAATCCGAGCTACTTTGGGTTCTGACACTTACCGGCTTTTATGCTTTTTTGATGGTAATGCGCTCATTATTGTGACAAACGGATTTTCGAAAAAGACCAACAAAGTGCCGCCAAAGGAAATTAAATTAGCTGAAGAACGGAAACGCGATTACCTCAGGAGAAAAAACAATGCATGACGATTTAGAGCGATTTATTGAGAAGAAAAAAGCTGAAAGTCCGGACTTTGCCGAAAACTTTGAAGAAGGTTATCTGAACTTCAAAATTGGCGTAATTTTGCGACAGGCACGCGAAGAAATGGGTATCACCCAGCAAGAAGTGGCAGACAAACTGAACACATCAAAATCGGTTATTTCACGGATGGAAAATCATGCCGATGATATCCGCCTCTCAACCCTGCGGAAGTACGCAAAAGCTTTGGGGCGCAAAGTAAAACTCGAAATTCAATAATCAGTCTCCTGTCGCGCAAGTGCATCGCGCCGCTTAACGTCTGATCGTCTGTTATGGGAAGTCACTGTGCCCCGACTTACTGTCCGTTTTTTTGTTCCACTCCGCTTCCGGTTTTTTGGGTGAAGGGTGAAGGGTGATGACTGCCCCCATCCGCCTCCGGTCAGGTTAATAACAGCGGGTTTTATTCTTTGGGGATGAGAGGTGATGAAGCCACGCCCAAATGATAAGGCCTGCCACCCCTCCCTGCAAATGCCCGCATCGGTGCAGGGGGCCGCCGGCATTGCATCCCTTTCTGAACAGCGCCCTTCAAAGGCATCCACCCTCCCGTGAGCCAAGCGAAAGGCCGGAAACGCATCACCCTAAAAAAAACAAAGCTGCTGCGCAGAAAAGCTTCCTTCCCCATTTTCCTTCAAAAAATGGTATCATCCCCCCTGCCCGAAAATGTTTCAATCCAAAGCTAAAACCAAAGCCTTTGACCCTCACTGAGCGCTGTCTTCAGATTATCGGCAATACCGCCCGCATCCCCTCTTTTAGCTCCTTCGAAGAGCGCCTGCACCCGTACCTGCTCGATGTTGCGGAGAAAATTCCCGGCTGCGAAATCACCGTCGTGGCCCAGCGCAACCTGCTGTTTTATGTGCCGGGAAAACGGCCCGGGCTTGTTGCCCTCACCGCGCACCTCGATAAAATCGACCACTTCGGCGCTGAATGCCCGGCGGAGCTGCCCTTCACCCGAACCGAAACCGAGCTGCAGGGTCAGATGGATAACACCGCGGGCATCGGCATCATCATGAGCCTGCTCGAGCAGGCCCCGCAGCAGCAATGGCCTGGGCTGCTCGTGCTGCTCTCCGAAATGGAAGAAAACAAGGGGCTTCGCGAGCACCCCGAGCGCCTTCGCGATGCCGGCAACGGGCTCACATCCGGCATGGGCGCCGAGCGCCTCGCGCGCCACCTCATCGATGAGGCGCTGCTGCCCGATGCGGTCATCACGGTTGATACCACGCCGCTGTTCCGCGGCGAACCCGGCTGTGCGCTCTATACCGGGCACTGGGAGTTCACCAAAACCGACCCCACTCCAAAAGAGCAGGCCCGCACGCTGGCCCTCGCCGACCGCCTAACGGAGCTTGATCCGCTGCTGTACCGGGGCAACAACACCAACGATTACCTCACCTACGGCAAAGTCCTGAACGAAGAAACCGGTCCCGAAACGGCCGTGCCCTCCGTTGCCCTCGAGCCCGCCATCTTCCCCTACCATCAGCGGGATGAGCGGGTGTTTGTCGCCGATATCGACCGCATCCTCGGGCTGCTCGCCAGCTACCTCGGTACGCATCAGCCGTTCTGAACTGACCCCTAAATCCACCCGCGTTTGAACCGGCAAATCCTTCGGCTCGCCATCCCCAACATCATCAGCAACCTGTCGGTGCCGCTGCTCAGCTCTGTCGATACCGCGCTTGTGGGCCGGCTCGACGGCGTGTACTACCTCGGCGCGCTCGCCATCGGCGGCATGATTTTCAACTTCCTGTACTGGGGCTTCGGCTTTCTGCGCATGGGCACGACCGGCCTCACGGCTACAGCCTACGGCGGTAAAAACGACGCGGAGGTGAGCGTTGTGCTCAGCCGCGCAATGCTCGCGGCCCTGCTCGGCAGCAGCCTGCTTATTGCTTCGCAGTACCTGCTGTTTTCCGGCGCCATGCTGGTGGTGAGCACCTCGGAGGAAGTGCGCGAAATGGCCGCCCTCTATTTTTATATCCGCATCTGGGATGCGCCCGCCGTGCTGGCGCTCTTTGCCATACAGGGCTGGTTTCTGGGCATGCAGAACGCGCGCTTCCCGATGTACATCACCATTTTCATCAATCTGCTCAACATCGGGCTGAACATCTTCTTTATTTACGGCCTCGGCATGACGGTCGATGGCGTGGCCTACGGCACCGTGATTGCGCAGTACCTCGGGCTTATTTTTGCGCTCTGGCTCTTTTTCCGGCACTACGGGCGCGGCTACATTCATCTTGGCCGCAAGGCCCTGCTCGCTGTTGAGGGCCTCAAACGCTTCTTTAGCGTGAGCCGCGACATTTTCATCCGCACCATGAGCCTGATTTTCACCTACTCCTTCTTCACCATACAAAGTGCGGCGCTGGGCGATGAAATTCTGGCGGTCAACCTCATCCTGATGCAGCTCTGGTACATCATGGCCTACGGGGTTGACGGCTTCGCCTATGCCGCGGAGAGCATCACCGGCAAGTACGCGGGCCGGGGCGACCGTGCGGGGCTCACGCAGGCCGTGAAGCTGCTCATAGCCTGGGGCATGGGCCTCGGCGCGGCCTTCAGCCTGATCTACTACCTTTTCGATGCCAGCCTGCTGCGCCTCTTTACCGACAACCCGGAGCTGATCGCCCTCGGTCTCACCTTCTTCGCCTGGACCGTCGCCGCGCCCCTCATCAACAGCTTCTGCTTCATGCTCGACGGCATCTACATCGGGGCCACCGTAACCGGCCCCATGCGCGACTCCATGCTCATTTCCACCTTTCTGGTTTTTCTGCCGGCCTACTACCTCAGCGTCGGCTCTATCGGTAACCACGCCCTGTGGCTGGCCATGACCGCCTACATGATCGCCCGCGGCGCAACCCTGCTCTGGTTTTTACCGGGCAAAGTGCTGGGACGGGTAAGGTGAGCATCCTCAGCAAAAAATCAAACCCTTCTCAATCTGCTCAAAATAGCGGGCCTTTATACCATTTCGGGAAACCAAATCTACCCGTTGCCCCAGCAGCTCCTCCAGCTCATCCCCCAGCGAAATAAATTCCATACCTACACGGCCGCTGAACTCAACCAGAATGTCCACATCGCTGGCCGGACCTGCGGTGCCGCGCGCATACGATCCGAAAACGGCAAGCGACTTTATCGGATACTTTTCCTGCAGGCGCGCCTTATGCTGTTCTAAAATGTGCTGTATTTCCTGTATGGTTTTCATTCCTGAAAGATGGTTTGTAGTAGCCGAAGAATTTTAGGCCCGTCACCCGACTCAGCCTGAAAAGCGGGAAACTCACGGAGAGATCGTCCGGTTAGTGCGGTTTTGTCGTGTATATGTGAGTGTAGGGTAAACTTAGGGTTAAAAATTTGCTGTCGCAGGCATGGGCAGTAATTTGTCGCAGTTTTATATTCCGGGAGCTGAACTTAGTGAAGGCAGCGGGTCACGTATCAGAGTCGCGCTGAATGGCGTGCGGGCCGTGTTTCATCGTCCACACCCGGAGAAAGAAACAGACAAGGGAGCGCTTAAGTCTGTTCGGCGTTTTCTGAAAGAAGCTGGCATTACACCACCAAAAAAGTAGCCGTTATGTTAAAATATAAAGGATATCAGGGAAAAGTTGAGTTTGACGAAGAAGCCGGTCTCTTTCACGGAGAGGTTGTGGATTTACGTGATGTAATTACTTTTCAGGGCAAAAGCGTTGACGAATTGGTGCAGGCCTTTCGAGATTCGGTTGATGATTATCTCGATTTTTGCCGGCAGCGTAATGAGGAGCCGGACAAAGCCTTCTCCGGCCGGCTCATGCTTCGTCTTCCTTCTGATGTTCACCGCAGGGTTTATGTAAACGCACAAAAAGAGGGCAAAAGCCTGAATGAATACATCACCGAAAAACTAACACTCATCGATTAACAAGCCGGCCGACCTGCGTTTTTCCGGTCAGGCAGAAAAGAGGCAGTACTCCGGGTATTAATGGTGCATTGGGTGGTTGAGACAGGGTGATCCCATCACCCAAAAACCCGCCACACCACCCAGCCAAGCAGGGCAAAAACCACGATAAACACGCCAAACGCCAGCCAGGGGAAGCGCTCTTTGGGGGCTTCGTCCAGCTGTTCGAGCAGGTAGCGGCGCAGCAGCGCGGTGTTGCGCGTGTTGGCTTTAAAGGCCGCATCGAAGGCGTCCCCGATTACGGGCATCAGCCCGAAAACAAACTCGATCAGCATATTGCGGATCATGCGGCGCTTCACCCTGCCGCTTGCCCCGGCGCGCCGGGCTTCCCACAGCACATAGAGGGAGAGAATGAGTCCGGCAAAATCCCCGACGCCCGGCAGCAGCCCAAGCAGCGGACTCAGCCCGAACCGGAATTTCGTAAAAGGCACGCGGATGTTGCTGTCGGTGTAGTAGCTGAAGGTGTCGAGCCGCTCCAGAATTTGCCGCAGCTCGGCCTCAGGCTTTGTACTGTTTATACGCGGTTTGTTTTTTTCGGGGGATGTGTTTCCGTCAGCTTGCGCCATGGCAGGTCGGTGGGGAGTATCGGTTCAGGTTCCGGTTTCGGGGATTTTTCGACGGCAGGGGCTCAGATGCCGCACCCCGCCCGGTGAAGGCATCAGCGCTTCTGAAGCACAATCATGGTCATGTCGTCGTGCTGATGCGCGCCTGCGCTGAACCGCAGCACTTCCGCATGTACGGCTTCCAGAAGGCGTGCCGAGCCCAAAGGATTGCTCCGGTACAGGCTACCAGCAACTTCCGCCAGTTTTTTCTCGCCCAGTTGCTCCCGCGCCGGATTGAAGCTCTCGGCATAGCCATCGGTGAACAGTACGATGGCCTCACCGTTTTGCAGGGTGAATCGGCGGGTTTCCAGAAATACATCGAAAGCTGCCGGCCGCGCCATGCCCAGCGCGAAGCCGTTCGGCTGATGTACCTCCGCAGTGCCGGTTTGGGCATTGAGCAGCAGCAGCGGGTCGTGCCCGGCCCGCACAAAGGTGAACTCGCCCGAGCGGGCATCCAGCACGCCGGCCAGCGCAGTGATGAACGTGCCGCGCGGGGAATTGGCATGGAACAGCCGGTTCACAATTTTTATGATTTCAGCGACATCCCGGTGCTGATCCGCAACGGCCTGCAGGTAGCCTTTCAGCAGGGTCATAAAAAAGGCTGCTTTAACGCCCTTTCCGCTTACATCAGCAATAACAACGAGGGTTCGGTGCTCATCCAGCGAAATAAAGTCGAAGTAATCGCCGCCCACCTCATAAGCGGTGTTGCAGCTTGCCGCAATGTCGAAGCCCGGTATATCGGGCTTCACGGAGGTGAGGAAAGAGTCGTGTACTTCGCGTGCCAGCTCAAACTCTTTTTCGATGCGCTTTTCGCGTGCGAGGCGCTTCAGGTATTCGGGCTCTACATCGGGCAGCTCGGTGAGCTCCGTTTTGCTACGCAGCCCCGCAATCGCCAGCAGGCCAAGTCCGCCTATCAGTCCCAGATTCATCACAAGCGGGAGTACATCCGGCAGGTGCGGTGCGAAATAACTGTAGATGCTGTGATTGACCAGCACGAAAACGAAAATAGCAGTGATGGCGCTTAGGTTGTCGTAGCGTAAAAAGAGCAGCACGGGGATGCAGGCGAGCATCATTTTGTGAAGCAGCTCAAACCAGTACACAGGGTGATCCGGGGCAAGGCTCACGGATGACAGGCCCAAAATGAGCAGCCCTGCTGCGGCCGCGGTACTGAGGCCCCGAAGCTTCAGCCATGAACCGGGGATGAGCAAAAAGAAGGTGCATAACAGCACGGCAGTAAGCAGGGATTCGCCCGGCACGTAGAGCAGTGAAATGTTCCCGAAGGCACTCAAAATCGAATCCTGCTCCGGTGAAACCGACGGAGCGCTGAA
>JAFIET010000068.1 GCA_020832405.1 Balneolales bacterium
AATATAATGAGACATATTTTGAATTCAATATCCTTAGTTTAAATCCGTAATTAAATACCATTGAAGCACAACGTAAGGCTCTGTCTCGTGAAAGAACAGAGCCTTTTTTTTGCTTTCAGTTTTTTGACTGCCCGCAGGCTCTCGCTCACGGGTTTAGAAAGGCGGGTGGGTATTGCCGGTGAAATCCCGTAGCCTGCTGCCAGGCATCTGCAACCCGAAGCAGTTTTCCCTCTTCAAACAACTGCGCATTAAACGTAATGCTCACCGGCATGCCGGTTTCGGTAAAGCCGTTCGGAACCACAACCGTGGGGTGACCCGTAAGGTTGGTAATCACAAGATTGCCGCCCGCAAAAGAGGGCGTCAGGTACACATCAACATTCCGAAGGGCTTCGTGCATGGCGTTGATCAGCTGCGTACGGGCGCGGTTGGCCTGGATGTACTCAACCGCAGGCACAAATCGGGCTGTGCGGAACACGTTGGGCCAGGCCTGAATCATCTGCCGCACCATCAGGCTGTCACGGCCGCTGCGGGTAAGTTCGTCGAAGGCCGCGGCTGCTTCCACGCTCAGGATCACATCCATCGCATTAAAATCGAGCTGCGGTAATTCAACGGGGATGAGTTGGGCGCCCAGATCGCGCATCACATCAAGTACCGCAAGGTCATGCTCCCGGTTGGGGTAGGGCAGCTCAAATGCTGAAGCCTGATAGCCGATCCGGATGTCAGAGAGCGGCAGTTCGGCATCATAGACAAAAGGTGCGTCGGTGAGGCTTGGGTCGAGCGGATCGGGACCGTAGATGGCATCGAAAACCAGCGCAGCATCTTTTACGCTTCGGGTGATGGGCCCGAGCTTATCCATGCTCCAGCTTAGGGCCATGGCGCCATGACGGCTCACCCTGCCGTAGGTCGGGCGCAAACCCGTAACCCCGTTTCGGGTCGAGGGCGACACAATCGAGCCCAGGGTTTCCGAGCCTATGGTAAAGGCAACCAGACCGGCCGAAGTAGCTGCCGCTGAACCTGCGCTTGATCCACTCGCGCCTATACTCGTGTTCCAGGGCGATTTTGAAACTCCGCCAAACCACACATCCCCCCAGGCCAGCGCCCCGAGCGACAGCTTGGCCAGATGCACCGCCCCGGCCTCTTCCAGCTTCCGGATAACGGTCGCGGTCTGTTCAAGCACCTGATCCTGATAAGGTACCGCGCCCCAGGTAGTGGGGTAGCCTTCAAGCGCCAGCAAATCTTTGCTGCCGTACGGTATGCCATGCAGCGGACCCAGCCACACGCCCGCCGCAAGCAGGGAATCTGCACGGGCAGCCTGCGCAAGGGCAAGCTCATCTGTGAGGGTGATAACCACCTGAAGCTCCGCATCATACCGGCGGATCCGATCAAGATAAATCGTAGTGAGCTCCACCGCGCTGAGCTGACCGCTGCGGATGAGCACGCTCAGCTCGGCTACCGTCAGAAATGCCAGCTCCGCGTCAGAGGCAGGGCGCTGCACTTGCTCCGGCAGCTGCCAGTTGTGCGCGCCGCCGCTATGTTGCGGCACTTCAAAACCCGCCGGTAGCGGATTGAACTGCATGGCCGGCCACACCTCATTGCCGATTTCACGCGCCCGGAGAGCTTCATAGGTCTGCAGATTGTTCCGGATGCCGGCAAGCATCGAATCGCGGTAAGCCTGCTGAAACTCCAGCCCGAAGAGCACTTCTGCCGCTGCGAGGTGCTCGGTTGTGGGCGTCCGGTCTTCAAAAAAACCGTTGGCGCTGTGGTACAGGGCCATCAGCAAAAAGGCAGCAAGGAAGCCGTAAAGCGAGAAAGAGAACTTTTTCATAAGAAATGATGAGGAGAGGTGAATGAAGCTGTCGCTCAGGAATCTAACCCAATGGAGGGGAACAGGCAACCTTTCCGGCAGTGTAAAGCCATGCAGGCAGCCGGCGGAGAATTCGTCAGCAATTCAGGCCCGAGAGCCGTATTTTAAAAGTTCAGCCAATCAGTGAAGCCAAATGGTGTTTCACACTATATAATATCCAAGGATGCAGAGGATTCAGAAGAGGTGAGGATTCCCCAAGCTTCTCATTTTACCGGCCGCAATGTGCCGCTTAAAGCTATGATTAAAATGAAATGTGCAAAATGTTTATACGGCCTGCTGCTTATGTCGGCATTGTGGGCAGCAGGAATGAGCCTTGCAGCTGCGCAGTCTGCAACGGTTGTGATTAACGAGGTGATGGCTTCAAATGCCACAACCCTTGCCGATGAAGACGGCGATTTCGAGGACTGGATCGAGCTCTATAACCCCACCGATTCGCCGGTAAATCTTTCCGGCTATGCCCTGTCTGACGACTACAGCGAGCCGCAGAGGTGGTTCTTTCCCAACATCAGCATTGAGCCGGGCGCGTTTCTGCTGGTGTGGGCATCAGGCAAGGACCGGCGCATTCCCTTTGGCGAGCTGCACACGAATTTTTCGATTGCTGCCTCGGGAGAAGAAATCCTGCTTGTGAATCCGTACGGGGAAATCGTTGATGAGCTTGCCCCGACTCAAATCCCGACCGATATCAGCTATGGCCGCTTTCCCGACGGTGCCGGCAGCTGGCAGTATTTTTCGACACCTACGCCCGGAGGTCCGAACGAGGCCGGTCTGCCTGGTCTGCTCCCGGCGCCTGAGTTCAGTTCGCCCCCCGGTTTTTACAACGAGCCCGTTCTGCTTGAGCTGCTCACCGATGCGGATGAGGCCCTCATTCTCTACACCCTCGACGGCTCGGAGCCTGACCCGGCGAATATCGATTATAACGCCCCGCATTTTACCGTCAATTATTTCTTCCCCGGCGACTCGGATGTTTCGGTGATGGAGGAGCTTCAAAACCGGACCTTTATTTACACGCAGCCGCTGCAGCTGATGCCGCCGGCAGATCAGCCTTACCGCATCTCCGATATCATCACAACCTACCGCCGGGATGGCAGCAACTGGCGGTGGCAGACTCCCCCGCCGGACCTGCCGCGGGCATGGGTAATTCGGGCAGCACTGCATCAGGCCGATGAGACGGGCCCGGTGGCAAGCGGCAGCTGGTTCGTGGGCGATTTCAGCGACCCGGCTTTCAGCAGCATGCCGCTGCTTTCGGTTATTGCCCCGCCGCAGCGTCTCTTTGGTTTTGAGGAGGGCATCTATGTGCCGGGCAGGGACTATTTCGAAGCAGGCGGCACGGAGCAGGGGTTTGTTTGGCGCGGCAACTACGACCGCCGCGGACGTGAATGGGAAGTGCCGGTGCATGCCGAACTTTTCGGAGCGCAGCAGTCCGGTTCCGATTTCGCCCAAAACCTGGGTTTTCGCATTCACGGACTCGGTTCGAGAACCAATCCCAACAAGTCATTCAGGTTGTATTCCCGCTCGGAGTATGACGAAGAAAACACCATGCGTTTCCCCTTCTTCCCCGGTGAAACCAATCGCTATGATGGTCAGCCGCTGAAGGAATACAACCGGCTGATGGTGCGCAGCGGCGGAAATCTGCGGAAATTCCTGAATGATGCTGCCGCTCACCGCATCCTGCAGCCGATGGAATTGGCGACGCAGCGGGCCCGAGCCGTGCAGCATTTTATGAACGGGGAGTATTGGGGGATGATGTACCTGCGCGACCGCCTCGACCGCTTCCACATCCACTACAACTATGGTCCTGATCCGGATAACGTGATTGTGATGGATGCGCCGGTTGGCATGGCTGATACGAGCGCGGTGGATGAAGGCCTGCCCGAAGACCTCGCCCTGTGGCAGCAGCTGTGGCAGTTTATTGTCACCGCTGATTTGGAGGATGACGAAATCTTTGCACAGCTCGAAACGCAGCTCGACCTCAGTGGCTACATCGATTATCTGGTGAGCATGATTTACTGGGGAAACGTGGACTGGTACGGCAACAAGCATTTCAAATTCTGGCGGGTGAGGGAAACCTCTGGTGCCCCCTTCCACGACGGCAAATGGCGGATGATGGTCTGGGATTTTGATGAAGCCGGGCGCGCATCACACCTTGAATACGATTTGCTCTACAACGCCCTCTCAGCTGAAGGCAGCGGTGCGCCGCCCTACTATTTTGAACATGACCCTGAGCGGACCCTGATGTTCCGGCGCCTGCTCGAAAACGAAGGCTTCCGCACACGCTTCATTAACCGCTTTGCGTCGCACATCAATTTTACCTTTGCCCCGCAGCGGGTGCAGCAGATTGTGCAGGATACCGCAGCCGAACTCGAAGCCGGTGCTGCGCTGTACGAGCAGCGCTGGGGGTATTCGCCGCTGCGCCACACAACGGTTCAGAATTTCCTGCACTATGCCGGGAACCGGCCCGATATTCAGCGGGATCATATCGCCCAGAATTTTGACCTCAGCGGCCCATTTCGGCTGCGCCTGCAAACCTCTGATGCTGCAAAAGGTACTATAGCAGTTGACGGTTTCCGCATCACCGCTGAAACAGCGGGTCTGAGTCAGCCCCTTTGGCCGTGGACGGGCTACTACTTCCGGGATGTGCCCCTCAGCCTGACCGCTGAACCAGGCTTCGGCTACGCTTTTTCCCACTGGGAAGGGCTGCCCGGCGGTCCCGTAACCGAAGCGGACATTACCGTTACCGCGACCGGCAACCTGCTCCTCACCGCCGTTTTCACCGAAACCGAGATTGAAGCTTTTCCCGAAGCCCATACCGTGGGCTATGAGGACTTCTACCTGAGCGGCTGGCCCGCCGATGCACCTGCCGGAAGCTTCCCTGCAAATATGGCTTTTGTTTTTATGGATGAAGCCGATCCCGGCCTGAATGCCGCCGTTGCCGGTTTCACCTCCGGTGCTTACAACCTGGAGACCCGCACCCGCATCAACGGCCTGGGTGAGGACGGCTTCGCTTTCATCAATACCGGTAATGAGGACGGCAACCCGGGCTTTCCCGGTACGCGGCTCGGCGGCGCGCTCCTGGCCCTCGACACAACCGGCGACGATCTCACAACGGTTTCCTGGACCGGGGGCACGCTTGTGCCAAACTCGCGCGTGTACGCCATCCGCCTGCAGTACCGCATCGGCGATGAGGGGCCTTTCGAAGACGTGCTGCTGCCCAACGGCGAAGCGGTTGAGTACAACCGCAGCGACGAGGCCGGGCATACGCAGCGCTTCGAAAACATCATACTGCCTGTTGAAGCGCAGAATCAGCGCTATGTGCAGTTGCTCTGGCGCTACTACTTCACCGGGGAGCAGCTCGCCGAAGACAGCGGTGCCCGCGATCAGCTTGGCGTTGGAGAAATTGAGGTGAGCCTCACCCCGGCCGCCATCCCTGTTGAGCCGCCGGAGCAGCCGTTGCGGGTGGAGCTGCATCAGAACTACCCGAACCCCTTCAACCCGGATACTATTATCGAATTTTTCCTATCCGAACCGTCGGAGGTGCGTCTCGAAGTTTTCAACTTAACCGGCCGGCATGTGGCAACCCTCACCGATGGTTTCAGGGGCAGCGGTTTTCACGGGGTGGTGTTTGACGGCAGTCAGCTTTCGAGCGGCATCTACCTCTACCGCCTCACAACCCCGAGCGGCACCCAAACCCGGAAAATGACGCTGGTGAAATAGCAGGCCGACAGCAGGGCTATGTTGTTGCGAAGCCGGTCTGCCCCGGGTATTATTTTTGAATAAAGTGGGTTATATTGGGAAGTTTACCACAAAAACCGGCAGCCTGCCGAACAATACAGGTCACCAAGAGTTAAAGCCGCTCTTGCCTGAAGGATGCACAATTCCTTCTCCCCGTTTTTCTTTCCGTCAATTCGCACATTTTTTATTTCAGGATGAATCAACCACAGGAACCAAAAAGCATCAACCTGCTCGACTTGCTGCTGAGCCTTGTAAAGCAAAAATGGTTCATCATAAGAACAGTATTTTTTGTAACACTCATTGCCCTTGTTGTGAGCCTGCTTTGGCCGCCTACCTATAAATCAGATTCTATTGTGATGCCGGTTAAGGCTTCGGGCCCGTCTCTGGGCGGACTTGCGGGACTTGCCGGAAACCTCATGCCGCTGTCGTTCAGCGGGGAGAGCATCAATACCGAGGCGCTGAGCATCATCCTGAACAGCCGCACGGTGCGCGAGCGCATTATCGAAGAGTTCGACCTGATGGAAGTGTACGGGCACACCGTAATTGAGCAGACCCTGCGTACCCTCGATAACAACACCCGCATCAATCTGGTACGTGAAGGGGGCTTCGGCTTCAACCCCATCACGGCGATTCAGCTCTCAGTTGTTGACCGCGAGCCGGAGCGGGCACAGGCCATGACCGCCTTCTACATTTCCTTCCTTGATTCGGTCGTGACCCGCCTCAACGATGCGAATACCTTTGAGCGCTTTCAGGTGATTGAAAAACGCTATCACCAAAACCTGCGTGAGCTGGAAGAAGCCGAGCTTCGTTTCAAAGCCTTTCAGCAGGAGCACGGCATCATTGATATTGAGCGCCAAAGCTCGGTACTGGTTCAGTCCATGGCCGGCATTGCGGCGCAGATTATGGAGCTTGACATCGAAATTAACCTCATGCGAACCCGTGTGGAGCCGGGCAACCCTGAGCTGAACAACATGATTCGTGCCCGTGCCGAGCTGGAGCGCGCCCTTCAGGACCTCAACACCCGCGGCGACCGCGAAATCAGCGAAAGCGCCCGCTTCCTTCCGGGATTTGCAGACGTTCCAGATCTTGCCCTTCAGTACATGCGCCTGTACCGCGATGTAGTGATTCAGGGAAAAATCTATGAAACCATTTTCCCGCAGTATGTGCAGCAGCAAATGCTGGTTGAGTCGCCCCGCCGCAACATTCAGATTATTGATGTAGCCCACCTGCCCACCTACAAAGACGGTCCCAAACGCGCCTTCATCGTAATTGGCGGCTTCTTTTTCAGTCTCTTTATCAGCCTGTTTATTGTGCTGTTCCGCGGCTACTATCAGGGCCTGGAGAAACACAACAGGGAAGATTACGAGCGCATGACCCAAATCAAAGAAGAGCTCTTCCGCTTCCGGAAGTAAACACTACCTAAGGGGCCGAACGCCGCAATGCAGCTATCGCAGGGAAACATACAACAGGGCTATCTGTTAACCGGTGCCGTTGCACTGAGTTTTGCGGTGGTGCTGTACCTGATTTGGCTTACCGGTCCGTTACTGCTCCCTCTGGCCCTGGTTGCCGTGCCGCTTGCGCTCTACGGCTACTGGCAGACCTTTGTGAAACCCTGGCTTTGGGTGCTGCTGATCGGCGTTGCTTCTTTTCTGGGCAACATCATGCACCTGGTGCCCGAGGGTGTTATTCCGCTCACCCTTTTTCAGCTGTTTCTGTTTGCAGCCGTTTTCTCCATTCTGATCCGGCGGCTGATTGAAAAAGATTTTACGTTCAGGCTGATGGGCTTTGAGGCGGAAATCATTCTTTTTCTGGGCCTCATATTTTTATCGCTCATCTGGGCGCCTGATGCGCCTGACGGGTTCCGCGACGGTGTACGTGTACTAATTTCCATCTTCTTTATTTACCTCGTGTTTAACGAGGTGAAGCGTACAAATGAAATCAAGCTGGTACTCATTGCGCTGGTGGTGGTGGCCGTGCTGCTCGGTGCTTACGGGGTATATCAGAATGTGACGAATGTGGGAGATACCGTAAGGAACATGCTGGGCGGCGGACGCTTCCTCAGGGGGCGCGTTACCGGCACAACGAGTGATCCGAACCGCTTCGCAACCATGTTTTTCATCCCGATGGCGTTTACGGCCTGCATCATCCTTTCCAAAAAACAGGCCTGGCACAAGATGATGGCTTTCGGGGCATTTGTGATTATGTCGGGCGGTATCATCGTAACCTATTCCCGCAGTGCCTGGGTCGGCGCCATTCTGATGCTCGTCATCATTGCATGGTACTACCGCAACGTGAAGCTGTTCGCCTATTTCGGCATCATGATTATCGTCGTGCTCATCGCCTTCCCGCAGCTCTCCTTCACCCTGCTGAATGCGGCGCAGCGCTTTCTCGACATCACCGCCGGTGCAGGCGACGACTCCTCGCGTATCCGGCTGTTGCTGGGGCTGGCAGCCATCGGCATGCTCCTGGATTCCTGGTTTATCGGCGTCGGGTTCAGGGGTTTTGTGGAAAGTTTCACGAATTACTATTCGCTGCACGAATCCATTGGGGTAGCCGAGCCGCATAATGTGGTGTACACCGTGCTGGCAGAACTCGGGCTGATCGGTATCATTTTGTATGGGTTTATCATGTTTAAAATTTTCCGGACGGCCTGGCTCAACATAGGTCTGTCCGAAACGGAGGACGAAAAAATTATCGCCCTCACCTGTTTTTCTACCATTGTGGCCTTTTTTGTGTTTTATCAGTTTTATGGCGGCGGGCTTAACGACAATAATTTCTGGCTGATGTGCGCCCTCGCCTATTCGCTCTACTATGCCGGAAAGGCGGGCGGGTCCAAAGTGGATGGACGTGACATAATTCCGCCACCTGAGGCTCCCGGGAATCCGTCAGCAGAAACGGCCGGGCCGGCTGCGCAAGCATGAAAGTACTGATTGTCGCAAAAGGCTACCCAACACGGGAAAAACCCTTTGTGCAGTCCTTCATCCGGGATGAAGCCTGCCTGCTTCACCGGCAGCATCAGGTGATGGTGCTCGATATCCAGCCCTTTAAGCCGGGCCTTATTCCTGCCCTGCTCAGGCCCGCTACTTACCCGGCAGACGGCTTCCCCGTTGAGCGGGCCCCCTATCTTTCGGTGCCGCGCCACAAGCTGCCGCAGCTCACCCGTCGCGGACTTGCTGCGAGGGTGAGGGATGCCATCAGCCGTTTTCAGCCGGATGTGCTGCACGCGCATTTTTTGTATCCCGGAATTCTTGCCCTTCAGGAAGTGCATCGCATCGGTGTACCCACAGTGCTTACCCTGCACGGCGCCGACTGGTACGCTGCGCTCAAAACACCGGCGGTAAAAAAGCTCGCCTCTGCCGTACTGCCCCAAACCGGCCGCATCATTTGTGTGGGCCCCGGCCTGCACCGCGATGTGGTAAGCACCTTCCCGGAACTTTCTTCGACCGCTGAAGTTGTGCTGCACGGCACCGACTACAGTTTTTTCAAACCCGCTACGGCCCGCAAACCTCCGGCTGCGCACCCGCGGATTTTATGCGTAGCGCGCTTTGTGCACAAAAAAGGGCTGCATTTGCTGGTTGAGGCTGTGGCCGGTTCTGATAAGCTCCGAAACTGCCCCCTCACCATTATTGGCGACATTACGGATGCGGCTTATCACCGTGAGATTTTGGCTCAGATCAGGGATTCGGGGCTTACCAATATCAGCCTGCTTCCCGGCATGGGGCGGGAGGCGCTGCGGGAGCAGTTCTATGCCCACGATTTTTACGTGCAGCCCAGTATCGATGAGCCGTTCGGCCTCGCGCTGCTCGAAGCCATTGCCTGCGGGCTGCCTGCGGTTGCCTTCCGCAGCGGCGGACCTGATGTGATTGTGACCCCTCAAAACGGTATGCTGCTGCAAAAGCCCGATGCCGCAGCGCTCCGGCAGGCTTTGGAAGATATGTGCTCAGCCCGGAGCTTCTTTGATCCGGCTGAAATGCACGCCGATCTTGCCGACCGTTTTTCGGAAGATGCCAAACGCAGCCGGCTTACCTCCATTTATGAAAGCCTGCGCGCATAGCGCAACGGCCTTAGCGGGTTGATGACGGCAAACCGGCCGCATGGCAGCTGCACTGCTTCGTGAAACGGGGAGGCACGGTACCGTTTCTACCCGTGTGATTTCCCTGCCGGGAAATAGTGCTCAAAGCCGGTACGGGATTTGGAGCAGCAGTAAAGCTTGTTCCGCGGAAAGACCCGTTAAAGAGACCTTAACCCGGCAGAGTTTTTCCAAAAAGCTCCTCAAATTTATCGATAGAAGTTTCCCAGCCAAAATGAGGGGCGTGCTCAAAGGCATTTCGCGCGTAGTGTGCATAGTCAGCTAAAATCCGCTTTATGGCCTGTGCGATTTCCTCGGGGTTCTGTGCTGAAACAGCATGCCCGAAAACACCGTCAGGGAAAAAGCCGTCGAAGCCCTGATTTCGCGTGTAGATAACCGGTACGCCCTGACTCATTGCCTCCACATAAGCTACGCCGAAGGTTTCGATAATGGAGGGAATTACGAGCAGGTGCGCGTTCCGGTAAAACCCAAGCAGCTCTTTTGGGTCGGAAACAAAGCCGGCAAAGCGTACTTCAAAGGGATAAGTAGCCTGTTGCAGAGCAGCTGAGCGGGGGCCGTCACCAACTACAGTGAGCCGTACAATTTGCCCCTGCTTGGTTAATAGCTTAGCTGCTTCAATAACGGCTTCCACATTTTTGTTGCTGTCGAGCTGTCCCACAAAAAGAAGTTCCGTGGTTTCCCCGTGCGGAAGCAGGGTCAGCTGCCGGTTTTCGAACCAGAAGTCGTCAGCGCCGTTGGGGATTACAACCGTTTTTTGGTCATAAACCGGATGAAAGGATTCCGGAAACAAAGCCCGCACGCTTTTTAGATATGAAGGCGACATGGTGTAGAGTCCGGCTGAATCCCGGATGATTGCCATAGCAAGCCGGCGGAAAAGTCCGCTTGGTTTCAGGAAAGTCTTCACATCGCTGCTCCGCACGGCTACAACATAGGGTGTGCCGGTTTTTCGCCAGTTCAGCCAGGCGACAACACCGTTTGAGATGAGCGTGTGTGCGCAAATCAGATCGGGGCGCCCGCGTTCAGTTTGCAGCTGCTCAAACAAACGGCGAATTTTCTGCGTCTTGAGCGGCCACAAATAACGCTCAAGGTACCTGAACGCTTTTGGGTTGTGGATGTAAGCCTGCCGGAAAGCCGGCTCTTCAGCGCCCTCCCGCGGACCCGACCGATCTGAAACCGGCGCGAGCACGGTTTGCAGGTATCCGCGATCATCAAGCCGCTTCACGATGGTTTCGTGAATCCGGTTGGTGTAATAATAGGTGTTGATATGGAAAATATGAGGCAAGGCAGCTCAGACTTATGTGAGGTTAACGCGGCATTCAGCAAAGGGAAAAAGAAAAGAAGGCTTGTAATGAAGTTTTTTTTCGCAAGTGCAGTCGCTCGGGAAAGATATCAAAAAATAAACAGGCTCATTTTCACTTAATTCCCCTCAAATAGTTTTATTTTGCCAAGCTGATGCAAAAAGCATCAGCTGTTCACTTTTTCACACCTGCAAGCAAGGTATCCTGCCGGAACATGCATACTTCCCGGAACACGCCCGTCGCCATTATTTCCCCCTGCTACAATGCCGCTGCATTTATCCCGCACACCTGGGAAACGCTGCTGCACCAAAGCCGGCAGGATTTTATATGGATAGTAACCGACGATGCCTCGACCGATAACTCGGTAGCGCTGTTGCAGGAAATTACCCAAAAAGATGACCGGCTCATCCTGATTCAGAATGAGCAGAATCAGGGCGCGGCGGTAAGCCGGAACCGCTGTATCGAAACGGCCCTTGCACAGGGCTGCACCTATCTCGCCTTCCTTGATATAGACGATTATTGGAAGCCCGCCAAACTCGAAACTTCCATCCGGTTTCTCGAAGAGAACAACGCGCACTTTTCCTTCCACAGCTATCAGAAAGGTAAAAACGGATCGGGCAGCATCATTCATGCCCCGGAGATCGTCACCTACGAAAGCATTGTGCGGACCAACTCTGTGCCGACTTCAACCGTCGTACTCCGCGCCGAAATCGTAGGGGATACCCGCATGCGCAACGAGCTCCGCTGGAATCAGGATTACGTTTTCTGGATGGACCTGCTGCGCAAAGGGTACAAGGCCTGCGGTTTTGATGAAGCCCTTACGATTTACAATGTTGGCCATAAATCCCTGTCGAGCAACAAGCTCAACAAAGCTCTGCGGCAGTGGCGCATCCTGCGCGATTATACCGAATTCGGCCTGTTCTCCCGGCTTCGGTTCTTTTTCGTGTACATGTTTTTCGGCACTTTCAAATACCTCAAATAAAAACGCTTTGGCTGGTTCGCAGATTTTTTGTTTGGGGTTTCGGGGGATGTGTGCTGTGTCCGGCGGCGGCCTTCTGAGCCGCACAAGCTACCCTGCTTCAGCCGGCTGCGGCCCTCATCACCTTTCCGGCAGGCACAGTGCTCCGCATCCTGAACCGGCCCTGAATTGCCTGATGCCACGCCGTCATCGCCGTATTCATCAGCATGACAAAAACATGACGCGCGGGGCAGAGCTGCTATGGATGTAAGACAAAAACTGACATCCCTGAAAAATTCCGATTTTCTCAAAAACATCGGAAAAATGATGAGCGGCACCGGTGCTGCCCACCTGCTCGGGATTGCCGTGTACCCGGTTCTCACACGTTTGTACACACCGGAGCAAATCGGGGTTTATGCCACTTTTGTTTCAATTTTCATGATTTATGCAGCCGTTGCAACGCTTCGTTACGAGTACGCAACGCTCATTCCGCGTACACAGCAGGCGGCAAACAATGTCACTTTTCTGTCGCTCTTTGTTCTGCTTGTATTCTCTTCTTTCTTGATGCTCACTCTGCTTGTACTAGGGCCAGCACTTCGGGAAATGCTTAATCTTCAGGAGCTTGGCAGGCTTATTTATTTGCTTCCGGTGTCGGTTGTAACCTATAGTCTGTTCATGATCCTCACCTTTCACTTCAACCGCATCAAAGAGTACGGGAAGATTGCGGGTGCCAAAATTGTGGCAGCGACCGGTATCGCGGGGGGGCAGGCAGGTCTGGGTTTTGGCGGCTTTCTGCAGTCGGGCATGGTTGTCGGGAAGGTGTTTGGTGATATCGCCGGAGTCGTTTTTCTGCTTTGGAAACGGCGAAAAATACAAAGCTCCATACGCGCAGGAGTTTCGCCTTTGCGCATGGCCGCAATGGCCAAAAGATACCGGAATTTCGCCTTTTACAATACTCCGCATGCCCTCACCACTACCTCATCGAATAACTTTCCGGTGCTGCTGTTTAACAGCTTTTTCTCAGATGCGATAGCCGGGTTTTATGCAATGGCCGCAAAAATCTGCTACTCGCCGGTGCAGGTTGTGGCACATGCGGCCTATCAGGTGTTTAGTCAGCGCGTAGCCGAAAAGTACGGCAAGCGGGAGCGCATCATCCCCTTTATCCACAGCAATCTCGCAATGCTTGCCGGTGTGGGCTTTCTGCCGTTTCTGCTGCTTTTTTTTATAAGCCCTAAGCTCTTTCCGTGGCTTTTGGGCGATGGATGGGAGATGACCGGTCTGTTCGTGCAGATTCTCACGCCCTTCATCTTTCTGGTATTTGTGGCAACGCCGATGAATTTCATCCCGCTGATGCTTAACCGGCAGCGCAAGGCTTTTGTTATCGATTTTTGCTATCTGCTGCTGCGGCTTGCGGCGCTCAGCATCGGCATCTGGTATCAGGATGTGATGCTGGCCCTGATCCTGTATTCCGCAGTTGGCGTGTGCGTGAACCTGTATCAGCTCAGCTGGTTCTATGCCATCGCCAGGAAAGCCGAGCGGGATATGTTTCCTGCCTGATGTTCCGGACAATAGCGCGGGCGAGCTGAAACCCCAAAAGCACGGGGTTTGCCGAAGGTTTGGGAGTACTGATCTGTACCGAAAAACCTGATGCGCACGGAGTTTCCCCCTAAAAAAGCAAACAGGAAAATTTAAGTCTTCAGGCTCAGGGTGACATTATGATGGCACATTTTGAATGACTCGTTTTGGGATTTCCGGGATCACAAAAAGGTGACAAGTATTGGCATTAGCCTTTTCTCTACAACGTCGCAGCTATGGCAATTTCGTGCCGGTTCAGGAATTCTTCGAGGTGTGCCCGGCCGGGTCGGACATCGATCTTTGAACCCATTTTCATCAGCATCTGATACATGCCGAGGTGCGCCCGTGCCACGAAAATGAAGTGTTTGCTGCCGCGCGGCTCTTTGAAGCCAACGGCCTCACGGGCGAGGTTCGTGAACGCTTTGAAAAAGCGCGGATCAGCGAAATCGAAGTGGTCGTGATCGTAGGGGGACACAAATTCTTTGCCCAGCCGCAGGGTGTATTCGTAGAACTTTTCGTCGTCGGGGCTGAAATTGTTGGCGTCCGGCACGATTTCGAGCCGCTCGTACAGCTCTTTCATGGCCTGCTCGTCGCGGGTGCGGTGTGCCACAAAAAGGCGCATGTAGTCGAGGAAGAAATCTTTCGGGCAAACCTTCACGCAGCCGAAATCGAGCACGCCGAGGCGGCCGTCGTTCATGAAGAGGTAGTTGCCGGGGTGCGCATCGGCATGCACGGTGAAGCTGTCGTTGATCTGATTGTGGAAGAAATCCCACATGAGCTGTCCGAAATGGTTGCGCTCCTCCTGTGAGGGGTTTTCTTTGAGGAATTCGTTCAGGTGCCGGCCTTCGAGCCAGCTCATGGTGAGCACGGTGCCGGTAGAAAGCTCCGGCAGGTACTCCGGTGTAGCCGTCGATTCGGAGGCGTAGCGGGCGCGGAACAGCTCGATTTGTTTGCCTTCGAGCAGGTAATCGGTTTCTTCCATGAGCTTGTTGCCGACCTCGGCGAAGTAGTCGTCGGCTTTGTCGCCTTTCACGATTTGTTTAAACAGCAGCTTGGCTACGGCAAGGTCGCTTTTGATGGTTTCGCGCACGTTCGGGTACTGCACTTTTACGGCAACATCGCGGCCGTCTTTGGTGCGGGCCCGGTGGACCTGACCAAGCGAAGCCGCGCGGCAGGCGTCGGGCTCGAAGCTTTCGAAAATGTTTTCGGGGTAGTCGCCCAGCTGCTTTTTGATGATGCCCCGCACCAAAACGCGGTTGATAGGCGGCACGCCGTACTGCGACTGTGTGAGCACTTCGGCGAACTCTTCGGGGAGCAGGGCATTGTCGAGGCTCATGCCCTGTGCGAGTTTGAGGGCGGTACCGCGGAGTTTGCTGAATTCTTTGAACAGCTCGTTGGCGTTGGTGCGGTTCAGCTCGCTGCGCGATTCCGGCGTGCTCTTTTTGCCCAGGGCTTCTTTCAGCCTGTATTTGGCGTAGTTAGTGCCGATTTTGAGGCCTGTTTTGGCCATGGCGGTGGTGCGTTCAAACTTGCCGGACGGGAATTCTTTGCTCAAGTGTGTGTTCGGTTTGGGTTGAAAATGGGAGGCGGAAAAGGCAGCGGGCAGATTCAGCTGCTGCGCTTACTTTTTGGAAACAAAGGGAATTTTGATGAGGCCTTCATCCCAGAAGAAGCGTGCGAGATCGGTTCCTTTATCGATGATGCGGTTGGTCATAAGCTCGGAAACCAGCCCGTTGAAGGTATCGAGCAGAGCCATGGTTTTCTGACGGTCGGGCGAGGTGTCGCGCATCCAGAATTTAATGACGTGCAGAAATTCCTTGCTCAGGAAGGCGTACACATCATCCCACAACACAATCTGCGCGGTGCGGCTCAGGCCCTGATGCGTGCTGATGATTTCCTTCAGCAGCGCCTCGTTTTCCTTACAGAACGGATGCCAGCTCTGGTTTTTGAAAACCATGGGGTTGAAGGTCGCCCGCACAAAAGGCAGCTGATCTTCCATCATGTCGGTGATGGTGAGCATCATGTTGGTAAGTTTTTCGGAAAGGGTGAGCTCGCTGTACTCGTCGAGCTCAGCGATCATCAGGCGGTAGCGCTGCGGGAGGCTTTCGTACCAGAAATTAAAGACGGAAGGCACGTTCGGGAAAAGGGCATAAATACCGGAAGGGGGGATGCCGGCGGTTTCAGCGATTTCAAAAAGCCCGGGCTGCTCCCCGCGTACTTCCCATGCCTGTACGGCGGCTGTTGCGATGAATAGTTTTTGCTCGAATTCAGACAGATTTTCCATGTAAGGATAAAATCTAAGGTAAAGGTGAGATATGTGCCCATTTGAACCATCAGCCTGTAATAAGCGTTCAGAGCCATGATTTCCCGTGCAGTTTTGCCGGCAATCCGTTAGCTTGCACCGCTGTATGAAACCCGCCCATCATCTTTATTTCTGCCATGAATAAAAACCCGCAGCAACAGCATGCTTACCGCCGCGATTTGTTGTTTCTGATGTTATGCGCCGTTTTCCTTACGGCTCTGGTGATGGGCAACATCATCGGCACCACAAAATTTGTGACCCTGCTGCAGTTCTCCCTCCCCGACTGGATGGTGCCGCTCGTGCCTTCGCTGGTGCGCGATGAAAGCCTGTACACCATGAGCATACCCGTAGGGCTGCTGGCTTTTCCCGTTACCTTTCTGGTGACCGATCTGGTTTCCGAGCTGTTCGGCAGAAAACGGGCACAGCTGTTGGTTTGGGTTGGTTTTTTTATGAATGTGTTCATGCTGCTGGTGATGACCATCGCCTGGTACCTTCCTAACACTGGGGGCGTTAGTGCAGGTGAAACGCTTTTTGATGGCGTGTACGGCTTCATGGTGGGCAATACCATTGGCAGCATGATTGCCTACCTCGTAGCCCAAAGTATTGACGTGCGCCTGTACCACTTCTGGAAAAAGTTTACCAACGGCCGGCACCTGTGGCTGCGGAATAACGGTTCAACCATGGTAAGTCAGCTGGTAGATTCCACCGCAATCCTGAGTATTTTGTATTTTGCGGGGAATCTTGGGGATGGCGTAACAACCATAGGCGCACTGATTATCCTGATTTTTAACTCCTATATTTTCAAGTTCTTTGCAGCCTTGTTCGATACCCCGCTGATTTACCTGAGCGTGAAATGGCTGAAAGATTTCGAGGAAGATCCGGAAGGCCACAGCTTGTATAACCGAAATGTCGCTAAATCCGCCGAAGAAATAGCGAAATAACATTGCACCGAAAAGGCAGGGGTTATATATTAAAAAGCAAGCCATTACAGTATTTTAGAAAAAACCTTATTTCACCAGCCCGCCCGTGAATTTCAATGAGGACTTTAGAAATCAGCTTACAACTCACGGGTAAGCATCTTAAATAAATCCGGAGCAAGGGGCCCTTATTTATGTCTCATCAGGAAAAAATTGCTTTAAACAGCCTTTTTTGGCGCGAACTATTAGATAAAATGCCGGCCACCGTGCTCATCTTTAAAATAGATGAGGACGAACACGCCCGCCTGTTCATCACCAACAGCAATATCCGTAAAGACCTCGGTTTCAGCCCTGAGGAGTATGTGCTGGCATCCGAATCAGAAGACAGCCCGATAACCGCAGAGCTTGATCTGCTTATCGATGAGGTGGCGAGGCTGAGCCACGCTTCAGGCCCTGTTCCGGCGCTGCCTACGGCCGTGCTCAGCAACCGGCAGGGCGAGCAGCTTCGGTTTTATTTCAGTTTCAACGTGTTTCAGTCAAAGGCGAACCGCTCTAATCTGATTTCTGTGAACCTGATGCCGGCTACCTCGGGCTCTTCAGATTCAGGCTACGATGCAGCCGCAGCACCGCCGGTTAACGGTCAGGCAGCCTTGAACGGGCAAATGACGCAGCCTGCCGGAATTCCGGTACCGCCTTTTGTTGCCAACTCGGCAGTGATGAAAGGGGTGCTCGAAAAAGCGGATCATGCCGCCGGCCTGAGCGCGCATATTGTGCTGCATGGCGAAGCTGCAACCGGTAAGCGCACCATTGCTTCCCGAATTGAGCAAACCTGCGTTTTTGCGAAACCCGGCACGGAAGTGCGCTATGTGGATTTCCGCGCTGCAAATGCCGATGATGAGCTGCGCTCCCTCCTTGCCACTGATGATGAAACCGGCGAACCCATACTTGCCGGGCTTCAGAAAAACCTGCTGATTCACCTCCGCGCACTCGATGCCGTGCGCATTCCGCAGCTTGAAGCCATAACCGCGCTTATCGACGCGCGGCAGGCGCAGGAGCTGCCCACCAAGCTCGTAATGACCTCCCGGCTCTCCCTCGATCAGCTTTCCGGGAGCGGCAGGCTGCCCGCAAACCTGCTGTACCGCTACTCGTTTTTCCCGATTCCGGTACCCCCGCTGCGGCACCGCACCGAAGACCTCCCGGAAATCATCAACCGCTGGCTGAGCCGCCTTGTTGCCGCAGCAGATCTCAGCCCTGCCCCCGCTTACACCGCACAGCAGATGCAGCAGATGCTGAATTATGACTGGCCCGAGAATTTTGAGACGCTCAAAGAAGTGATCCGCACTTCTGTGCTTTCCGCTTCAAACGGGAAACTGCCCCTGCGGCTGGGTTTCAAAAATATTGCTGACGGGAAGCAGGCCGGCCTCTTCGGCAATAAGCTCACCCCGGAGCTGCAGCAGATTCTCAGTTTCGACGAGATGAGCCGGATTTACCTCCGGCATGTGCTCGAACAAACCGGGGGCAAAATTTACGGGGATGACGGTGCCGCAGCCCTGCTCGGCATGCCGCCCACAACCCTGCAAAGCAAGCTGAAAAAGCTGAAAGTGAAGACACCTAAGTAGGATCAGTATGTCAGTATGTCAGTAGGTCAGTAGGTCAGTGTGTCGCTAGCTTGTTGGTTTTAGTGGATTTGGTTGGCCGATCTTCGCTTTTCGCTCTTTGTGATATCCTTTGCGGCCTTCGCGGTTAATTCTGCGTTGGGGTTTAACCGACGGGTTAACGAAGGTTGTGATGGGAGTTCGTAATTTGCCTTTGAGCCCTGATGTGGCTTCATACCCATCCCCATCCCCATCCCCATTATCCCAACAAATCGGGTGCTATTATTGCTTGATTGAATTCGTTTTGGCTGCCTTTGGGTACATGAAACAGGCAAAAGTTTTGGGCATAAAAAAAACCTGTCCGTTTGGGAAACGAACAGGCTTTTGAATTTTGGTGAATCGGGGGGGGCTCGAACCCCCGACCAGCGGCTTAAAAGGCCGATGCTCTACCAACTGAGCTACCGATTCAGCATTTGTTAATAGATACCAAATATAAGGGAGAAATCAGGCCTCTGCAATAGCTGATTTTATTTTTTTCACTGTTTCCGCCTCGTCAAATTGGAGGCCGCTGTTTTTGGGTTTGGTGAGGGATTGCCGTGCCTTTTCGACATCGGCCTGACTGATGCGCAAACGGCTGTAATCGTAGGCTTCGATGGCGGCGCTGTCGAAGTGCGCATCGGTGTGTAGGTGTCTCCTCAGGCTGTTGTAGGCCGCTTCACGCGCGATGTAGGCAATCTCCGCCCCGGTGAGTCCCACAAGGCGGGCGCCATAGCTGCTGCGGTCAACTTCTTCGGCGAAAGGCATCTCACGGGTTACGATCTCGAAAATTTTGCGGCAGCCTTCGGCATCGGGTTTCTTAACCTCGAGCTGATAATCGAAGCGGCCGGGCCTGAGCAGGGCCGGATCAATCAGCTCAATGCGGTTGGTAGCCCCGATCACGCAGATGCGGCCGTAATCCTCAACGCCGTCCATCACCGAAAGCAGCTGATTCACGAAGCGGGCGTCGGTGCGCAGGGTTTCGGCATCGGAGCGCCGCTGTGCTACGGCATCCATCTCATCGAAAAAAATAATGGCGGGCTGCATCTCCCGGGCTTCATCAAACAGCTTGCGCAGGTTTTCCTCGCTCGCGCCCTGATATTTGTTGATCAGCTCCGGACCCTTCACCGAAATAAAATGCGCCTCAACTTCATTGGCGATCGCTTTGGCTACCATTGTTTTACCGCAGCCCGGCTCGCCGTAGAGCATCATGCCCTTGTGCGGTTTAATGCCGAGGTGCCGGAACAGACCCGGATTTTTGAGCGGCAGCTCGATCACTTCCCGAACCTGCGACACAATGCCATCGATGCCGCCGATTTCGCTGAAGCTCACTTTCGGGATGTTGCGAAGCCGCTCTTTTTTTTCTTCGGGTGATGCTGACTGCCCCTGATCCGCCTTGGTGCCCGGGCCGCCGGCTGCGGGACTGCCGTTTTTGGTGAGTTTGTGGATGATGCCTTTCGGACGGCTCACAATGCGCGAGCCTTCGAGCTCACGGCTGTGAAAGACCGACCAGTTCGGATTTTCGTTGGTATCGATCTGATCCGGAAGCCGGCTGATGATGCCCTCGGTAACCGAAAAATCGAAGGAAGGGCACAGATGCAGGAACTTGTCCTCGGCCTGCTGACGCAGAACGGCCAGGATCTGATGCTTGTCCACTTTCCAAACGCCCTCGGCAACGAAGTGCCCGAGGCTGAACCAGTAGGTGCCGAGCAGCAGGGCTTCGCGGGATTCGGGGAGGTAACGGGTGATGGCATCGAGCGCGGCATAGCCCCATCCGTCAGGCCGCAGGCTTTCGTCGGCGCGTTCGCGGCGGATGGCTTTTTCGTGCGCATCAACCGTATCGAACAGCTGTGCGAACCAGCTTCCGGAAACAGTCCGTCCGCCGGCCTTCAGCAGCACTTCCGGCTGAGAAGCGAGGTCGAGGCAGAGCTCGCGAAGCGGATCAAACGCTCCGCGAAAAGCATCGGGACCGAACTGAAGTACGAGCGCGGTATCTGATTTGTCAGTGCTCGAAGCGGTTGCCTGCTGCTGAGCGGTGAGCCCGCTTTGTTGAAGCTGCCCCAGCAGCAGCCGGTTTTCTGCGGAGAGCTTTTTCTCAGCAATAATAATTTCAAAAAGATTCATACGCCCCACAACATTGGGCAGGCTGATTGCATTCACCCGCCCCGTCATCCCAAAACAATCCGGGAAACCCCAAAAATGCCTCCCAAACTCTGAAAAAGCTCCGATGCGGGAGAATCCCCTCTTGAGAGTAATGGCACTAACTTTATTTATATTTTCGGTACCTGCCCTGTTTAGTCCT
>JAFIET010000069.1 GCA_020832405.1 Balneolales bacterium
CTTATCAACTTGCGGGAGCCAACCGAAGGCACGAAGAGCGTAGTATCCGCCAATTTAGACGAAGCATCATGTGAGATATCTCCGAAGGCGGTGTAAGACGGTAGCCGGCCGGCATTTACGGCAGTCCTCACCCCAACCCCTCTCCTGAAAAAAATCACGAGGCCTGATTGAGAGGGTCTTCAGGAGAGGGGCTTTTGGTTTCGGGGTGGGTTGTGGTTTCGGGGCCTTGGCTGCGGGCTTTTTTGCCTTCGCTTCAAAGACCTGACAGGTTTTTAAAACCTGTCAGGTCTGGCCCCATAAGCCATTTACCCGTCCTCCACCCCGTGTCATCAGTTACCGGTATATGCGAACCTTGCGCATCCCCTGAAAACAATTTGTTACAAATCCCTATATTCCAATAATGCTGTTATCTTTTTGAAGCTATCTTATTAAATCTACGTCGTATGCCCATCAACTGGAAAAAGGGGTTTGATCTTGGTGCCCGGGGGCTTGATGCAGCCCGCACTTACAGCGAAGGGAAACTGAATCAGGCGCATGCCTACATCGATAAGCGAAACCGGAATCAATCTTCCATTTTGAACGGCGACAGTGTTGAAGAGCTCCTTGCTTCAACGAACCCGCTTACGGAGCTTGATAACAGAAAGCTGCCCAAGCATGTGAGCCTGCACCTCATTCATTTGTTTGCGGCAGCAGGCATTTTTGCCAATGCCGGTGATATCACCCGTTTCACCCGGGATCTGATGGATAGTGATCAGGCCGCCTTGCAGCAATGGCTCCGGAAAATCTTTTCACCTGAAGAAGCACGGGAAATCAGCCTTTGGATGGACACTATTCCCGGCGCTGCATACGTCGGAGGCTGGGGTCACAGGCTGCACCACGGGCACGACCTCAGTGCTCTGGCAGAACTTTCAAGGGAATACGGATTTACGGGTGCCCTCGAATGGGGCAATCATGTCTGGCTGCGGGATTTCTGGACTCCTCACGGGGTGCCCTATCTGCCGGCCGGAAGCGGCTCGGTTTATGAGTGGATGGTCGAAGCCGGTATTTCGTCATCAACTGCGTTAAGCCTGCTTACCGTTAATATTGCGGATGCGCTCACAGGCCTTTTCCTTATTCGGGCCGGTTCTTATGGCTATGATTCCGTTAAAAATTTCCGGCGCGTGAATAAATACAAAAAGCACATCAAAGAAGCACGCGAAAAGGCGGATTACGATTGTGAGCGTGAAGCACTGGAAATAATCGACAGTACCGAAACCCGTCTCGAAACCGGTATAGAAGCAGCTACTCTCAGGCTCGAAACTGCCATTTGGTGTCTGGAACAAAGCTTCCGGGCTGACGGGCTTTACTCCGCCGAATGGGGTTCGCGTGCTTATCAGATTGCCTACAGCCTGTGCAGCATGTCTAAAAGTGAGCAGGATACCATAGCGTATCAGGGCGGTACAAGAGTCAGTTTTTACGGTATTGCAGCAACCGTACTTGCAGCCGCTTACGCATCCCATGTACAGATTCAAAAAGATGACTGGAACATGGCCGGCAGCAAAATTGCGTTCGGTATTGAACAGTTTACTGAAATTGCCCGACAACAAAGCAGGCCAAACATTAATGAGCTGAAACTTTGGGGCTACAGACCTTTTTCTGCCATCACCAATATGGTGTTGGCGCTTGAGCTAAGCACTGCCTGCAGCGCAGTACATCATACCAACTCCGACCCGCTGTCGATCCGTGAGGAGCTTGCCGTAATGCTCGATAACATCAAAGTGGAAAGCGAAGAACAGCAGGCACTGCTTGATCAGGTAAGGAACAATATCGACCGCATTTATCCGCTTGAATCTGTGGATGGCGGCCGCAGGCTGCTGATGGGGTGAGGTTGGTACTCTCTATCCTACTTTTAGGTTTAAGAACCGGGTTTAAGCCTTAGCCTCAAATCATCAAGATTCATCCTTGACACCTCAATGCGTTCACTTTGGGCCCGAAGAAGCTCTTCCGTTACTGCCGGAAGACTGAAGGGAAACAGGCCGGGGTTATTAATGAGCTGTGCTAAAGACAGGGATGATTGATCGGTTGCATGTAAGGCTGCTTCGTATAGCAGTACTGTTGTATGAGGGTCAGATACCGGGGCGCTTTTCTCTTTCCCGTAATTTCCGCGAACAGCCTGGTCGGAAAGGACTCCCCATGCCACAAAAGAACGAACGGCGTATCGGGCGTTTCTTGCAACCGTTTCCCGGTCGCCATACTGCTCCTTCACCCTGCCGAAAATCTGCTTTTGTGTAATGATTTCCTGGAAGTTGAGCAGCCTGCCGGTATGCTGTGCGACACCAAACCAAAAGGGATAGGAGGCAGAAAGCACCGCCCAATGCAGGGGAAGATAGTACTCAGACGAACTGCTGCGTGCAAGCTCGAGTGCAAAGTCACGAAACGGCAGAAGCCGCTTCTCAGGTGCAAACCATGAACCCAAAATTGAAACAGCCATGCCATACGTTTGGGAACCTCTAAGCCCGTACCCCCCGCTCTGCTTCTGATGCGATATGTACGCATGCAGTTCCGCTCTTATTTCCTGCTCTTTCATGCCAGATAAAAGCATTTCCAGCGTGCGGTCCATCCAGTTGAGCTGTATGGTTTGTTTGATGCCCAGTTTCTGATGCCTGTTATTCATTATGGCACTTTATGTTCAAATTTAACAAAGGGTACGATTACTTCTTCAAGTGATGCCCCGCCATGGCCTACAAGGGATTCACCACTGCTTACAAATGCCTGCTGATGGGGAGCCAGCAGCGGGAAATAGGTATCAGGCAGGCCTGATGTCTGCCATTCCCCTGCACCCGTTATGGTTTGGGCAACCTTTTGTCTCAGTTCTTTAGTCGGATAAATACGAACCCGCTCTCCTCTCAGATCAGCTACTGCTCCTTCCGAGGGTCGTCCGGTTCCGGTGCATTCGGTATTACCGTGATCAGATGTCATCCATACCTGAAATCCACTCTCTAAAAGGTTCATTATCAGCCCGGCTAAATAGCCGCCCTCAGCCCATTGTTTTATCTGATTATGCATACCAGCCGCCCCAAGCTGCATCCCGTGCATAATTTTATCGACCTTATCTATTACAAGCCCGGCCACGATGGGCTTCCCGGCGGGTTTCAGGAAATCGTGTAGCACGGTCGCATTGCCGTTACCCAGGCCGCGCTTATACTTTATCCGTTGTCTTGATATTCCGTTACCCTCCCAAAACTGCTCCCATAATCTGGATTCTGCATTTGTTGTGGTGATGGTACCAGAGAAAAAGTAAGGCGTTTTTCCGGCAAAAATGGCCTGTCGTGAAACAGACGTAATTGTGGGAATCCACGCAAAGACCGCTGATTCCCTGATTATCAGTGTGCTTTCCTGTCTGAGCAGTTCTTCGCGCAGCGTTATCCACTGATCGAGGGCAAGGCCGTCAACCACAATCAGTACGGCACCGGCCCCTGTTCCGGAAGTATGCTGTTCCATTTCCCGCGCAATTTTCCGCGGGATGTGATTCACCAGAGAAGGGTTCACCGGCGGCAGATGAATGAGGCTGCTGTACCTAAGCTGCAGCCATTCCCAAAAGACTTCATTGATGCTGTGGCTATGTTTCCGAAGCTTATCTTTGTGGCCCTTATGGCCTGACTGATGTACCAGTGCAGAGAGCTCAGCCCATACCATAGCAAAGTTAAGCCAGTCGGAATGCCGGCTTTCCGTATCCGGCAGTAACCGGCTGACTTCCTCAAAGAGGTTTTGAATACGCAATTCACTATGCCCGGTCTGTTCTGCACTTACAAGCCCGGCAAGCATCCAGTTCTCAGGGGTATAATTGCCGGCATCGATTTCTACCGGCTTCAGCCTGCCTTCAACAAAAAACTTTTCGAGATATACCCGCACATCTTCATGTGCAAAAGGCAGCGCGACCGGTCCGTCGATTGACATCGCATATAATCGGCCGAAATCATCTGCTTTTGTATAGCCCGCAAGTTCTTTCAGGTAAAGCGCCCAGCGCTCCTGAAGAAAGATCAGAAAGGTGTTGGTGTCGGTGAGCAGTTGCATCAGCGGCCATTCTGAAAATACTTTTTTTGCATCAAGCAAAGTAACGAGTCTTTTGCAGAGCTCCGCTGGTATCTGCAGTTTGCCGTGATGTACCCGCAGCAGTATTCTGAGTAACTCCGTCTGATTGCTTACCAGCTCAGGGGCAATTCCAAAAACATGCCGGAGCACAAAATCTTTGGTCGCATTGTCGCCGAGGCGTTCAGGTTTGTAGGTTTGATGCGCATCATACAAGCTGTCGAGCAAACTTGCATCAAGCAGTTCCAGCACCGGATAACTCAGATTCGGGAACAGATTGCCCAGGCTGAAACTCAGCTTTCTGCCTGCGCACAGTAAATCGTAGGGCAGGGTTTCAAGCTCAGCGTGCTGAAAACGGAGACTCACGACCAGGTCAGTTTTTTCACCCTTATCCCAAACGGATCTGTACCTTGTTTCATAGAGGTACCGGAACTCAATCGGATCGCTGAATTCGATAATATCAAAGCCGTTTTTTCTCAGGCTGCCGGCAAGCTTTTCTTCTGTTAGAAGCCCGTCGGGGTCAGCAACAAGGGTGAGCTTGGTGAGCTGTGGGATAAACTCCTGTAATATCTGATCTCGCCAGCCGGCCATAGTAGTAGTCCTGTTGTTTTTAATTAATTCCGAGCATGATAAGCGGCCTGATATCAGGTACAATATTGCGATGGGCAGCCATACTTTCCCGCCACTGCTTCTCCTCCGCATCACATTTTGAGAGCCTGTACTGTTTCACTTCAGGTAAGCCTATCCGGACAATGTTTTTTCTCTGAGACTCAAAAAAGGTTCGGCCCCTTTCTTCCTCGCGTTCGAGAGCTTGTTTGTGCATATCATGAAGCCGTTCGAAGATTTCCTGACCGGCCTCTTCAGCGGCTTTACAAAGCAATCTGTAGGCTTCAGAAGTTTCTGCCGCATCAGCATGTCCGGAAATTTCAATTTCATCCCGCTGCAGGTTTTCCCAAATATACCTTGCCGTTGGCAAGTACAGGGCACCGTCTTTACTTAAAAAAACGCTCACAAAACCCCGCCTCGAAGAAGGTATCCTCACAGCTTCACGGGCAGTGGTTTCAGCGGTGCTTAGCCTTATTTCAAACAGCCCCCATATTCCGGAAACGGTTTGGGGCAGCTTTGGAATCTGCATGGTCGCAAGCCGCCTGCTTTCCGTAAACACCGGAAGGTTTTGGGTAAGCGCCTTAATTTTGGGATTTGCAAGATTCAGAAGGGTAGCGCCCTTGAGGCGCTCAGCCTCAGCTGAGCTAAATACGCACTTTCGGAGCGTTTCTCCGTCGGGCCAGCTGAGATCCCACCAGCTGCGGGTACGTACCGCGCTGCCTGCGTGAGATTGCAGGTAAGATACCGTCATGGATTCTACCCAGTGCCTGAAGGGATGGGTGCGGATTCGCTCTGCTGCTTCCGGGTCGGGTTCGTCTGCCACCCCGAAAACCGGTGATTCCTCCCTGTAGCGGCCAATTTCTTTACGGAGCTCCTGTACTGTGCCGTCAACGGTCTTTTCTATGTCATCCGGGTTCAGGATAGCCTGTGCAAAGATGTCGTCGAAAAGTTCGCCGGCCTGTGCCGAATCGAGCACATCACCGGTTTTATCGATGCCAAACTCTTCAAAAATTACCGCCAGCTTTTCTTCAAGCACCTCCCGGACCCTGAACTCTACCGAGTTTTCGAATACGAAGTTTATGGCACGTACAGTTTTGGGCTGACCGATGCGATCGACCCTGCCGATGCGCTGTTCAAGCCGCATAGGGTTCCAGGGGATGTCGTAATTTACAATAACATGCGCAAACTGCAGGTTTAGCCCCTCACCACCGGCATCGGTGGAAACCAGCACACGGTGTGTTTCTTTGAAGGATGCCTGCACCTGCCGGCGCTCATCCATATTCATGGAACCGTTGAGGGTTACGACCGATATGCCCCGGTCTGTCAGAAATTCCTGCAGCATTTGCTGCGTGGGTACGAACTCTGTGAAAATCAGAAGCTTGATATCCGGTTCGTTTTCCTCTGCCTGAAGCCGGTAAATCCAATCGAGCAGCGCCTCCGCCTTGGCATCCGGCCCGGCCTGCTCACAGCGCGCGGCCATCTGATGGAGCAGCCGCACCTGCTCTTTTTCACTCACAACCGCGTTAGCCTGTGCGTTTAACAGCTCTTCGAGAAGTTCCTGACCATCGAGATCATACAGATCTGCGAGCAGCTCCGCATTTTGAGGATCATTTTCCAGCTCTTCAAGATGGAAACTCAGCTGTGCATGACCATCATCAAGGGCGTTCAGACGGCGTTCGAGGGTCGTTCGGATAGCCCTTGTACTTGAAACAACAAGGCGTTGCATCAGAATCATCAGGAAACCAATGTGCCTCTTTTTTTGCTGTAAGGCCTGGTTGTAGCCCTCGCGCACATAAGCCGTAACGGCTTCATAGAGCTGTTCCTGAAGCTCATGCCCGCTGCCCCAGGCTACCGCAGCCGTTTGGGTGATGCGGGGTTTAAAAAGCGGCTGCCCCTTTGCATCTATAGCCCTGCGTTTTTCGGTGCGGATTACGTAAGGTGCCACCCGTTCGCGGGTTACGCTTTCCGGATCGGGAAAGGCGTTTTCATCAAGCAGGCTTATTAAGCGGTGAAAGGCATCGGTTTTGCCCTGATGCGGCGTGGCAGACAGCAGCAGGAAGTACGGGGCCGCACCGGCTAAGCCGCGGCCCAGCTTGTACCGGGCCACCTGATCGGTACTGCCGCCAAGGCGGTGGGCTTCATCTACCACAATAAGATCCCAGCCCGCAGTGATGATTTCATCAAAGCGTTTGCGGTTGTAAGCCCTGATACGCTCAGGCGTCCATCCGCGCCTTCTTTCCATGGGTTTTATGGAATCGAGCGAAACCACAACCTGATTATACCCGTCCCAGGCCGAGCCCGCCCCGCTTCCCTGTGGCTTTAGCCGGTCCAGCAGCTCGATATCTTCGCCCAAAATAAGCTGAAAGGGCTCATTGAAGTGGGTTTCCATTTCGGAGACCCACTGCGTAGCCAGCCCTTTTGGGGCAACAACCAGCGTTCTCCGAATGAGGCCCCTGAGCTTTAGCTCCCGGATGATGAGGCCGGCCTCTATGGTTTTGCCCAGGCCGACTTCGTCGGCGAGCAGGTACCGCACCCGGTCGCCCGATACGGCTCTTGACAGGGCCTTGATCTGATGCGGCAGCGGTATCACGTTTGACTCCATCGGGGCCAGCAGAATGTGCCCGTCGTGCATGCTGCCTGCGTTTTCGAGCACCTCTGCAACCTTTGTTGCGGCTGCCAGATAGCTTATATGTGCCGCCTCTGTTTCTGGCTGCAGCTTATCGGGAACAGGCCGCAGGGATGCGCGGGGCACGCTCACCATCAAACCGGAATCAGGCAGCCATACCCGGCAAACGGTTTGCCCCCACAGGGTTTGTTCTTCGATAACTTTACAAGGGCTGTTGTGCTGGGTGCTGTATTGCCATTCAGATTTCATGCGCAAAAAGTAATAAGGCGGAACTAAAAAGATGATTTTGTTTGAATTTGCTCAGGCCGGCAACGACGCTCTGAATTTGTGGTTACCCGAATGAGCCGATTTCATCATAAACACGATCAGTTGTTGTCTGTGATAAGGCCGTTTAGCTTTTCCCGCAAATAATTGAAGCTTGGTGAGGCATTACGCGAAACATCCATAAGAGGGCATATTTCTTCTGCCCACTTAGACTTTTCGCTGCCCACAGCCTGCCATCCTCTTTTTTTTAAGGCAGAAGCGCCGCCCTTGTAAAGGGCATCAGCGAGTAACTCCCAGGTGCCGCAGATCGAGTCGTTTACATACTTTCTCAGCACGGCATCTTTAGCGTGCGGATAAGCCTGATTAACAGCATTCAGATCACCCAGCAGCCAGGCTTCTCCTTCTTCAACGGCTATACAGAAGCGGGTTAACGGTCGGGGATTGCAGCTGTTTAATAAGGCAAGCAGCTCCTTGCGAAAAGCGCTGAGGCACTTATCATCAAGATCGCATACGACGATGACCGCTACCTTAAATTCGCCAGCGCTTGGATAGGTCTGCCCGTAGCCGCGCAACAACTTAGGAAGCTGATTCAGCAAAGCACGGTTCATAGCATTCCCACTACTATTCAAATCTTTGGGCAATCGCCCAATGCCTTTGTAGGAGATAATTTTAACTGAATGACCGCTGCCAATTATTTTAGGCACTAAAATTTCGAGTGCTTTCTTACCGGACTGATCTTCTACCAGAATTTCAAAATGCATGAATTACCTCGCATCCAGATAATCGCTGTACCACAGGCTGCCAAGCGGTAAGCCTTCCTTAACCATATTCTTTACCAGTTCATAGTCACTCGCTCTGCGTATTTCAGAGAAACCATCAGCGCCTTTTTCAAGAATCCAGACCTCATTGGGCTCAAGAGCATCTACAAAATAAGGCTGATGCGTGGTAACAAACACCTGCGAACCGCCCTTTCTACCGGTTGCATGCTCTCTGAACTCAGCTGCCAGCGACTCGAGCAATTTGTGGTACAAGCCGTTTTCGGGCTCCTCAATACAGAAAAAAGGCGGGGGCGAAGGGTCTTCGAGTAACAGTAAATAAGCAAAAACTTTAAGCGTACCATCTGACATTTGCTGTGCATAAAACGGATCGTTAAAACCCTGATCATTAAACCTGAGCAGCAGCCTGCCGTCTTTTGTTCTTTCGGTATCTATTTTCCGGATTCCCGGAATTTTCTCAGCAATTTTTTTCAGTATTGTCTTAAAGCGGTTGGGATACTCCCGCTCAAGGTATTGTACAACGTTTCCAAGATTATCACCATGAACGCTCAAGCGTTTTTGAGGGCCTGCCAGCGGCAAACTCCTTGCAGCATCGGGGGTAAAATAACTCAGGTACCAGCCTTCGATAAACCTTCTGAATGCAGAAATACGGGGGTGCTGTTTCAATGAGCCCAGGGTAGCAATGCCAAGCTTGCGCAGGTCTTCCAGCTCCACAACTTCGGTTTCTTTCGACTCCTCTGTTTGGGTCCCTTCCTTCAGTGCCTGAAATAAATCCATTAATTCCTGTTCATCATCGTATTGCATACCATCCTTTTCACCTTTCCAGACCATACCCTGACCCTTGTTTAAAATCAGAAAAGAAAACGGACGGCCATGGCTCTGGCCTTTTCGTCGCTGCCTAAGCCGCTCTTTGCTCACAAACGGTCTTCCGTAGGGGTCCAAATCTATCGATAATTCGTAGGTTATCGGCCTGGCATTCCCATGCTCTTTGTAGTATATCTCGAATTCAACAGGGCCCTGCTGCCCCTTAGATCGGATGGATTCAAATCCCCCCCTTCCTCTCGCATCACAGGCTTCTTCCACCCCTTTTTTCAGGCAGTCTGCCAAAAAACCGAAGGCATCAAACAGACTGCTTTTGCCAACACCATTTTTTCCGATTACTGCTGTCATAGGCGTAATGGGTTCCAAATCCTGCCTGTTCCACAAGCGCCCAAGCGTCACGTCTTTGAGCGCTTTAAAATTTATAACCCGAAAACCTTCAATCTTAGCCATAGTTAGTCCCATTCATATAAATATTTAACCTAAAATACACGACCACAGGTTCTGAACATGCGATATGGCGTTTTTTTTGTTCTTCACATAATTCCCTGAAAATGTAGTATAAACAATTAGTTTCATACCTTTGTTTTTATTTCAAACCCCTGCCCAGCCCAAGCATTTCCAACAAATCACCTCTGCGGAATGTTGCTGATAGCTGCTGTAAGGAAATCTCGCGTTCACCATAACAGGTATGTAGTGCATCCCTTAACTTTTCAACTGCCTGATTGTAATACGCAGTTGTATTTGCTTTAAATTCTGATAGCAGGTCAGGAAATGTTCTGTGGGTGAGATCTGAAAGAGACATCTGCTGCGAATCAAGAAGTTCCTTTCCGATAAGCATAGAAATATAGTGAGAGGCATAAGGCAAAAATGAAGCTGGTTCATCCATTGTTGGGCGTTTTCGCTCATTTTCAACTTCTCTAAAAATAAGCACCGCTAACAAAGCCTGCGCAGCATTCAGCTTATTGAATATTTCATCGTATAGCTTTCCAAAATGCTCTTTTCTGCGAAATTTAGCCTGATGTGGTTTATGCCTCCATATTGCAAGTGTAGCTTCCGCAGCAATCGAGCTTGATATAACCAAAGAGCCGAACCCACCTTCTTCCCTTTGTCTTTTGTAGGTATATCCCAGATCTTTCATTCCCAATTCTAAGTTTTTCTGAACTTCATCATTCGACCTCAGGTCTCTCAAATCAACCGGGTTCTGGCTGTTTGTTGCAAACGTTATATCTTGCACAAAATCTTTATTTTCTTCAGAAAGCTGATAAATTCTCACCATCACGTATGCAGACTCACCTACCAATTGAGGCAATGTTGACCTAAGGGTTTCATGTATTGTTTTACAGGTTTGCCCTCCATTTATAATCTGCATGTTTTTTAACTGAACTTTGTAATCATTTTTTTGAAATGCATTGTAATCAAATTTATCACATACTATAGTTATTCCGTTATTATAAAAATAAAATTTATCTGCTTTGTCTGAACAAAGGGTTTTATGAATTGCTGCATTAACACGATTGCTGTGAAGCCCCAGATAACGACGTATGTTTCGCTGTAACAGACGGTCACCGTGTCGTTCAAATAAATCTGCTATATGATGTACGGAAATACGCCCAATAAGAACACGCATATAGTTCATATCTTCAACAATCAGTTTCCCTGTTAGCTGAAGCGCATCATCAACCGATTTAGTTCGCTGCAGGATACTGACTATAGAATCATGGTTAAAATGAAAGAAATCTACCTTATCCGGAAAATCCTTTGCTAAGGCTGTTATCCAGGTTTCTGCAATGTCGTTCCAGCGGCTTCCATTGTTACAAAGCACAAAACGAACTTTCGGGATATATGCATCCCGAATTAAAGAGCGAATTTCTTCAACTTTAGGCGCCAGCTTTTCATTTAAATGAACCTTTCTGTAAGGGTCAAATAAAACCTGCACCGTGTTTACGGCTTTTTGAACCTCGCTTTCAGGAAAATGAGCCGTACCGCTTAAATCTTTGATTTTATATTTACCCTGAAACAGGGTGACCATAAATTCACCATCCTCCACTTCACCAATATGAAGACCGTCAACACCGGCATCATTGCCCCCTTCGGTTAGCAGCTCGGCAGCTTCTTCTATTTCGATATCAAGCGCATTGGCCATGCACATCAGTACAAAGGCGGCATATCTTTTTTTATGGGGATCTCCCTCAGGCAAAAGGTTTGCATGCTTTTCAATTAAACCGCTTAGCTGCTGATCTACAATGCTTGCATTGATATTCATAAAGTCTCCCGTGTAATCTGTTTTTTCTCTAATATAAGACTATTGGATAATCCGCGTTACGGCCTGATCGTACCACATGAGGAGTTTGGGGTCTTCTTCGAGTACTTTGGTTGGGATTTTTTCGGCTACGGTTATGATGGTGCGGTAGTCGCGCTCCTGCCAGGCTTTTTTGAAGCCCGCGCGCACGGCTTCGAGCCGGAAGACCCGCAGCTTTTTGGGGGCCGCGAGGTATTCGGTAAATTCTTTGAGCAGGGCCCGCTCACGAAGCTTTTCCAGATCGCCGGCTTTGTTGGGGTCGGGTACGTACCAGCGGTCTTTGGCTTTGGCCATCAGGGCCGGGTCTGTTTTGGAGAGGTTGCGCATCTCCTTCCAGTTGCTCGAAAGGTAGGTGTGTATCTGCTCCGGTACCGGACCGCTGCCGGTGTAGCATATAAAGTTTTGCTCGAGCAAGGTTAACAGCTCGAGCGGCGTTTCGTTTTTGTTCCAGCCTCCAATCTCTTTTATAAAGCGGGGATGGATTTCCTGGAATGTTTGTGTTTTTTTACGAAGAAGCTCCCGAAGCCATTGGCGTGCAGATGCCTCATCCGAAACAAATAAGTTTAGCTGCTCCACACCATCAACCGTCATTCTTTTTTTGTCATATTCAGCGGCTTGGTTGGGTAGAAAAAACATGCCGTCCCGTTCAGAAAAACGCTGTGAAAGACCGGCATAAAACTCTGCTGATGACATAGGAATTGTTACCCCGCGCTGCACGTGAAAGGCTACCATTCGGTCGAATAGCATAAATTCTTTTCGCTCAGCTATGACTTCAGAGAGTCCGTTTTTGTTTACAAATACAGGTAAATTTGTGAGATGCGTCCTTACGAAATCCCAAACGCCTTCTTCAGTGCCGGCTACCAGTTTAAAGCGATCCTCCAACCCTCCGTTTGCTTTGTAGGCCGATATAACCAAATCCTGCTTGGTTGCCATGCTTGTTACCTGACGGTAAGAACCTTGCTGTTTGTCCATTGTTCGAACATCCGCAACCACAAAACCAACATTTTGCAGTGCCTCTTGTATGGCATTCCAAACCGCATTACGGGAGTTGTGAAATACGATGGTTATCCATCGCCCCGGCTTAAGCACTCTGTAATATTCAGCAAAACAGCTCCGCATGAGCTCCTGATATTCCGGAAGTCCTTTTTTCTTTGCTTTATCAACTATGGCTTCAGCATTGGCATTAGAAAGTACGCCATACCAGGACTCGACAAGAAAATTCAGATCAGCGTAGTAGATATTTTCGCCGAAGGGAGGATCGGTAAATATGTAGTCGACAGCGTGATTCGGCACTTGAAGAATTGCTGTTGATCCTGTTCCGGTAATTACGCCGGATGGCCTAGCGTAGTGAGTTTGAAATGCTTTCCCCAAACGAATTGACTTACCAACCAAGATGTACCAAGGACTCAACTCTGAATGTTGAGAGGGTACATAATAAATGCCTTTCATATATTGCGAAACCTGAGAAAAACCTGTCGGCCTATATGAATTACATATAGAAATCGTCCAGAAAACCTGTTCAACAGTGAACATCAGCATGTGCCTAATACGAGCATCTTGTTGTGCTTTTGCTTTACGCCAAAGAAGACCCACTGCCTGCGCCGCACGCGGTAGAAAAAAGTGGTGAATGTGCGTTACACCTGACCTGTCCATACGCGCCCGTTCATGTGTCATGTGCATGTATGGCAGTGCTGTTTTGGGAAGCTCTTGCGGCAGATCCATCTGATTGATTTTTTGCAACACGTTAAGATCCGCATGGTCCGGCTTCTTTTCATATCGGGTCTTGCCGATCTTGTAGCAAATCAATGCCGGTTTCCGTTTAGGCACTTCGTGAGTTAGGTTGGCAACCTTGTCGAATTCTGTCGCGTAAGTTTTTTGGAGGCTACGTTTTGAAACTTCCGCTTGGCAATGTGGGCAGGGAAAACTGTCTTTTACTCGTTTTGATTCCTCATCCATCGCTTCTTCAAGAAACACCACTTCGCCTGCACATTCAGGGCAACTGAACACTTCGCTCCATACTGTATATTCTATCCTTGCCTTGGTTTTACCATCGGTGTGAAGCGTTTCATACATCCATCCGATTTCTTTTTCCACTTCTTTAAGCAGTTTCTTCACTGCTTTAGAAAATGCATTCACGTCAAACGGCAAATTGTAATTTGCGGCCATAAAAGTTGCCGCAGGGGACAAATCATTGAGCACGCAATGCCGAAGTCCCCACTGGGGCGCCGTATGCCCTTCAGCTTTCCATTTCTGTTCAAGTTCAGACCTATAATCCCATGGAGCGGTGCCACACCATTGCGCTGCTACCCCTGTCATGCCTGAACCGCTGAAACCATCAAGCACGATGTCGCCGGGTTTCGTGTAATGGAGTATAGAAGGCACGATTGCAAGGTGTGGCACTTTTGTATGGTAAGAATGGGCTCTGTAAATGGCGTGCGTTTTCCCCTCACTCACATCCGCGGCAAAAGGCTCGCGGTGATAGCTGTAGCCGTCGGGTTTTTGGGGTTTTTGGGCTTCCCATTCCGCGATAAAATCGGCAATCCAGGGGTTGGGGCAGGCGGTGTAGTAGGGCGGGTCGCTAAGCCTGAGGATGTCCTCATCTTCCCCAATCGGAAAGCCCTCAATCTTGCGGAACGCCGGGTCCTTCAGTTTTTTGCGCAGCTCCTCCGTAAAGTACGCCCGCCGGCTTTCCTCGCTGTCAAAGGTTTTGCCGAGGCAAACCACTTCCTGCGCGGTATCGGGTTTCAGCTGCTCTTCAAACAATTTGCCTGAGCCTTCTTTGGCGGCTACCCATTCGCTTTTAAATAAATTCTTCTGTGCCATAAGGTTCGTTTTGCAGTTTTGCTTTTTTTATAAATGAAGGATTCACAGGCCTTACCGTCTCCCCGGTGCGGTGGTAACTGTCCCGGGGGCGGGCGCCGGTTCAGATTTCGAGTACAATCCGCACCTTTGCCGGGTCTTTGCCTTTGGTGAGCTGATCGATATAGGCCTCAAAACGCTGCTTGATTTCCGCCGGACTCGCCGGGCCTTTCTGCACGAGCAGGGCATCCTGAAGCTCCTGCGGCTTCACGCTCACCTTATCGAGGCCCGAGAGCACTTCTCTGAGGGTTTGCACCAGGCTGTTATCGAGAGGCTCGGGCAGGCTGCGGCTTTGCATCACCGTTTCGATACGCCTGCGGTCGTCGGGCTTCAGCAAATCGAGGTTGGTTCGGGTAACGGGGTCCTCAAGGTTATTGATAATGGTTGTTACCCAGGCGGCGATCATTTCATCGAGGGCGCGGTCGAGCTCGTCGAGCTGCTGCTTTCCGTCGTGCCCGGCCGGTTCGGCAGCAGGCCTGAAATTACAGTGCCGGCACAACGGGCTGTGCTCGAGGTCGTGCTCAGCAAGGGCCCGGCAGGTTTTAAGGCCGGCAATCTTAGTCTGAAAGTTTTTAAGCTGCTGCACGGGCATCAGTTCGATACCGGCCAGTTTTACGAGATTGTGCAGGCGGGGGTCGTTTTGCAGGCGCGACTTGCGCTGTGCATCCCGCTCTCCCAGCCTTGCTTTGCTGTGCAGGCTTATGTAGGTTTGGGTGAAGCTGCGGCGCAGTTGCTGCAGTGCCGCGCCGATTTCACGGCCGGTTTCGGGCAGCTCGCTGAGGGCCGCGCCCTGCAGTTGTTGCAAAATTTGCTGCCGCTGCTGCTGCATTTCGCCAACCCAGGCGTGGGTATCGGGGAAGATGCTTTCCGCATTGCTAAGCCAGGAAGCAGCGGGGCCGTACTCGGTAACGAAATTCCGAAGCAGGGCCACATCCTCCAAAAAAGAAACCGCCTTTTCGTGGCTGCGGATCTGCTCGCTGCTGTAGCGGAAGTTTTTGAGCTTGCCGGGGCTTGTGTACGGCTGCAGCGACTCCAAAAATACCTTGGCCTCTTCGAGCGCACGGGTGTTTTCGCTGAGCTGCTTTTCGGCGATGAGGTCGGTGCCCCAGAAAGAGAGGCCGTCCCGCAGGGTTTGCTGCATTTTAACGATGCCCACAACCAGCTGATGCACCTGCTGCTGAAGGTCCTGCACGGGTTCGGTTTTGCCCTGTGTGAGCAGCACGGCCTTGCCGGGATTGAGCCCGAGCAGCTCGAACAGCGCTTTGAGCGCGGGCACATTCCAGTCTTTGGGCTGCTCGATGTGCTTAAAGTACGTGAGGTCGGCTATGCCGTGTGCCGCGAGCTCAGGCATGGCGTTGGCGTCGAACTTCTGCCCGGGCACCGAAAGCACGATATCACCGGAGTAAACCAGGGCTGCCAGCACCACAGCCACCCACTCCGGCTCGAGCCGTGCCCCGTGGGGTTGCATGTACTCCAGGCCGTAGGTATCGGAAATAATCTCGCTGCGGTTCACCACCTGCCCGTGCCCCTTGGCCCGCAGCAGGTCCAGGATGAAGGCCGAATAGGGGGAAGCGGCAGGATCGATACGGTCGGCATCGAGCAGCTGCAGCGCATCGAGCACGGCGGTTGCCTGCTTGGTTCTGCTGCCGCTGCCCGAAAGCGAACGAAGGGCTTCCTGCGCGGCCTGCGCCCGGTTTTTGCCGGTAATGAGGATGGAAAAGCGCGGATAGTCCGGGGCCTGATCTTCAAAAGCGGGCTCCAGACAAATGCCGGAAATGGCGTTCACGATATCCCGGAAGTTCAGGGTTTCCTGCGGACCGGCCCCGGAGAGCTCCCGAAGCGATTTGCCCTTTGCCCAGTCGATGAGTTTGCGCGTGCGCCCCTGATAGGTTACTTCAAAAGCATCGGTGATGTGCTGCTGCAGCCAGGCCGCCAGTTTCTTAAGGAAAAAATCAGCCTTCGAGCTAAAGGTGTTCTTGTTTTGCCCGGAGGCCGTTGCGGCCAGCTCAAGGGCTGCGGCATACTGCTGCAGGGTTTCGGTAAAGGCTTCATCAATATGCTTAAGCCGGAAAAAGACTTCATCCTTCCGCTTGTCGTCCATAAAGCGGGGCGGGTCGTTGGGCTGTATGAAATAGAGGTAGAAATCCCGCTGCGGCACGGCGGTAGAGCGCTCGTTGGGAGCCCCGAAGAAGAGATAGCCGGAGCGGGCGGCCTTTCGGCCCTGCCACAGCAGCTCATGCTCCCAGATGGCATAGCCGGTAGCGTGCGTCGTATCTGAGCACTCCATTACCCGCCGCAGCGCCTGATAGTAGTAGCGGTCGAGCTCCGCAGCGCCGAGGGTCTCGGATTTCCTGGCAATGAGGGCATCAAAATCTTCGGTTTTTTTCAGATCCAGATAGTACTGCCGGTTAAGCGCATTAAAGCTGATAAACTGCCCGCTCACCGTTTTGTGAATTTCACGCATTACCGTTTCCACATGGGTGAGGAGGTCTTTATCGGGTTCATCGCCCCCAAGCTCGGCAATCAGCGGATCGAACAGGCAGAGGCGGTCGCGCAGCTCCTGAGCCGACGCGCCAACGGTATTGTAAATATCGCCGGTTGTGAGCCGGTGAACGGAAAGCCCGTGGATGATGCGCAGGGCCATTGGCTTGTACTGCGGCCGGCTTAGGGCATTCCGCACGCGGGATTCCAGCACTTCGCTGCACCTAAGCACCTCCCTGATTTCGGGCTGCGACTTAAAAGCCGAATTCTGACGGATTACATTCCAGTAGCTGTCGAAGGCCAGCAGCCCGGGTTCCCCTTCCGGCACTTCCTTATCAAGCAGCTCTTTCATGCTCCGGGAAAGGGTTTTGAGCACTTCCCGCTTCTCAATAACGGTGATGCGCTCAAAGGTCTCAATAAAATTGGGATGCACCGGAAACAGCCTTACAAACTCATCCATGCGCTCATTAAGGTCGGCATAGAACTTGGCGTAGGGCGTAAGGTGCTCGCGGATCTGTTGCTGCTGTTCGGCGCTTTTTTTCAGCAGACGCTCGGCAACCACAAACTTGATGTCGTTGCGCACAATAAGCACCTGCTCGAAGCGGTCTTTCACCCTGCGGATGATATTGGCCACAAAGGAGAAGCGTTCGCTTTCGAAAATGGCTTCCTGCAAACCGGCGAGCATGCGAAACCGCAGGTGCTTGCACACCTCCCCGATTTCACGAAGGAAGTTAAGGTCCTGAACCAGTTCCTGATCTTTCCGCGACCGGAGATAATCGAGCAGCTCATCAACCACAAGCAGCAGGCCGTGATCGGGGTAAACCTCCGCGAAGGCCTGCATCATATCTTCAAAAGCGGTCTTTTGGGAGCTGATGGTTTTGGGATCGGGAAACTCGTAGCTCACCCCCATTTCAAGAAGCTGATCCTGCAGAACCTTCACTACAATTTCGTAGAGCGTCATGTGGGTAAAGCCGGTTTCGGTGCGGATCACCTTAAACCGTCCGGCAATGGCTTTGGAGGCTTCCTTTACCTGTGCATTGCTGAGCAGTTCTGCGGCTTCGGCATCCTCAGCAATGGCAGAGATTACGCTCATCAGGTGTGATTTACCGGTGCCGTAATTACCGACCACAAAAATGGCTTTGTTGTCTTTGGGGTTGTCGTACTGAAGCTCCGGGAAAACAAGGTCTGTGAGGCGGTCAGCCATATCGTCGGAAATCACAAACGTGCGCACAAGCTGCCGTGCATCTTCAGAGCGGGCGGCATCCCGCAGCTGAACAATAGTCTCGATCGGATCAAACTGAATCAGGTCGCCGTATTTCATAGTCATGGTTTACAAAGGCAAAAAAATTGGAAAAATAGGGTTCTAATACAAAACAGCATTTATGGCGGGAACAATAGTAGCATCATGATCGCTTGCGTAACGGCGGTGCTCGCGGTGCCCCGGTACGGCATAGCTTAGCGCGGAATCCTCAAAGCGGCCATTCCAGGCAACAACCAAAGTGCGGTTACGGGAAGCCTGCTGCAGCAGCTGAAGGGGCATCTGCCGAAGGCCGGCATCGAACAGAATCTCGGTATTATCGAGCAGAACCGGCTGCGACGGGGCAGAAAGGAGCTCATCAAGCAGGGCGGGCAGCTGCATAACGCGATGCTCAGCCGAAAGATGAAGCAGTTTTTCAGACAGCAGCTGATTGAGATTCATCAGGGCAAGCCCGAGCCTGTCGGCAAGGCCCTGCAGGGCTTTGGTCTTACCCGCCCCCCGCGGCCCGACAATGAGCACAAGCCGGTAAAACTGCATATCAGCTTCCCGCACCGCCTGTAACAGATTGTCTTGTTTGAAAAATGCCATTAAATTATTCGATTAAAAAGGTTTGCTTACCGCAGGAATATAAGGTAATACGAGCTTTGAGAATAAAAAAAGCTTCACAAAAGCGGGGTGGTAGTATTTCAAAAAGTGTGTCCGGGTCAGCAAAAGGCACCTTTTTCTTAGGCATCTACAATCTACAATCTACCACCCCTCAACCTCCAAACACCAAAAAGAACAACAGCAGCAATACCAGGCCGTTGAGCCCGAGGCTGATTTTCAGGAGTTTGTCGAGTTCTTTCAGGCGGTTTTGTTTAAGGTCTCTGAACTCCGTTTGCAGGCTGTGTTCTATAGCAACACCCTGCTCGGTCAGACTTTTAAAGCCGGCTGTATTCGTTTGCGTTAACCGGCTCTGCAGGTCCGTGATTTTATCAGAAAGAGCTTTTTGTGTGCTGGACAGCTCGGCCGTCAGTTTGCCGGAGGCCTGCTCCTGGCTGTCACTGATTTTTTGGGTGATGGTAGTCCCGGCAGTGTTAACCCGGTTTGAAAGAAGCTCTAATTTGATGAGCACCTTCTCCGCTTCTTTATCTGCTTTTTTCCCGGATTCGGTCAGTTTTTGGGAAAGGTCTTGCAGTTCATTTTTGAGGTTGAGCTTACTCAGGCTTTTCTGAAGGCTTTGAAACTGCGTAAGCAGATCCTGCAGGGCGTCGAGCTGTGCATCAATGCTGTAGAGTGAGGTGCTCAGCTTTTCGGCAGGCTCATCGAGTGTGGCAGCAGCTTTTTCGCCGAACTGCTGCAGAAGCCCGCTGGCCTCTTCGGCTATGTTACCGGCAGTATGCAGGGCATCCGTTGCACGTGTTATGCGGCTCATTTTTTCTCTCAGCAGGGTGAGCTCCCGCTCAGCTTCTTTGCGAATGTTTTCGGCCATATCAGTTTAATTTAGTGTCTAACAGGTCAAGGGTATGGTTGGCATTTTGCAGTGTTTTGAGCAGGCTCCTGAACCGGAAATTCTCAAACTCGAAAGTATAATAGTCCTGAATCTGCGGTCTTTTTTCGAGCAGGATCATGACAAATTCATAAAACCCCTCTTCCAGCTCTTCCTCGCTCTGGTTTTGATCTTCTTCGAGCAGGCTCATGGCCTTTGATAAATCATCTTCTGAGGCGGAAAGCAGGTTTTCATTGTCATATTCCAGAAAGAAGGTGGCATAGGCCTTCAGAATCAGAAGTACGGGATTGCTCAGATTTGAGGATTTCTGATTGAGCAGGCGCATCGTTGCACCACGCAAATGCTTCATATTGTTAAGCTCGGAATCACCATCCTTTTCCATAAGCCTGATGTAGTACAGGACCCACTTTATATCGGTATTATTACCGTCGTCCAGATTATGGGGCAGCGACTCATTTTTACCGTCCACCTCATAGATTTCACGGGCATATTTTGAGTTGAGGTAAAGGTTCAGGTATTCGGCCATATCATTCGGTTTTTCAAGCCCGTACAGGCAGGCTTCCTTCATTTCAGATATGGAGCGCATGCGTTTTTTGGCAATCTGCTCATAGCCGAAATCCACCAGATAATTCAGGTACTTCTGGATCAGTTCTTTGCCGGGGCCTTTCGAGGCCTTCAGCATTTCCTTATCGAGCCGCTCTTCGGAGAAAAACTTGGAGAGATACTGCCTGAGCCGGGCGCTGTAGTAGCTGTCCTCTTTTTTGCTGCAATGTATGGTCAGCGTTTGGGTACGGTAATCAACCGTGTAATCTTCCACAACCCCGAGCAGGCGAAGCCTGTACAGGGCCTTTTCTGTATCGGTTTTATCCCTGATCTGGTTGTAATATTCCCTCAGCTTATTTGCCCTCGTGCCCTGTTGATCACCCTTTTGGTCATCATCCCAATGTGTTTCGGCAATCAGATCCAGCGTGAACT
>JAFIET010000168.1 GCA_020832405.1 Balneolales bacterium
TAGCCCTGAAAATTGACGGCCGCAAATCCGACAGTGATGAGGATTACTTCCTGCTGAGCGATGAAAACAAGGTACCGGATGCTAATGCGAAGCTGCATTTGAAGAATAAATTTTTGCAGGAAAATAAGTCTAAAGCTAAAGAACTAAGCTATGATAATCAGGCTTTTCGGAAAATAAAATCTAACATAGATAATAATGATAAATATGATGAAGTAAACACCAAAAGTACCCCGCTTACTGATGGGATGCACTACACTGAGGACGGCAAAACGCGATACAGAATACTGAAAGGCAAAGCTTTATATACGCATAATCTATACACTTACAAAAACAGTATCGGAATCTGGCAAAAACTTTTTATCCCTGCTGAAGAGGAAGAAGTAACCGGAATGAATGAGGGTGTCTTAAATGTCACCATTAATAATGACACATATATTATCGAAATAAAGAACAGTAAGGTAATCGGCATTACAAACAAATCTCTTCAAAAGAGAGTTTTGCATACAATAGCATACATTGTACTTTTATTTATAACCATATTTTTTTATTTAAACTATTTCGAATGAATTAGAGCATTCCAACAGGCATGCACAATTAGTTAAACAAACTACTCACAATAGCGACTTATGAAAATATCCTACTCAGATTAAGTGAATACTAAATTTTTCAATTCTGATTGATTAAACCAAAAGATATTTTCGAATATACCCTTCCGGCAGGTCTTTTTCGCGGGCGCCTTCTACGATTTGCTGCACATATTCTTCTGAAGGCCGTTCGGTTGACAGCTTTTCGGAAATAAATGTCAGACCGCTGAATTGCCGGGTTGTATCATCATTTTCTTTGTAGTTCAGCCATACAGAACAAATTGCGTAGCCTTTCTCGAATTTTTCTCCAAACTCCGGCAGCTCAGAAGCAAGCATCAGTATGGCAATGCCGTGTACTTCATTTCCTTTCTCATAATTAATATTGGCTTTGGAAGTACCGTCCACGCTTGCCTTGTTGTAGGTGATGCAATAGTCTTTTAGGGTTACCTTTTTCTCTCCAAGCGCAGTAATGTTCAGCTCGCGCAGGCGGGTATTCAGCTTTTCTGCAAGCAGGTTTGAGCCATAAATGAAATACCAGACATGATCCAGGCCGGCCAGCTCGTCAAATTTCAGAATAAACTTTTTTTTAAGTCCGCTGTCTTCGGAGAGTCTTTTCCTGTAGTCCCTGATGTATTCTTCCAGTGTTCTTAAAAACAGATCTCTGTTGAAGCGGTATTCCCCGCCCTGCTTATAATAGAATTTCCCCTTGTTATGCTCATCTGGCAGTTTATCTGACTTGTCAGAAATAATGACACTGTTACCTTTTGTGCGGGCCTCATGAACAAGACCGCAGCGGATGTCGCCGTAAAAGCGCCCCTTACAATCAGAGCTCATTTTCTTTTCAAAAACACTTGTCTTCCAGAATTCAGTAAACATCCTGGATGATTTGCTGTATTCATGAGGTGCCAGATCGCCGTCGGGCGTGTCGGTTTTATAGATTTTCCCCAACTCAAAAGCAGCAAGAAACTCACAGAGGATTACAGACAGTGCTGTGATTGAAAAACCTTCCCCGAGGTGTACATCCTCTTTTTTGATTTTATGGATGGGATCCAGAAACCTTGAGCTTACTCTGTCATCAAAAACTTCTATGGCTTTTGACCAGTTTTCATTGCTATCGGTTGAGAGCTTTTGCCTTAACTCAATCCAGTCTCCTACGGTAAAGGATTTTGATATTCTGATGGATTTATTCATGGTACAGGTACAGCTGTTTTTGTTTTGCACAGTGAAGGGAGCGATAGTACCCCAAAAAGTGTGTCCGGGGTAGCAAAAAAAAGTCCCCTTGCTTAGGTTTGGTAATAACCACAAAACCAGAAACCCTAAGGCAAGGAGACCTATATAATTCCCTAAATTACAGCTCAAAACCCTGATTTACAACCACCTAAAGAACAAGGAAAACGGGCTGAACGACATCAGGGAATCCATCCTGAACGCGCTGATGAAGGCTGGGCGTAAGCATGAGCTCAGCGAGCAGCCGAACAGTTGCCCGAAGTGAGCATTTTCCACTTACAATAAAATTTTGCTGATGCTTTTCCGGCAAGGTTTTGATAGTAAGCTTAAAGCTTGCTATCCCCCCTCACCCATTCAAAAAAAGAAAGTACGGATCACTTAGCTGGTAACTTTGGAGGGTTTGGTAGGCTGTGTTGGCTTTGAAGGACTGTATGAAGGCTTGTGTTGCGATTGCGGTGCCGGGCTGAAATTGTTTGTTGTGTTCAAATACGGCTATTTTTTTTCGGCGGATTAAGCCCGCTTCTATAAACATGGGAAGTACGCTGTCAAGGGCGTTGGCGGTTGCTCTGTTGCCGCCGTAAATGGCCGCAAGCGATTTGTTGATGCTCTGCCTGTTTATCAGCTCCTGTACCGACAGGTATTTCCCCAGGGTTTGCAGGGTTGTAAATGAGAAGGGGTAGGCCCCGTTTAGCAGCGCAATCAGGATGAGGCTGCGGTCCTGTTTGTTTTTTATGGCTTGTGTAATTTCCGCGCTGTTGGCTTCCACAAAAGGGGTCACTTCACTCTGCCGGATAATCCGGCTTACAATCTGCTTTGCCTTTTTGAGCCTGTTTTCGCCTTTGAATGATAAGCGGAGCTGCTCAACAATGTACTCATCGCTGTATCTGTTTTCCAGATGGCTTATCAGGCCGGTGTGCAGCGTATCTAACGGGATGCGCTGATTGATACCAATTGCGGTTTGTTTCATTTTCCGAGTTCCGTAAATGGAATTAATACTTCCAGCAGATGCGATCCGCCGTGCGTTACAAGCTTTTCTTTTGGTGAAAAACTCAGATCATCTGTGAGGTAAAGCGTATCATCTGTTGTTACACACGAACCGGCGATACCAGGATTGCTTTCGATGAAGGTATCAGCGAGCCCCTCCCGTTCGTACTCGATGTGCCGCTGACTTCTGCTGCCCGATTTATTGGTGCCGAGCTTTTCCTGATCCCGGAGTCCGCGCCAGCCTTTTGCCTGTATGTTACCGTGATCGGTTGTGAGAAAAATCCTGAATCCCTGCTCCAGCAGTTTTTCGATGTTCCGGATTAGCGGAAACCGCTTCACAAAGTTTTCAGTGAGGGATTTCAGGTCCGCATAATCGGTTGAAGCATGCATTTTTTCATCCAGATCAGTAATTACAAGGGCGAGCTTGGTGAGCTGATCTACATTACCGAGACCCGTTTTGTTATGCTGATAACTTATTTCATGGGCGGGGATGCCTTTTTTTTGCCAGTAGGTTTTCCAAAGGTTTTTCTCGTTAACCGGCGACTGCCGGTAGGTGGTTTCCGGATCACCACCGCGGAATATGGCCTGCCTTGATAGCTGCGTGATGGATGGTATCCATGCGTAAATGACTTCCTCCCGGCGTACTTCCGGCAGCTGCCTGCTTATTATTTCGTACTGCCACAAGGCCATGCCGTCTATAACAATGAGCGCGATTTTCTGATTTAAATAGTTAAAGCTGAGGTGTTCCAGAATCCGGGAAACGTTTTTGGGCTTTCTCACAGCATTTGCAATCTTGGTATGATTATAACTGCCTGATAAATGCTGCTGAAATTTATGGTTTGCTTCCCTTACGCCTTCAAGTACGGTCTCTAATTGAGCAGTGCCAATCGTTAAGGCGATATTGCGGGCTATCAGGCGACTGATGACCGCCCAGTTCAGTACACTTTCGGTTAGGGCATCTTGCAGCTCCGCCTGAAAGCGGTCTGCCGAAAATGCTGTTTGTGCTTCTTCCGGGCTTTGTGCCTTTATGCGGCTGATTGTTTGCAGCGTAAGCTTTTTGTTTTGTTCGGTGAGCTCATCCTGCAGGTATAGCGCATCGATGATGTGCAGCGGTTCGTTGAGCAGCGAGGGGATATGCCATACGCCCAGGTAGTCATCCAGCCGGAATTTTACCGGGAAAGCGTTTTGCTTAATATCCTGAAGAAAGCTGCTGTTATCCTTGTTCAGCAGCACAAGCCGTTCTTCGGGATCCCTGAGTTCGTACTGAATCCGCTGCTCGAGCTGTGTGCCGCGGTGCAGGGTAAGCCCGTATTTAAGGAGCTCTTTTGCTACATCCGGCCGGTTTAAAAAGCCGTCCGGGTTTTCGATCAGCATGGTGCGTGCGCCATACGATTTAAGCTTTTCTGCAATATTTCGGAGGAGTTCAGCCATTGATGCGGATTGCCAGCAGCTGCCTGAGGTTCGGTATGAGTTTGCGGTTTCTGCTGAATTCTGAAATCCATGCGTCGTGCTCGGCTTCGAGTTTTCTGAGCTTGGCATTCCGGATGTTGGCTATGCCGATTTTGAGAATACGCGACCGCTGGAATTCAAATGAGCTGATGCGGTTCTCTTTCTTAGTTTGCATGCTCACACTCAGGGCAGCCTGAATATTTTGGTAACAGCTGCGCAGGGCCTTATCAAGCTTCTGCTGGTACAGTTCCGGTTCCGATAGGTTGTAGTTGGCTTCCTGCCGGAAGGTTTCCGGCTCCTGAATGAGCCTGCTCCAGATATCGTTGGCGTAAGCGGTGTATTCGCTGCCGCTATCAGCAATGAAGAAGCAGTGCCAGGCTTCCTTGCTTTCCAGCTGATTGCGCGCACTGATCTGCCACAGGCTCCATACGCCCGGCGTTTCGCCGCCTTTCTCTGAGCGCAGGGCCGGGATACCGCCTGCCGTGTTGAAGGTGCTCAGGTCGTTGAGCAGCTTTCTTATCCAGTCGTGCTGCAGGCTGATGTGCTCCGTTACGGGGTGATCCAGCGCGGCTTCGGCATCGAAGGTTATCCGGCGGTGTTCGCCGTGTACCCGCACATCGGCATGGCCCATCAGGTTGCGGGTGTAGGAACCGCCGTGTATGGCCACATACTCCTGAATGAGGGTTTCCAGCCAGTGTGGAAGCGGGCTGTGTTTAACATCGGCTGCCTTTTTGTACTCAATTTCATCTTCAGCTACGTGCGGCAGCGCCCCTTCTGTGCTTTTGTATTCGCTGAGCTTGTTTTTGATATCATGCAGAAATCCCGCTTCCGTTAAATCGAAGCGGTCGGGGTCGAGCAGGCTTTGCAGGTACAGCTTGTTCACGTCTTTCATTTCGAAGGTCGAGTCGAGCACATCCGATGTTTTGTCGATTCCCAGCTGCTCGAGTATGGTTGTGAGCTTTTCTTCTATCACTTCATAAACACGAAGGTCCACACTGTTGCTCGTAATCATATTCCAGGCATCGATTACGTGTTTTTGGCCGATACGATCGATACGGCCTATCCGCTGCTCTATCATCATGGGGTTCCACGGCAGGTCGTAGTTGAACAGTATGTGGCAAAACTGCATGTTCAGCGACTCACCGGCGGCATCGGTAGCAATCAGAATTTGGGCCTGCTCTTTGAACCTGCCGAGTGATCTTCTGCGCTCATCAATCTCCTGACCGCCGTGAATAAACACCACTTCGTAGCCCCTTTCATCAAAAAAAGTGACGAGCATTTTCTGGGTTGTCCTGAATTCGGTAAATACCAGAATCTTGAGGTCTTCCTGATAGTGCAGCTGCCTGAGTTCAATAATTTTTTGGAGCAAAGCATCGGCTTTGGCATCGGCTTCCGTGCGCATGCAGGTCTCTGCCTGCTGCACCAGCAACTCGAGCACATCGTCTTCATGCGGCATTTCTCCATCTGCGAAGCCGGTTTTTTCGTTGAAACCCAGCTCGGCTGCGGTATCATCGGCAAGGCTGCCGGCATCCTCCCCGAAATCTTCCTCCCCGCCTATTTCGCCGTTCCGGAGCCGGTTGAGCCTACGCAGCATGGCCGAGTGTATTGCTGCTGTTGAGCTGCTTGCCAGCCGCTGGAACAGCACCATCATCAGGCCTTTTGCCGCATTTCCGGTCTGTTTTGCGGCATTGAAGCCTTCCCGCACATAATCGGTTACGGCTTCATACAGGGCGAGCTGTGCGGCATGTTTTTGCGGATCGAGCTGTACATCGAAGCGGTGTGTGCGCCTTTTGCTGAAGAGCTTGTTGCCCTCATAATCGACCGCATGCCGTTTTTCGGTTCTGATTACGTAGGGCTCAAGTTCCTCAATGGCGGGCAGGCCTTCGCCATCGAATGCGTCGGGATCGAGCAGCTGCAAGATTCTGCGGAAGTGATCGGCCTTGCCCCGGTGCGGGGTTGCCGTGAGCAGCAGCACATTGGGTACCGTATTGCAGAGTTCCTGTGCGAGCAGATACCTTGAAACCGTTGGGTTGGCCCCTCCCATTTTGTGGGCTTCATCAATAATTACAAGGTCGAAATCGGCACGGAGTACCGACTCCAGCCGGTATTTGTTGTACTCGTGAACCCGGTCGCGGCTCCAGCCCTGCCTGCCTTCGAGCGGCTTCAGGGCGTCGGTTGAAACGATGATCTGATTGTGCTGCGTCCAGAAGTTGTATTCTTCATCGGCGTTGATGTTGGCAAAGGTGCGTGCCATGGAGGTTATCATCTCGGAGTCGTACACATGGAACACTTCGTTGAAATGATCTTTGAGTTCGCTCTGCCACTGCAGCATGCTCGATTTGGGCACAATGGCGAGGGTGCGTTTGATATCCCCGCGAATTTTGAGTTCTTTAAGGATGAGGCCGGTTTCAATGGTTTTCCCCATGCCTACTTCGTCGGCAAGCAGGAAGCGGTTTTGGGCGGATTGCATTACCTTTTCGAGTACCAGTATCTGATGCGGCAGGGGGATGAGGCTGCTTTCATAGGGTGCCAGAATGTTTTTGCGGGCAACCTCATCCTTAATTTTTGCGGCTACAGCAATAAAGCGTATTTCGTGCCGGGAAAAAACCGAAGCCGACTGTTCGAGCGCATCATACGGCACCTCGTGGAAGCTTTGGTCTTCCATGAGGCGGATCCATGCAATGCGCTCTCCGAATACTTCTTTTTCTCCTACAAGCTCACAGGCTTTACCGTTGTACCTCATGCGTAGTTCCCCTTATGCCTTGCCGTCTGCGATGTCGAAAAACTGAAGCAGCATTTCATCTTCCATCAGGAGTTTTTCCGGGATGCGCTCACCTACCTCTACGATGGTTTTGAAATCTTTTTCCTTATAGCACTGTGTGAAGCCTGCCCGTACGGCCTCTACCCTCACTTCCTTGATTTTCTTTTTGGATGTGCGGATTTCAGTGAGCAGGGCTTTGAATTGTTTCAGCAGGCGTTTTGTGCGCTGCTCTTCTTTATCGGCTTCGTTTTCGGGATCAGGCAGGTACCACTGACCCGAATCGTTTTTGAGGAAGTTTTCTTCTAAGATGGTGCGCATTTCGGGCAGGGTATCGCCTTTGCGCATATTACCCGCTACCTCTTTCATCCATTTGGGGTGCAGGTCCTGCTCGGTTTGCGGCTCTTTTTCGAGTATGTTTTTAAGCCATAAAATGGCCTCCTGCTCATTGGTTACAAAAATATCGAGCTGCACAAAGTTTGGTGCCGCTGCTTTCTTGCGGTCGTATTCTTCTGCCTGTTCAAGCGTAAAGAACATGCCGTCCCGCTCGACAAACTGATCGGTAAGCTCGCGCAAACCCTGCTGAAATTTGGAAGCGTCTATGGGGACTGGTAAACCCCGCTGTACATAAAAGGCAATAAGTCGGTCAAAAAGGATTTTGGGGCTGCGCTCGATAATTGCCGTAGTTGAACTGCCTTTCAACAAATGTATAGGTAAATGTTCTAAGTGTTCATTTACAAACTCCCATACACCCACAGAAGAATTTTCTAATTCTTTGAATTTTACATTAAACTCTACCGATGGCTTGTAGCAGGAAATAACTAAATCTTGACGAACACCAGTAGTTGAAGAAATCGATCGCATCCCCCCTTGTTTTTTGTCAAGCGCCGATACATTAGAAATTATAAAACCAGCATTTGCAATAGAATTTTGAATAATATTCCACACTATTGCTTTAGTATTCGAAAACTCAACTGTCATGTATTTGTTAGGTTTCAAAACCCTAAAATACTCCCTAAATGATTTAGTCATCAAATCAGAATAACGACTTAGGGATTTCTTTTGATTTCTATTTTCGATTGCTTCATTAGTATTGTTGGTAACTACTTTTAACCATGACTCCCATATTAAATTCAACTCTGAATACATTATATTAGCACCAAAAGGTGGGTCTGTAAATATGTAATCAATACTATTATCAGATAAATTTAAACTAGTAGCTGAAGAAACAGAAATAACTCCATTCTTTTTATTTATAATTTTTTTTGCTTCAATTAATCCTTTATGCCTAGACCTAAATTGTTCAATAATTGAAGTTTCTATTGGAATTGATGGAATATGTATTGTCCCTTTCATTATTCCTGCGTTCCAGCCTCCACCACCATAAAAAAAATTTTTTACGTGAATTCTATTCATTAGTGAAGAACGCTGTATCATACCCGTTAAAATAAATTGTAAGTGTAGCGGATATTGAGATTCATCTACTAGTTTTTTTAGCAAACTCAGGGCTAATAAATTTCTTTTTGTAAAATAATGATGAACATAAGTGATACCTGCTCTTATTGGCTCTGATGTCTTATCCCCTTTTGGAACTTTCACAATTGGTACCCAATAAGGAAAATTAGCATCCTCTACTTGCTTCAATATTACTAAATCATCATCATCAATTTTCTTCAGATAAACGCTTTTATCTTTTGGCTTCAACAATACTGGAATGTATTTTTTTTGCTCAACAACTTTTTTTATTAACTTATCGTACTTTGTTATTATACTTTTTTTAATATTTCTGTTTATGTCGTGATGATTACAACTATCACAAACTAAGTTCTCGTTGTGCACCTTGTTGTTCTCATCAATAGCTACCGACCAATACGAATATGTATTTCCACAATTGTTGCATATTAACTCGTCACTCCATATCGCATAATTAAAAAAAGATGTATTTTTTCCTATTTTTGTTTTATACATCCATCCAACTTCACTCTCAAGCTTATCGTATATTATACCACATTCTCTATCTAATTCGCGTATGTCAACTTCTGAGTTATAGCAATAATTAATAAATGAGGCAATCGGTGACAAATCACTAGTCACAAATCTCCTTTTTCCAAATATCCCGTTTATATCCTTGAATTTGAGTGAATACTCTCGTGTTTCTTCCTCAAGTAAGGTTGAGGCTACCCCAGTCATCCCCGTGCCTGCAAAACCATCAAAAACAATATCACCAGGTTGGGTATAGTGCAAAATATAACGCATTATGGCCGGGTGTGGCACTTTGGTATGATAGCTATGCGCGTTATAAATAGGATTATTCTTACCCTCACTCACATCAGCGGCATAAGGCTCAGTGACCTCAAAGTTTTTTTTGCGCAGGCCTTTTTTTTCCAGCGCTTTCTTTTCTTCTTCCCATTCGGCAATAAAGTCGTTCAGCCAGGGGTTTGGGCAGGCGGTATAGTAGGGCGGGTCGCTCAGGTTCAGGATGTCCTCATCTTCCCCTATCGGGAAGCCTTCCATTTGTTTGAGCTCGGGCAGTTTTTTGCGCAGCTCTTCCCGGAAATACGTTCTGCGTTCTTCTTCGGTGCTAAAGGTTTTGCCAAGTACGGTAATCATAATCGTATAGTTTTTTAGTTCGAATCCTGAAGAAGCTTATGCGGATCAAGCACGGGAATAATAATACTGCCGGGGATGCCGCTGCTTCTGAGTTTTTCAAAAATAATGCCCCGCGAGGTCGATACCGCAATGGCAAGGAAGGTGCCCATAGCCGGGGCAAAGAAAACCGGGCTTCCGTCATCCCCGGTTTTATAAAAGTCCGGCAGGTTATCAACCATAAAATAAAAATCGATCTGCAGGAAAAGCACTTCCCGCTCCTCGTCATCTTTAAACGAAAACACAAGCTCAAGCTTAAGCTTGTGCTCAGCAAGGTTATGCAGCAGCTTGTGCCCGAGCGTAAGCTGCTGCTTGGGGGTTTGCACAAGCCTTTCCGCATCTAAGCGGAACGCTGCTACCTCTATGGCCTGCAGGTGAATTTTCTCGGGTATAATGGGCGGCGGCTTTTCCATCAGATGGCTACTGTGGTTTTCTGCTGCGGGGCATAGGCTTCGTACTCCGTAGCTTTGGCATCATAATCGGCACTGCCTTCTACAAGACCGAGGTACACGGATTTGTACTGCGGCTCAGGCTTGTTGTTAAGCAGATCAATTCCGAGCACGAGCTCCATCTTGGTGAGGCTTTTAAGCGTGAGGTTGTGCATACCGCTCAGCCATTTCGAAACTTCGGACGGGTTTTTGCCCATCGCTTCGGCAAACTCAGCCTTGCTCCAGCCTTTGGCCTCAAGGGCAAGGCGTACTTTCTCCGTAATGGCGAGGTTGTTCTCAATAAAGCGCTCTGTTTCCGGATCGCCGTACTTATCGAGCCATTCGGTAATTATATTTTTGTTTTTCATAGGTTCATCCTTCATAATCAATCGGTTCATCACAGATAATATCGCTGTAGTCGTCGTTCCAGCGAATAACGCCCTCCCGGAAAGCCCGCTCTAAGGCTGCAGAAAGTTTATTGGCCTGCAGGAAATAGGGCTTTACAGATGGGCAGTCTTGAGCCTTTTGGGCTGTTTTAAGGTTTCCGCTAAACAGCACGACAACCGACTCACTTGCCCTGAAACAGTACAGCCGCAGGTTGTTTGCAGCAGGCTTGGCTTCGTCAGTAAGTGCATCATCTTCAAGATAGTGTGGTTCCTTCTGTATACCTTTGGGTGGCAAAGCGCGCGTATCGGCCGTGAGGGACTCATTCCTGAAATAAAACTCCTTTGCCCCGAAGCGGTTACCGATTGCTTTAATCCATGACAGTATGTGATCGAGTTTCTCTTTGTTTTCCGGCGTATGTGTTTCAAGGAACTGCTCAAAAAGCGTGGTATCGTCAGAATCTAAACGCACGCTGTAATACCTGACCCGCCGAAATGCTGCTATTTGAACAAGAACCATCAATTTAGACACGCTATAATTAAAATCAAAGAAAAATTAACTTATAAGTTAAGTTGCCCGGTTTATTTCAGGATGATGCGGATCTTATCGCGCTCCTTACCCCTTGCAATCTGATCGATATAGGCCTTAAAAGCTTCAATAGCCTCATCTGGGGTAAGGGGTTTGTTGAATGCGGCCTTCATGCTGTCAACGGTCAGCTCTACTTTATCCAGCCCCTTGTGCAGACTCATGATTGCATTACGGATGCGCAGCGCATTTTGCTTGGTAAGCTGCTGCTTCCCGGCTTTGAAATCGCTGAGCAGCTTCACGGAGTCGAGATCCAGTAAGTTCATGTTTTTCTTTACGGCAGGGTCATCAAGCACATTTTTGAGCGTTTGCTCCCATTCTTCAAACAGCTGATGCAGCTCTTCCCTGAGCGCCCTAACGGAAGGCACCGGAAGCCCTTCATACTCATGCGGGTTAAAATCCTGATAAGGCGCCGTGAGGATAAGGGCCTTATTCACTTTGGGATCGGCCGGTTTTAGCAGGGTGAGGCTTTTGTTCCACTTCAGGTAGGTAGCGGCAGAAAGAAAATCGGCTTCTTTAAGGATATCGCAAACCTGCTTTTCGTCGGAGTTCAGCAGCGCAGCTTTCTGAACATCATCTTTTTCACTGATGCGGCAGGCAAGGTAGCGGTCCAGGTACCACTCCGCATAGTCCTGTTTTACCGCTGCAAGTTTAGAGATGTAGGTTCTCGTAGCTTTTTCACTATCCGCATCAAGCACTTCATTCAGCTGATGCAGCACCGCATCGATAGCCTGCTTCATTCCGGCCTGTGTTGCGTACTGCTTGCACTGCTGCAGATAGGTGAGATCTTTTTGAAGGTCGTCGAGTTGCTGCAGCTTAAGCTGAAGCGCCTGCACCTTGTCTTTTACCGGAAGGATGTCTTTCAGCGTAGGGATCGTAAAATGGAAATTCCTGATTCTGGCCTGAGAGGTATAGTTGGCGAGCTTGTCGCAGAAACCGGAGAAAGCCGTGAAATCCCGGCGGAATTCGGCGCCTTGTTCCGGAGAAATGATTTCAATACCTGCGAAGGTATAGCCGCCCTGTACCTTATGCTGCAGGGTAACGGTTTTGCGAGCCCACTCATTGGCCGCCGTTACCAGCACGGTGTAGGTATCCGGATCGTTGAGATGGTTGCTCAGATCCCTCCCCACCATTTTGGTAAACATGAGCTTAAGCGCCGCAAGATTCAGCCCCTTAGGTGCCTTAATGTGGGTAAAGGAGTAATAATCGTGTTTCTGAAGCTCTTTAAGCTCATTCAGGTTTGTTGAGTTGATGTCTTTGCCGGAATGCAGGTTTATTTCGATTTCCCCAAGCGCTGCGAGCACGGCCATCACAACAAACTGAAGCTCTGCCTCAATCTTGAAGTCTTTGGAGATCCACAGGTTCTCGCTTCTTTTTACGAGTTCGAGCATTTCATCTCTGTTAAGCACCTTGCCTTCGCCCTTCTCTTTAAGCTGCCTGAGCAGGCTCTTTGCATAAGGCGAATGGCTGTAGTCGAGCTGACCCGGCACCCAGCACCCGAGGCCGGATAAAATGCCTTCCCCGTCCCGGTTGGTTTGCTGCGGGTTAATCACCTTATTCAGCGCCTGCTTAACAAGCCTTTCGTAGTTATCTTTTGAGACGGCATAGGTGAGCTGCGAGAAATTAGGGTAGTCGGGACGCTCATTGCTGAACCATTTTTCGAACACTTCAGAAGCCACAGCAGAAAAAACCTGCTCTTTGGTAGCGCCGGAGCCGGGCAGGCGGTACCCGCTCAGGGGCAGCTCCTTTCCCTTGTAGTCAACCTGAACGGTACGCACATATTCTTCATCGAACAGTTTTCTCGCCCTGCGGTTGATGTCTTCTATTTTTTGCCGGTACAGCGGTTTTTGCGAACTGTCGGCCCGGCCTTCAAGGGCAAGAGCTGCGCCGTAGAGCGTTACAAGCTGTTTGAATTCCTCTGAAAGGGCATCAAATATAAAATAGACCTCATCTTCTTCATGATTTCTCTTTTTCTTTGAAGCATCAAAGATGGGCATGAAATACATATAAAAATGCTGCTGCGGATGCGTAGTCGATTTCTCGTTGGGATTCCCGAAAAAGATGTAGCCTTCGCGATAGGTTTTGTGCGATTCCCATTCGATGGTATGATCCCAAATTCTGAAGCCCGTGCGGTACGTATCATGATCAAGCGGCAGGTTCACTTCGAGAAACTTAAAGAAGTACTCATCCTTTTGGGAGTCGGCCATGGTAGCGGCATAATCTTTAATCTTCTGATCGAAATTGATTCCTCCTTCAATCCGCAGATGGTATTCTCCGTTTTCACTATCCTTATCAAAATACTGCCCGGAGGTAGCAGTGAGGATATTATTTGCCGCGGTATCAATAATATCTATAAGGAACTCGCGGTCCATAGCAAGCTTGTCGGTAAGGCAGAGATCATCTACCAGCTGTTCGGCATTGGTCCCGTTCTGACTGCTCAGCTCGTGCTGCAGGATCTTAATCGCGCAGGCATTCACGATACGGCGGGCTACCGGCTTTTTGCCAACCCGGCCACCCGTGAAATACGACTCAATTTTATCATAAATGGTATCTGTGATTTGCTTCACCTTGCGCACATCCGGGATAGCCATCAGGGACTGATCGGCCCCCATTACATCCCAGTAAGCATCGTAGGTAAGCAGGCCGGGATTGTCTTTTGGTACTTCAAGGTCTAAAAGGCTGTTAAACTGAGCCGACAAGGTTTTAAGGATCTCACGCTGACTCTTGCCAATTCTGATTTTCTCGAAGTTCTCAAAATAACTTGGGTGCACCGGAAAGAGCTCGATGTAATCATCCGTTTTGGCGTGCATATCGGTGAACAGCTTCAGAAACCCGTCGAGATGCTTTCGGATCTGATTTTTCTGATGCTCGTTCTTTTTGAGCAGACGCTTCTTAACAATATAGGCCACCTCTTCTTTGGTGATTACAATCTCCCGAAAGCGGTTATTCACTTTTTGAAGCATTTCGGCTGCAAACTGAAATTCCGATGAGTGATAAATCATCTCCTGAACGCCGAAAATAAACTTGAACTTCGACTTGTCACAGGCCTGTCCGAAGGCTTGCAGTACAGAGAGGTCCGTATTGAGCTTATCAGCCGTGCTTCTGCCCTTCAGGTAGGCCAGCATTTCATCAACGACAAGCAGCAGCCCTTTGTCTGGGAACTTGGATTCAAAGGCATCCATCATAAGCTTCAGCTTTTGCCCAAAGGTTCTGTTGCCGAGCGCTTCAAAAGAAAAGGAGATACCGAGCTCCTCAAAAAACTCCGTAATCTGATAGGTCATCACTTCCCAAAGGCTTTCTGTGTTACCCAGCTCAAACCGAAGCACTTTAAACTGACCGGCAATTTTGGCAAGCTCTTTTTTGGGCTTCTCGTCTTCGACGAAGTTGATGAGTGCTTCGTTTTCCGCAATCAGAGACACCAGCGACATCAGGTGCGATTTACCGGTACCGTAATTACCGACAACCTGAAGCCCAAAACTCTCTCCCCGTTGGTTCAGGCTGATGTTTTTTACCATCTCCGGTATCAGGGCATCCCTGAAAGAATCGGAAAAAACAAAGGTTTTGACCAGTGTTTGCTGATAATCCGTTTCTTTTGTACGGCTAAACTTGATGACTTCAGTTATCGGTTCGAAGCTAATAAGCTCTTTATATTTCATAAAATAATATGACTTAGGCCTTTAATACTAATTTTAATTCCATCTTCTTTTTTAATAAAATAGAGGAAATCAGTCGTAATTTCCCCATGCCATTGCAGGAATAGCACATTATTTTGAGAATGCGTGTCGATAATTTGCGGAACATTCAGTTTCAGCTCCGGTTCGAAGAGAATCCCGACATTCTGCAGCGCAAGCACATTCCCCAAAGCCTCATGCCGGTACGTATGTTCAGAAAAAATCCGGTCTATTTCCCTAAAAGCAAATTGCGGACTGAGCTTACCGTCAGGCACCCGGCTCAGCCGCTGCGAAACCACGCGACCCACATTCAAAAAGTTAAGCCCCGCTACCTCATCCCTGAGAATAACGATCTTATTGCGGGGCTGAGAGCTCAGGTACTGACGTATTTCCGTTTCCCTGTTAATCATAATGATACATGGCAGCTTATTTCGATGGTTGATGACTGATCAATTTAATAAAATAAGTGCTTTTAAAAACCCAAATGGGAAGTATTGTATCCCGAAAGTCTTACGCGCAAACCAAAGCGAGGCCAACGGGAATTAAGGTATCGATGATGGGCTAATGCTGAAGCAAATTAAAAATCAATTGCTTTGCTGGTGAATCTGTTGGGTATTTTTTATTAGGCTGAGGGGATGGAGAAGCTGTTACACCAAGCCCTCTATTAAACTCCCAAACAAGCGGACCCTGGGACACTTTTTGAAATACTACCTGATACTTTGTCTTATAATCTCTGTGCTATGGCTAAGCTTATTTTTGTGATGACGATCATCTATCTGTAAAGCTCAACTTTTAAACAGATGCTGTTGCGCGTTCGGCTTACTCATCCCTCAGGCGAGCTTAACAAAGTGATCTTCAAGTTTTACGTTAAAACTGATATCCGCATTTAGTGCTTTGAACACTTTTAGGATGGTGTCAATCGTCGCGCTGTTGGCACTGCTTTCAAGTTTAGAAATTTGGGCTTTCTGAACGCCAACAAGTCGCCCAAGTTCTTCCTGCGTCAGGTTTCTTTCCTTCCTTACGGTTTTAATCATTTTCCCCAAAACATCCATGCGGAGTTCATACTCGTATTCATCACGCGCCTCTGTCCCGACTTTGCCGATATACTTGTCTTTCAACTCAGCAAGGGTGTATGTTTTGAATTCCTGGTTTGCCATAAGGTTATTTATTTAGTTTGTTATCAAAATATTTGTCTCTGAGCCTTACTGCCCGGGCAATTTCGTTTGCCGGGACTTTGTCAGTTTTCTTAATGAAACCGTGCGTCGCAATTACCAGCGTATTTTTACCATCGGTCTTGTCCCAAAAGGCAAGAAGCCTGATTTGAAGCCCCGTGAACTTAATTCGAAACTCCCAAATTTCATTCTGAAGCTTCTTAAACAGTTTGGGGTCATTGGTCTGCTCTGCAAGGTCAATATTGTAAAGAATTTTCTTAACAGTCTTCGGCTCAAGCTTCGAAAGAAACGCGTCAGCCTCTTCTAACAATAATGTTTCGAAAAATCTCATTGATGGTTGACTTTCGTAAGGTTCTTAGAAGATAGGCAATGTTTCTAAATATAGAAACACTGTTTCTTGTGATTAAGATTAAGAAGCCGCGGGCTTGGTTGTTTAGGAGGTGGGCAACGGTTGGGTGGGGGTTTAGTTACATATTGGACACGCCTTTGGGGGTATATCCTTGATCTAAGTGACGGAAATAAATGACCTATTTTTTTTAAGCTACGGCATTTTGATAAATAGAAATAGTTACTTTTGGTAGCTAACGGTTTGCGGTTTGTGCTGCCGGGCGACCTTCTTTGATTTTCTGCTCTAAATGTAAACCGGTCAGCACGAAACCGTTGTTATACAACACCTTAATTGAGGTTAATTCTTAATTCACTATCTAAAAATTTTGTCAGATCTGGATTTACCCTGTGTGGATAAAAAAGCAAAAAAAGAAGACCAAATATTGGGTCATTAATTATTGGCATTGGTATTTGATCTTCATCATGATTAGTTGCTATCTCTCTCATCTCTTTCCAACTTTGGGTAAAATTTGGCAAATAACTTTTTTCTTTTCCAACATCCTTATTTCTCCATTTGAAAAAATGCCATTGTTCTTCAAATTGAAAATGTTTGAACCTAAAATGAGTCACTGAAGGCCACAAAAACCTCATTTCTTGCTTGTAATTAAGTCTTGCAAAAATATGAACTAACCCATTTAAATAGAAAGATGTATATTCGAAACTATCATCTAATGGTTCTACACCAAGGGATATTGATTGATCAATTTCTATCTTCAAAATGTTTTGGAGATGAATAGGCATTAGATCTTTTTCTTTATAGTAAGGGTTCGCTAATCCAAATCCTTTCCTACTAGTATCGATGATAGTTTCAATTATCATTTTCAGAAACCCTACTGGTCTTTGAGATGAATCATATTTTCTCATTGCCCAATAAATTGATAGAAAATAAGGAAGATGTGCTTCTGATATTATTCTACATTCATGTAAATACTTTTTTATTAATTTAGATACGCGGTCAAGTTGCTCTCTATCATCGCCATTCAATTTAATCCAAAGGAATAATACTGAAATTAATCCTATAACTCTTGTAGCTCTGTAGCCATAAAAGGGTAAGTCAAAAATAATATTCCCTTCAAACAAATCTTTTCTTTGCTCCAATTCATCAGTTAAGTTTTGCAAGTTTTGAAAAATAATCTGTTTAGCAATATTAAATACTTCTTCAAATTCTTTTTTATCTAAGTCGAGTTTCAAAATCAGAGCATTAACTTGTGCCATGTAAATTACCCATGCTTCTATAACTGCCACATGATTTTCTCTTTCGAGAAAACTTGATGTACAGTAGGAAGTAAGAAGTGCTGAACTTGTGACTTGTCTTTTTGCAGAAGGAAGGTTTTTTATTTCATCAATTTCTCCTGTTGATAATTCAAGTTGAGACTCTAAAAGTGAAATAAATTTTTCAGTTGGAAAGTTTGTATCACCATCAAATAGTGTGAATTCAATAAGTTTTTTATAATCCGCCAGTTCTGTCGGCCATAACTTGGCACCCAAAGTTAAAAAATCTGTATAGAGGTCATCATACTTTAGAATTTTTAGAGCTGGCCTTCCCGCTGCTTCTAAACCTTCATTGAAGTCATCAATTCCTCTATAGACCTCTTCGTCTATTCCACCATTTGTTACTAAATATGGTATATAAGTAGAATCTTTTGGTACATGAGGATGTGCCAAATTCTTATAACAAAGTTGAGCAAGCTGTGGAAATATTTCAGTCCAGATACGCTGGTTAATAAAACCTTGTTTTAATTGATATGCATGATAGTTCCCTTCTGAGTCTATTGTAATCACGTCTTTCCCGAACTCCATCGGTCTATGACGAGTAAGGTGAAGAATTTTATGCCCTTGATTTTGTAATATGTAACAAAATGGAAGCTGAAAGGATCTTTCTGAGGCGCTATTCAACCAGTTTTCTACTACTCTCTCTATCATTCCAACCTTTTCTTTTTTTATCGATTATTTCTCTGAACTTTGATAAATATGGCTCTTCATCTAGTTTGACAATTGCTTCACTAAACTTATCGGCTGTCTCAGGAGCTGCCATAATTGTTGGAAGTTGTGCATTTCCATTTTCATCAAAAGATAGTGCAACAGAATCAATTGCTTTTAAAATATCATCCGGTGTGAAAGATTTTGATACACTAGTTGTCTGACCTTTTTCTGTTAATTTATCGGATAATTCTTGAAGTGAATTTAATTCAATATCCTTGCCCATTTTTTCTGCTGTTTCTAAGTAGCGCTCAAAGATATCTTTCATGCTCATAGATCGCAGTTCATCTTTATTGAATGAAGCTTCAGCAGAAAAAGTTTTTAAATTAGTCAGCTCATCCTCATAATGGCCCTTATACTCTGATTGATACTCAGGATTAGTCCCTTCATGTATAATTTGCCTCTTTGTCATCCCTTGTAAGGGAAAGACTCTTTTTACATGCTCTTTCATTTGTATAATAAATTGAGCTTGAATTTTATCTTTTAGCAAAGGGTAGTCTGGTAACATTTCTAAGTTTTATAATGAATGTGTTGTATAACTCCTTATTGAACAACCTTTAAAACCCTTCCCCAGTCACATAAGTAACTAAAAAATCAACTTATACAACTTCCGAATGTTCATTAAGTGCCCAAAAGGGGTAGTTAATGGTGCAAAAGTATGAAGTCGTATATGTAATTACTTATGCGACTTCAACTGTGATATTAAAGTAAGTGAAAGTGCTTAACAATCAAAATTTAAAAGTTCATTTTTTTCTTGCTTCGGCAATTATCTGTACCCCGCTCGCCACTTTTTATACAAATGGACGGACCGTTACGGCTGACTTTTGGGGTTGGTAATGCTCCGCAAATAGTTTGTGCTGCTTTTTTATTGTGAATTCTTATTCAAAATCAGGGTAGGGACAGAAGCGTGAGAGGCGGTTGTTGCGGGTGTCAGCCATGTACACGATGCGGCGGATGCAGGCTTTACCCGAGGGGCTGTCGAATGCCCGGGCGACTTTGCCGGAACCGCCTCATGAGATTCTGACCGCGCATGTACCGGAAGAGCAAGGCAGGTGGAGCCGAAGGATATGATATTTAGAGCATCTTTGCCGGTACTTCGGGCCCCTCTGGCTTTGCCGCGCTTTGTGCGGGGTGATGAGCATTTGGGGTCAGGTCATAAGCAGGACGGCGTACTGTGTGCTTCAAAGTCCGCACTCCAACCATGTCACAGGTTTGTGGGGATGATGCTTCCGCGGTCTTCATCAAATAAATATGCATAACTCAGCTGACCGGGGTGCTGCCTGACTTTGGTTATGTTTAAATACAAAGCAAACATGAGTCAAACACATATCAAAGACGTATCAAAGACGTATATTTTTTGTCTTTGTTATGATTTTATACTATGAATGACCTATATTTGGCTATGCTTTAGTACAGGCTTATCACATCAATCTGCCGGTTTGTGGTATGGTGTGCCGGGCTTGTGCTGTTTTGGAGGCTCTGCTACTTTTAAAAACCCCTTAAACCTGTTAAACGCACGCATTATGGCACGAATTAAAAAAGGCATTTTTGATCCGCCGCAGGGCTCGCTTGGGAATCTTGTTTTCAGCAGCCGTAATGGCGTACCCTATGTGCGAACCAAACCGGAGACCTACCGGGATGCCAAAACTCCGGCGCAGCAGGCTGCGCGGGCGCGGCTGAGTCTTGTTTCTTCGCTGCTGCGTCAGCTCAAACCGATGCTCCGCTCCGGCTTCCCCGAAACACCCCCGGGGAAGTCCTCCCGTGATCTTGCTCACCGCCTCAATGCCGCGCGCGCGCTGCGCGGCACATGGCCCGATCTTGCTATTGATTACCCAAATGTACTCGTCTCTCACGGCTCGCTTGCGCCGGGCAGCCTGCGCTCTTCAAAACTTCTTCCCGATGGCAGCCTGGAAATAAGCTGGGCTCCTTCAGATACCGCGGTCAGGATGCAGCACGGTTCCGACCGGGTGATGGTCACCCTTCTGAACCCGGAGCAAAATCAGCTTTGCTTTTATGCGGGGGCCGGAATGCGGCAGGATCAGGCCACCACAATCAGGGTACCGGAAACCCTTTCGGGCGACTTCCATGCATGGCTCAGCTTTGCAAGCAGCTGCGGGCGCTTTGCCTCGGAAAGCTGCTATGCGGGGAGGTTTTCAGTATGTCAGTAGGTCAGT
>JAFIET010000070.1 GCA_020832405.1 Balneolales bacterium
CGTGAAGGCGGCCGCACCGTAGGTGCAGGTGTTGTAGCAAAAATTCTTGACTAATAAGAGGTAGATAAGTGGCTACACAACAGAAAATCAGAATAAAGCTGAAATCTTACGATCATAATCTGATTGACAAATCAGCTGAGAAGATTATCAAGACCGTGAAGTCAACCGGAGCAGTGGTATCGGGCCCGATACCACTGCCAACCGACAAGACTATTTACACGGTTAACCGGTCCGTATTCGTGGACAAAAAATCCCGCGAGCAGTTTGAGTCAAGATCACATAAGCGTCTTATTGACATATTGTCAACGGGTACACAAACCGTAGATGCATTGATGAAGCTTGAGCTGCCATCCGGTGTAGATGTTGAAATTAAAGTTTGATAACCTCATAAGTTTCTAAAAATGAGCGGAATATTAGGCATAAAAGTGGGAATGACGAGCGTTTTCGATGAAGGCGGCAACCATCTTCCCGTAACAGTTATCGAAGCCGGACCTTGCGTAATTACTCAGATTTTCCGTAAGGAAAAAGATGGTTATGATGCCGTGCAGCTGGCAATGGGCGAGAAAAAGCCTAAAAATGTTTCAAAGGCTCTTCAGGGGCATTTTGAAAAAGCCAACACCACTCCAAAACGCTACGTCAAAGAATTTCGTGGTTTTGTACCGGAAGGACTGTCAACCGGCGATACCCTGAAAGTTGAAGACGTAATTGAAGCAGGCAGCCGTGTTCATGTAGTTGGTACAAGCAAAGGCAAAGGCTTCATGGGTGTTGTAAAACGTCATGGTTTTAGCGGTGTGGGCGGTCGTACGCACGGTCAGCATAACCGTGAGAGAGCCCCGGGATCAATCGGTCAGGCATCATCACCATCCAAGGTTTTCAAAGGCCTTAGAATGGGTGGTCGAACAGGAAATGAGCGCGTTACAGTGAAAGATCTTCAGGTGGTTAAAATCCTGCCTGAATCAAATCTGATTCTGATAAAAGGCGCAATTCCGGGTCCCAAAGGCCGTCTCGTAGAAATTCACAATCCTTGAACGGAAAGGGAAAACAGAAATGAAATTGAACATACTCAAAACGGACGGTACTGAAACCGGCCGGACAGTTGAGCTGCCCGAATCAGTATTCGCTATAGAGCCCAGAGATACGCTGGTTTATGAAGATGTGAGAGCATATCTCGCACATCAGCGCCAAGGTACTGCTAAAACAAAAGGCAGAACTGAGGTAAGAGGCGGCGGTAAAAAAGCATTCCGTCAGAAAGGTACCGGCGGCGCACGTCGCGGCACCCTGCGTTCACCCCTGCTCAAAGGCGGCGGTACCGTATTCGGACCACGCCCGCGTGCATACACAATCCGCCTTACCAAGAAAATGAAGGAACTTGCCCGCAAGTCAGCCTTCACATATAAAGCTAAGGACAATGCAGTAGTAGTTGTAGAAGACTTCAGTTTTGAAGCTCCGAAAACGTCTTCACTGCTTACGGTGCTCAAAAATCTGAAACTCGAAGGCAAGAAAGTACTCCTTCTTACCGGAACTACAGATACCATTCTGTACAAATCAGGGCGTAACATCCCCGGTGTTTCAGTACTTGAAGCATATAAACCATCTACTTACGAAGTGTTGCACGCTGATTTTGTACTGCTTACCGAATCAGCATTAAATGTGCTAACATCTGTACTGGATAAAAGTGAGGAGGCCGCAGCATGAGTAAAGTTTTAATTAAGCCGCTCATCACCGAGAAGCTCACCAAGATTCAGGAAAAACAAGGTAAATATTGTTTTTTGGTAGCTATTGACGCAACCAAGCCTGAAATAAAGGCTGAAGTAGAACGCATGTACCCTGAAGTACAGGTCTTGAAGGTGAGAACGCTTATTACAGCAACCAAACCTAAAGGCCGTTTTACCAAAAGCGGATACCTGTCCGGAAGAACAGCGAAGCAAAAGAAAGCTTTCATCACGCTGAAAGAAGGCCAGGAAATAGACTTTTTCAGTGAAATTTAATCAGCATTGAACTATGCCTACTAAGAAATTAAAGCCAGTAACACCTGGTACGCGACATAGAATAGCGCCTGATTTTAGCGAAATCACGACGGACAAGCCTGAGAAATCACTGCTTGCGAAGCTTCATTCTAAAGCCGGTCGTAATAATCACGGCCGGATTACTACCCGGCATCAGGGTGGCGGACACAAGCGTCGTTACCGTATTATCGATTTCAAACGGAATAAATTTGATATTCCTGCCAAGGTAGCTACCATTGAGTACGATCCGAACCGTACGGCCCGCATCGCTCTGCTACACTACGCTGATGGCGAAAAACGCTACATACTTGCACCAAACAAGCTAAAAGTTGGTGATGTAGTAGTTAGCAGCCAAAGCGCAGCTCCTGATACAGGTAACGCTATGCCGTTGATGAACATGCCACTTGGTACTACGGTACACAATGTGGAAATGCAGCCCGGTAAAGGTGGTCAGATTGTACGCAGTGCAGGAACTTCGGCTCAGCTTATTGCAAAATCAGACCGGTATGTAACGCTGAAACTTCCATCAGGTGAAGTTCGGATGATATTGGGCAGATGTATTGCAACCGTAGGAACGGTAAGTAACCTGGACCACATGAATGTAACCCTGGGTAAAGCAGGGCGCAGCCGCTGGCTGGGTATTCGCCCGACAACCCGTGGTGTTGCCATGAACCCGGTCGATCACCCGATGGGTGGTGGTGAAGGAAGAGCTTCCGGAGGGCACCCGCGCTCACCATGGGGGCAGATTGCCAAAGGCAAAAAGACACGCAACCGCCGCAAGCTGTCATCCAAATTCATTGTAAGAAGACGGAATCTAAAGTAACAGGATATGCCAAGATCATTAAAAAAAGGACCTTTCGTCCATTTCAAACTACAGAAGAAGGTAGATCAAAGCCTGGAAGCCAAATCCAAGAAAGTGATCAAAACCTGGTCAAGAGGCTCTATGATTACGCCGGATTTCGTGGGTCTTACGTTTGCCGTGCATAATGGAAAGCAGTTTATCCCTGTTTATGTTACTGAAAATATGGTAGGTCATAAACTTGGCGAATTTGCTCCGACAAGAACATTCAAGGGTCACCCGGTTAAGAAAGGTGATAAAAAACGATAAATCCTATGGAACCAACCGTTAAATACGAAGCTAAAGCCGTTCAGCGCTACCTGCGCAGAGCACCCCGCAAGCTGCGCCTTGTGGCTGATCTTGTACGGGGCATGGATGTTGAAATGGCGATGAACAAGCTCAAACACGTCAATAAAGCCGGCGCACCTGAAGTATCCAAAGTTATTCGTTCAGCATCAGCCAATCTTCAGGATAAATTTGAAGATGAAGCCATTGAAATGAGCGACCTCAGGATCAAAACCATTATGGTTGATGAAGGCCCAACGCTTAAGCGCATACAGCCTGCTCCGCAGGGCAGAGCGCATCCTATCCGCAAGCGTATGAGCCACATCACAGTGATTGTTGAAAAGAAAGATGAATCCGAAACCATAGAGGAATAAACATTGGGTCAGAAAACACATCCGGTAGGTTTAAGACTTGGAATTATTCGTGGCTGGAATTCCAACTGGTACACGGAAAATAATACGGCTGAAAACGTAAAGGAAGATTTTGCGCTTCGTACATACCTGCGCAAACGCCTTGGTAACGCCGGTCTTTCCCGAATTATCATTGAGCGTACACCAAAGCGTGTACTGCTGACACTGCTTACCAGCCGTCCAGGTGTAATTATTGGAAAAGGCGGTGAAGAAGTGGATAAAATCCGCAACGAGCTGAAGAAATTCACGGATAAAGATGTTCAGATTAACATCAGTGAAATTAAGCGGCCGGAAGTTGATGCGAGCCTTGTTGCACAAAACATTGCTCAGCAGCTTGAAGCGCGGATTTCATTCAGACGTGCAATGAAAACTGCCATAGCCTCAGCTATGCGTATGGGAGCAAAAGGTATTAAAGTGAAATGCAGCGGCCGCCTGGGTGGTGCTGAAATGGCACGTACCGAACAGTATAAAGAAGGTCGGGTACCGCTTCATACGCTTCGTGCTGAAATCGATTACTACAACCACACTGCCCAGACTATTTACGGCAGTATTGGTGTATCAGTATGGATTTTTAAAGGTGAGATCATTGGTGAAGTAGATCTGTCTCCTTCAACCATTACCGCTAAGCAGGAAAAAGCAGGCCCTGGTGCTAACCGCAGAGGCGGTGGCGGCCGCAGAAATACCGGCGACCGACGGAAACGTGGTAGCGGTGGCGGTGGTGCAGGTGGAAATGGCGGCGGCGGAAGAGGTCAGCGCCGACCCAGACAATAGTCTCTTTAATCGCATAAACGGATTATACTTATGTTAGAACCAAAACGAGTTAAAAGAAGACGCGTACACAAAGGCCGCATTAAAGGAAATGCCGGTCGCGGTCATAAAATTGCGTTTGGTGATTTTGCTATTAAATCACTTGAGCCCAAGTATATCACTGCCCGTCAGATTGAAGCCTGCCGTATCGCAATTTCAAGGAAAATGTCCCGTGAGGGTCAGATTTGGATTCGGATTTTCCCCGACAAACCTGTAACAAGTAAGCCTGCTGAAACCCGAATGGGTAAAGGTAAAGGTGCACTTGATCACTTCGTAGCGGTAGTTCATCCGGGAACGATACTGTTCGAGGTTACCGGTGTAAGCCAGAAACTTGCTTATGAAGCACTGCGCCTGGCTCAGTTTAAGCTGCCGGTTAAAACGAAACTGCTCACCCGTAGAGACTACAACGGTAGTTGATAAAATTCAGGAATTATAAAGATGAAACCACACGAATTACGTGAACTGTCTTTGGAAGAACTGCAGGTAAGGGTGAAAGAAAATGAAAGTGCCCTTCAGAAAATGCGTTTTAACAAAGCTGTTGCCGGTCAGGTCGAAAACCCGGCCCGCTTTAAGATGCTTCGCAGGGATACTGCGCGTCTGCTAACAATCATTGCAGAAAAAGAACAAGCCTAAGTATCAGCCCTACATCTTATTTGAATTATGTCAGACAATTTAGAACGCAAAGAAAGAAAGCAGCGGATCGGCCGCGTAGTTAGTAACAGTATGAATAAAAGCATTACTGTTGCTGTTGAGCGCCAGATCAAGCACCCGATTTACAGCAAGTTCATTACCAAGACGAAAAAATACATGACGCATGATGAGGAAAATGCGGCTAATCCTGGCGACCTTGTTCGCATTATGGAAACACGCCCGCTTTCCAAAACCAAGCGCTGGAGACTTGTTGAAATTATTGAACGAGCCAAATAACACACATTACTTAGCAAGGACAATAAAACATGGTACAAACGCAAACAATACTTACGGTTGCTGATAACAGTGGTGCCAAAAAAGTGATGTGCATTAAAGTGCTTGGCGACTCCAAAAGACGCTATGCACGTGTTGGCGACCTGATTACCTGCTCCGTTAAAGCAGCTCTTCCCGGCGGTAACGTCAAAAAGGGTGATGTTGTGAAAGCGGTAGTGGTAAGAACCAAAAAAGAATACAGACGGCCCGACGGAAGCTACATTCGCTTCGATGAGAATGCCGCTGTGGTTATTAACAAGGATAACGAGCCGGTTGGAACACGTATTTTCGGACCTGTAGCCCGCGAGCTGCGTGAAAATAACTTCATGCGTATCGTATCCCTGGCACCCGAAGTACTCTAACACAAACAGGTAAGGATTTATGCCTCGCAAATTTAATAAACAAAATAAGCTCCATGTCAAGAAAGGCGACATGGTGCAGGTCATTTCCGGCGCCTCAAGAGGTACCGGTAAGGTGCTGATGGTTTTCCCTGATACTGAGCGTGTTGTTGTAGAAGGCATCAACGTAAAAGTGAAGCATCAAAAGCCTAATCAGCAGTACCCGCAGGGCGGTCGAATCGAGCAGGAAATGCCGATTCACGTATCCAACGTACTGCCGCTCGATCCGGTCAGCAACGAGCCAACTCGTGTGGGCCGAAAAAAACTTGAAGAAAACGGAAAAACGCGCTGGGTGAGATATTCCAAGCTCAGCGGTGAAGTCCTCGACAAATAGGAATTTCTTTTACTATGGCTGAAGCACGACTCTATACCGTTTATAAAAACGAGATTGTACCCCAACTCATTAAAGATTTCTCTCTGCCAAATATTATGGCAGTACCCAAAATTGAGAAGATCGTTATTAATGTAGGTGTGGGTGAAGCAATAACCGACCGCAAGCGTCTTGATGATGTAGCGGCTAATATTGCCCTTATTACCGGTCAAAAACCGGTACTCACTAAAGCAAGAAAGTCGATTTCGAACTTCAAGCTGCGTGAGCAAATGCCTATTGGCTGTAAAGTAACTCTGCGACAGTCCAAGATGTATGAATTTATCGACCGATTGATTAACTTGGCCCTCCCCAGAACACGGGACTTTCAGGGCGTAAGCGACAAAGGTTTTGATGGAAGGGGTAATTTCTCAATGGGCGTTAAGGAACACTCCATTTTCCCTGAAATTGATACGGATAAGCTTGACCAGATTCATGGTATGAACATCACTTTTGTGACCACAGCCGAGAATGACGAGCAGGCTATCAAGCTTCTCAAGGCTTTTGGAATGCCCTTCGTAAAACGCAATAAAAACTGATATAACCCTCGATATGGCAAAAAAATCCTGGATTGCACGCAATGCAAAAAGACTGAAAACGGTAGAGAAGTATGCCGAGAAGCGCAAGGCTTTAAAAGAAGCCGGTGATTACGAAGGCCTTCAAAAACTACCGCGCAATGCCAGCCCGACCCGCCTTCGCAACCGGTGCAGTATTACCGGTCGTGGTCGCGGTTTTATCGGCAAGTACGGTATTTCCCGTATAAAATTCAGAGAAATGGCTCTGAAGGGCGATCTGCCCGGCATCAAAAAAGCAAGCTGGTAACACCAATAATATTTACACACACTATAATTTAAATCATGACTGATCCAATAGCAGATTATCTGACGAGAATCAGAAATGCTCAGCGGGCCGGACACCGCCGCGTGGATATTCCCGCTTCTAAAATGAAGCGTGCTATCACGCAGATTCTCCACGATAAAGGTTACATTCAGAATTATCTGGATATCGATGATAACAAGCAGGGACTTATCCGTGTATTCCTCAAATACGATCATTACGGAACTCCTGTTATCAAAAAACTTGACAGAGTTTCAAAACCAGGGCTGAGAAAATATTGCTCTTCCCAGGATGTACCCCGTGTACTTAATGGCTACGGAATTGCCATACTTACGACCTCTCAGGGCGTAATGACCGATAAGGAAGCCCGTAAGCTTGGTGTTGGCGGTGAAATAATTTGCGAAATTTACTAAAAACAGGATTTTGAAATGTCACGTATAGGAATTTTGCCCATAACTGTACCTGAAGGGGTTACTATTGACCTTACGGGTAACAGCATCACTGTAAAGGGGAAAAACGGCGAATTATCGCTTGAAGTTGATCCCTGCCTTACCATTAAATTCGAAGACAATACGCTTTCCCTCGAAAGAAAAGTTGACGACAAAACAAGCCGCGCACGCCACGGTCTTTATCGTTCTCTGGTGAACAACCTTGTTGTTGGTGTGTCTGAAGGATTTAAAAAAGTTCTTGAAATCCAGGGTGTAGGTTATCGTGCCACACTTAATGGCGAAGTACTTGAACTCGCTCTCGGTTATTCTCACGCTTTCTATTTTGTGCCGCCTCAGGGCATAACAATAGAAGTTGATACAAAGACTACCAAAAACCCGCGCATCATTATCTCCGGTGCCGATAAAGCAATGGTTGGTCAGGTATCCGCTAAAATCCGCTCTCTCCGCAAACCTGAGCCCTACAAAGGTAAAGGGATCCGGTACCTTGGAGAGTATGTTCGTAAGAAGGCAGGTAAATCAGCAGGTAGATAATAAACTAAGATTATGGTTAACAGAAATATCACTAAAAGAGATAGAATCCGCAGACGGGTTCGGAGCAAAATTTCCGGTACTCCTCAGCGACCACGCCTGTCTGTATTTAAAAGCTCTAAGCATATCTATGCGCAGCTTATTGATGACAAGAACGCTGTTACACTGGCGCATGCATCAACACTGAGTCCGGACCTGAAAGAATTGCTCGACGGCAAAGCAGGTTTGGAAAAAGCGAAACTCATCGGTCTTAAAATCGCCGAATTCGCCAAAGAATCAAATATTGAAACCTGTGTGTACGATCGCAGCGGCTATACCTACCATGGTATAGTTAAGGAAGTTGCGGAAGGTGCACGTGAAGGCGGACTCAAATTCTAAATTACAGGACTAATGCCAAGATTCAGACGTCGTAATTATAATATCAAAGCCAATGAGCTTAACCTTGAAGACCGCCTGGTGCACATTAACCGTGTAGCTAAGGTAGTTAAAGGGGGCCGTCGCTTTAGTTTTAATTCTATTGTTGTAGTCGGCAACAAGGAAGGAATTGTCGGTAACGGTATGGGTAAAGCCAATGAAGTTTCTGATGCCATTCAGAAAGGTGTTGATGACGCCCGTAAAAACCTGATCCGTGTGCCCATTACCTCAACGGGAACCATTCCGTTCAAAGTTGTAGGAAAGTGTGGTGCCGGTGAAGTACTTCTCATTCCTGCTTCAGAAGGTACCGGAGTAATTGCCGGCGGCCCTGTAAAGGCAGTGCTTGAAAGTGCCGGAATTACCAACATTCTGAGCAAGTCACTGGGTTCATCCAACCCGCACAACATGGTTAAGGCAACAATTGATGCCCTGCGTCAGCTTGTTGAACCCTCTGAAATTGCACAACGTCGAGGAATCCCGCTTTCACGGGTTTTCGAAGGCTGATAACCTCATTCTTAAGGATATCTAACTGATGAAATTACATAGCTTAAAAGCACCTAAACCAAACCTGAAAACGCCTAAGCGTGTGGGTAGAGGTGAAGGTTCCGGTCTGGGTCAGCAATCCGGCCGTGGTCATAAAGGGCAAAAATCCAGAAGCGGTTACTCCTACAAGAGCGGTTTTGAAGGCGGGCAGATGCCCCTTCAGCGCCGGGTACCTAAATTCGGATTTCACAGCCCGTTCAGGACTGAATATAAAGCCGTAAACCTGGATACCATTCAGGTACTAATGGAAGAAGGCAAGCTCTCCGCTGATATTAAAATCAGTGATTTTAACAAAGTAGGTCTTGTTGGAAAGAAAGACCTCGTTAAAGTTCTGGGAAGAGGAGAACTTTCCGCCGCTGTTACGATTGAAGCCCACGGTTTCAGCAAATCGGCAACAGAAGCCATCGAAAAAGCTGGTGGTTCTACGGTAAAAGTTGGCCAAAACATCGGTGTTAAAGCTGTAAAAAGCGGAGCAGCCGATAGTTCAACCAAAACAGAATCATAAAAACGGCTTCGTTATCTGATGAGCTTGATTGAAAATTTTCAAAACATCTTCAAAATTGAAGAACTAAAAAACAGGATATTCTACACGATAGGAATCCTGTTAATATTCCGTGTGGGTACCTTCATCACCATGCCCGGTGTTGATGCAGCTGCCCTGGCTCAGTCAGGCGGCGGTCCGGCAACGGATTTCCTCGGGTTAATTAACCTGTTCGTTGGTGGTGCCTTTGCACGTGCCGGCGTGTTTGCCCTGGGGATTATGCCCTACATTACGGCCGCCATTATCATTCAGCTGATGGGTGCTGTGGTACCGTACTTCCAGAAACTTCAGCGCGAAGGTGAGGAAGGGCGACGCAAAATCAATCAGTTAACCCGGTATGGTACGGTTCTCATCACGCTCATTCAGTCGATTGGTTTTGGGATCAACCTTCTGGCTACACAACCTGACGCCATTGTTGTAAGCAGCACAGCATTCATTATCAACTGTATGATTGTGCTTACTGCCGGTACAGTGTTTGTAATGTGGCTTGGTGAACGTATTACGGAACGTGGTATCGGTAACGGTATATCACTGCTCATTATGATCGGTATTATCGCTGCCCTGCCAACCAACTTCATGAACGAATGGAACACGCAGGCTAATGCAATTATCGTTTTTGTTGAAGTAGCGGTGCTTGTTCTTGTAACGGCTTCAGTAGTACTGCTCACTCAGGGTCAGCGCAGAATACCTGTACAGTACGCCCGCAGGGTTGTTGGCCGCAAAGTATATGGCGGAACGACGCAGTACCTGCCGCTCAGGGTAAATGCTGCAGGCGTTATGCCAATTATCTTTGCACAGTCCATCATGTTCATTCCGAGTACCTTCGGTATGTTTTTCCCTACAAATGAAACCGTGCAAAACCTTACCCGATGGTCCGGCGATTTCACAGGGCTTACTTATTCCATTGTGTTCTTTACAATCTGTGTGTTTTTCACCTTTTTCTATACCGCGATTGTAATTAACCCCAAGGAAATGGCTGATACTATGAAACGTCAGGGTGGTTTTATACCCGGTGTAAGACCCGGTAAGCAGACGGTCGAGTTTATCGACAATATACTTACCAAGATTACATTTCCGGGAGCCCTGTTCCTTTCAACAGTTGCAATTCTGCCGGCTATAGTGGCTAACTTCGGTGTAACTCCTGGTTTCGCAATGTTTTATGGAGGAACAAGCCTTCTGATTATTGTCGGTGTAGGTCTTGATACCCTTCAGCAGGTTGAAAGCCATCTGATGATGCGTCATTACGACGGTTTCATGAAGACCGGCCGAATTAAAGGCAGACGAAGGATGTAATGGTGTATTTGAAGAGTGAGTACGAAATTGAGCTGATGCGCAAAAGCGCGCAGCTCGTTTCGAGAACTCATGCTGAGGTAGCGAAGCATGTGAAACCGGGTGTAACAACGGCAAAGCTTGATCAGGTAGCCGAAGATTACATCAGGCAGAACAACGGCAGGGCGGCCTTTAAGGGGTACGGACCAAGAAAAAATCCTTTCCCTGCCACGCTTTGTATTTCGGTTAATGATCAGGTGGTACACGGCTTTCCAGGCGCGTATGAGCTACAGGAAGGTGATCTGGTCTCGATTGATTGTGGTGTTGAGCTGAATGGCTATTTTGGTGATTCAGCCTACACATATATCGTAGGTGATTGCACGGAAGAAGAGAAAAAATTACTTCTTACAACAATGGAATCACTTTATCTCGGTATTGAGCAAGCTGTACACGGGAATAAGATCGGAGACATTTCCCACGCAGTACAGTCGCACTGTGAGCAAAACGGATTTGGAGTAGTTCGGGATCTTGTTGGGCACGGGTTGGGCAAATCACTGCATGAGGAGCCCTCAGTACCTAATTTTGGAAAGCCTGGATCCGGTAAACGTCTTCGCAGCGGAATGACACTCGCCATTGAGCCAATGATTAACATGGGCAGCTGGAAAGTGAAAACGTTGCGCGATGGCTGGACTATCGTTACAGCTGACGGCAGCAAGTCGGCTCATTTTGAGCACGACGTGGTTGTCAGGGAAGGCGTTGCTGAAATTCTGTCAACTTTTCAGTATATTGAGGAAATAACCAAAATTCAATTAGATCAAAGAAATTCCTAAGTATGGCCAAGCAAGAGCCCATTAAGCAGGAAGGAACCATCATTGAGGCATTGCCTAATGCGCAGTTCAAAGTGAAGCTTGAAAACGGTCATGAAATCCTTGCACACGTATCAGGTAAGATGAGGATGTTTTACATCAAAATATTACCCGGCGACAAGGTAACTGTTGAAATGTCTCCTTACGATTTAACTAAAGGCAGAATCACTTATCGTTACAAATAAATATTATGAAAACGAAATCTTCAGTCCGTAAAAGAGCATCCAGCGACAAAATTGTACGCCGGAAAGGACGCATTTTCATCATCAATAAGAAAAATCCCCGCAATAAACAGCGTCAGGGTTAATCCAGAAAACAGTATCAATTATGGCAAGATTAGCAGGTATCGACTTACCAAAGCAAAAACGCGGGCTTATTGGTCTCACCTATATTTTCGGTATTGGTAAAACCCGCTCAAACCACATACTTACGGAGCTTGGTATCTCTCCGGACACCAAAGTCGGTGACTGGACCGAAGATGAGGTAATTGAGATCCGTAAGTATCTCGATGAGAACTTCAAACTTGAAGGTGCATTGCGTTCAGAAGTGAATGCCAATATTAAGCGCCTGATGGATGTTGGCTGTTACCGCGGCCTGCGTCACAGAAGAGGACTTCCGGTAAGAGGGCAGCGCACGAAAACCAATGCGAGAACCCGTAAAGGCCGCAGAAGAACCGTAGCTGGCAAGAAAGCTGCACCCCGTAAGTAATTCATAACAGATAAAGCATACAATGGCAAAAAGACAAGCTAAAACAGCAGCTGCCGCTAAAAAGAAAAAAAAGCAGCTATCTGATCCGAATGGCCTGGTGTTTATTAAGGCTACGTTCAACAATGTGATTGTTACCATCACTGATACGAGCGGTAATACCATCTCATGGTCTTCTGCGGGCAATCAGGGCTTTAAAGGCTCTCGCAAAAACACTCCTTATGCAGCACAACTCAGTGCCGAAACCGCCGGCAGAGTTGCCTACGAAATGGGACTTAGAAAAGTAAACGTGTTTGTTAAGGGCCCCGGTACAGGCAGAGAAGCAGCTGTACGTGCACTTGGTGCAATTGGCTTTGAAGTTGATTCCATTAAGGATACAACACCGATCCCGCACAACGGATGCCGCCCTCCCAAAAGAAGAAGAGTTTAATTCAATTTTATACTAATTCAACATGGCAAGATATACAGGTCCCAAGCAGAAAAAGGCCCGCCGGTTTAAAGAGCCCATTTTCGGCCCCAGTAAAGCGGTAGAAAGAAAACCTTATGGCCCGGGTCAGCATGGCAGATCCCGATTCCAGAAAAAATCTGAATACGCTGTACAGCTTGAGCAAAAGCAAAAAGCAAAGTACACCTACGGTCTGCTCGAAAAGCAATTCCGCAACTTGTTTAAAAAAGCAAGTGCACGCGAAGGCGTTACCGGTGAAAACCTTATGAAATATCTCGAGGCCCGCCTTGATAACACCGTTTTCCGTCTTGGTTTTGCAAGAACACGCCGTCAGGCCCGTCAGCTCGTAACCCACCGTCATATTGTTGTAAACGGTATTGTGGTAAACATCCCGTCTTACACCCTGCGCCCTGGTGATATCATCAGTGTTCGCCCTAAATCCAAGGATCTCGAAGTGATTAATGAATCACTCGCGCCAAGCCCTAAAAGCCGGTATAACTGGCTCGAGGTGGATAAAAAGTCGATGAGCGGTCGCTTCCTGAATTATCCGGAAATGGAAGATATCCCGGAAAATATCAATGTGCAGCTTATCGTCGAGCTCTATTCCAAGTAATCTGAATTAACCGTACGAGAAGTTTTTATGAGCAATACAAATCTCCAAATGCCAAACAGCTTGATGGTTGATGAATCCTCCGATACATTTGGTAGATTCGTTTTACAGCCATTAGAACGCGGTTACGGTGTTACAATCGGTAACTCTTTCCGCCGGGTACTGCTGTCATCTCTCCCTGGCGTTGCCATCACCGCTATTAAAATAGATGGTGTTAAGCACGAATATTCAAGCATTAACGGGGTTTCTGAAGATGTTTATGATATCATCCTAAACCTCAAAGGCGTACGCTTTAAGCAGATTGAGCAAAGTTCCGGTGTAATTAATGTGCATGTTAAAGGCCCCGGTACTTTCACCGCCGCCAATATCAATGATTCAAGCGCAGAATATACCGTTCTAAATACGAATCATCATATTGCTACGCTTGCCGAAGACGGCGAAATTCGTATCGAACTCCATATGGGGCGCGGTCGCGGATATGTTACTTCGGAAGAAAACATTATCGAAGAGGAAACAGATATCGGAGTCCTTCCTATCGATACTATTTTCACCCCTATTAAATCGGTGAAGTATAATGTTGAGAATGTGCGTGTTGGTCAGCGTACCGATTACGAAAAACTCATCATGGAAGTAACTACCGACGGTTCCGTGAACCCGAAGGAAGCCCTCACTATTGCCGGTAAAATTCTCAAAGATCATATTGAGAAATTTATTACCGAAGAAATTGAAGAGCCCTTCACTCAGGAAGAAGAGGAAGTAGATGCCGAATCAATCCGCATCGCAAACCTGCTCCGCACGAGTATTGAAGACCTCAACCTCTCTGTACGGGCCTACAACTGCCTGAAGTCAGCAAACATCAACACGATTTCTGAACTTGTTTCGAAGGATGAGTCAGAGCTGCTGCGCTTCCGGAATTTCGGTAAGAAGTCTCTGAATGAGCTGCAGGAAGTTATTGAAGAGAAAAACCTGCACTTCGGAATGGACATCGCCAAGTATTTAGATAAAACCAAAAATTTATAAGGAACGTACGTAATGCGCCATCAGGTAAGAGGCAGAAAATTAGGACGTACCCATGCACACCGTAACGCAACCATGCGTGCGCTGAGTAATGCCCTGATTAAGAACCACAAAATCGTTACGACCCTCCCAAAAGCCAAGGAGCTCCGCCGCTACGTTGAGCCCCTCATCACCCGCGCTTTGAAAGAGGACAATTCACACAATCGTCGTCTTGTATTTTCATTTCTGAATGACAAGTACACAGTAACCCATCTTTTTGATGATATTGTACCGGTTATCGGCGAGCGTAACGGCGGCTATACCCGCGTTATTAAGCTCGGTACCCGTTCCGGAGACGGTGCCCCTACTGCACTGATCGAACTCGTTGACTTCAACGAATCAGGTGTAGAAACTACTGCTACCAAGCGTAAGAGAACGCGCCGGGGCAGCAAGAAAAAATCGGATAACGAAGGCGAAGAAACAACCGAAGAGTAATCTTCTGTTTCAGACACTTCCGCAGTATTATTTTCGCAAAAGGCAGTCAGCTTCGGTTGGCTGCCTTTTTTTGTGATATACGACTCGGAAACATACACCCTGTACGTGCTGATGTCTCGCAGATTTTACGGATGATGGCGGATTCGCGCGGATTTATTTGGGGAAATGCTCCATCACCAAAATCCTGTCATAACATCAGCAGATAACATTGCTCCTCCCTGCTATGCGGAAGTCCCTAAATACTCAAAGACCGAATTGGCTGCCCGCCCGGCGCTTTCAACGGCACCCTCCATGTAGCCCGGATGTGATGCTGCCGTTTCCGTGCCTGCAAGGATGAGCCGTCCCTTCATGAGTGGCTCGCGGTATACCGGGTGACCGCTGTTCTGATGAGGCACCAAAAAACCTGCGTGCGGACTGTGGGTGAAAACTTCATCCTTCCAGATACACTCCGCATAGGACTGATAATCTGATGCAGGTTTTCCGAGCAAGCGGGTAAGCTGCCCGAGAGCGAGTTTCTTCCTCGTTTCTGTCGTCTGACCTGCCATATCGGGGTGCATAAAACCGGCAAGGGCATGATGACCGTTCTGTGAATGGTCATAAAACTCGGTGAGCGGTCCCGCATTGCTGAACAGCGTGCCCGTAGCACCGGGCTTCAGCCAGAACGGATCTGCGCCGGCGTAGGTGAAGCCCGCTTTAACGGAATCAGACATCCAGGTGTGGGTTTGGGAGGCAATCCGCATAAAGGGCTCAGGCAGGGACGGATCAAAGGTGACGCTGTTTGCCAGCAGCCTCGGGGGAAGGGTGCTGATAACGAGGGCGGCGCTGTAAACCGCATCGGGGGTGCGGACTTCAAGCCCACCGTGCCCGTCCGATTCCTTTCCGGCAGAAGGTTGTGCACTAACGGAGTGGACCGGGGAGCTGCAAATGAGCTGCTCCGGACCAAACTCTTTAAGCAGCGCGCTGATGATCTGATCCGTGCCTCCTTTCACGCGATAGCTCTGGCTTTCACCCGGCGGCAGCTGCACCCGTTGGGGTGCTTGCGCGGCTGAAAATTCGTAAACAGCTTCCGGGCCGGTGTACTGCGGCATCACATCAAGACCGAGCCGGTTAAGGAGCGCCATCAGGCGGGGATGATCGTTGGTGAGCCAGGTTGCACCCATTTCGAGCGGGGCCGTGTTTTCAGCGCGGAGGGTACGGATGCGGCCACCGGCTTTGGGGCGTGCTTCAAGAATGGTGATGCGGAGCCCGGGCCTGCGCTGCTGAAGCAGGGAAGCCGTAAGCAGACCGGAAAGGCCGGCACCAATGATGAGTATGTCGGTATGAATCATGTTTGTGGAAACACCCCGGGGCGGGCCAGGATTCACGCAAAAAACGGAATTGATGTTATGTCCGCAATGTTGTGATAATCAGTAAAGAAATTAAACTACTGAAGCGCAAAACCTTAGCCGCGAATAAAATATCGGGCGGTTTATCTGAACACAAACTATTCACAAGACTATATTTCACATCATGATGATCACAAGAAGACTTCCAAAATCCGAATTCAAAACAGCAGCAGTGCGTATCGGTGAAATGTCAAAACTATCACCGGCTGTGATGCTTATTTTTCTCATGATGCTGTGTGCTGTACCCGCATCGCTTCACGCACAGGCAACCGATGAACCTGTAATTACCGATGAGATGGTTTTGCAGGCAGAGCCACTGTCCGGAATCCGGCTGGGAATCGGCATTGAGAGCGGCGGGTTCTGGTTTTCGCGCAATGAAGCGCGCATACCCGGCGACAGCGGCACAAGGTTCGACCTAACTGAGCTCACCGGAACTGGCGCACAAGCCTATCTCAGGCTGAATCTGAATATCGGCTTCGGGGAGCGGCATAACCTCCGGCTGCTCTTTGCACCCCTCTCACAATCAGGTACCGGACGCCTGAGTGAGCCGGTTTTCTTTGAGGGTTCGGAATTCGCTACCGGTTTGCCCACACAGGGCACTTATCGCTTCAACACTTACCAGGCGACTTATCGCTACGATTTTTACCGTGACAGCCGCTGGGAAATCGGAGCCGGAGCCGCCCTGCTGGTGCGCGATGCCAAAATTGAGCTTGCACAGGGTGAGTTGCGCGAAACCAACACGGATCTGGGCCTGGTGCCCCTGCTTCACTTCCGCACGGCTGCAGCAGTTACAGACCGGCTCACCGCCGTGCTCGATGCCGAAGGCCTGCTTGCGCCGCAGGGGAGGGCTTTTGATGTGAGCCTTCAGGCGGATTACCGGTTTAGCGACAGCTTCAGTCTTTTTGCCGGTTATCGTTTTCTTGACGGCGGAGCGGATACGGATGATGTGTACACCTTTGCATGGGTGAACTACCTGCTGGGCGGAATCAGGTTTGGATTTTGAATGAAATTTCGTTTTTGATGAGCTGCTTGCCGAAAGTGCGACCCCGTTGGGGTCGGAATAATTTTGAGGGGCCATGTTTTCTATAAATATGGGACCCCTTCAGGGTCGCCGGATTTTTGGTACGGCTGTTTAGGTTGCTTTCCCGAAAAATGGAAATCCGGTCCGGCACGCGGGCGGCGGCAAGCAGGGTGCTTATCAGTTGATACCATGAATTTCCGAACAGCTTAGCGTATCCTGCACAAAAAAAACTCCGCACTTTTTCCGTTGCGGTACTATGAAAACGCCACGGCAAGTACAATTCCCCTCTTGAGAAGGGTGCCCAAAGATGCTTTAAATTAACAGCTTGAGGCCAATACTATCACGGAGTGCATCAAAGTAACCAAAGGCGCCGGGGCGGGGTGTGAAGCGGCCGGCGGCCGGCATTGTGGTTCCATGTTAGTGTGATAAATTTCGGCAAAAACTCGTGCAGCCGGGTTGGGAAGCCTCCGAACAGCTTAGCGCATCTCCCTCCAAAAACCTCCGCACTTTTTCCGTTGCGGTACTATGAAAACGCCACGGCAAGTACAATTCCCCTCTTGAGAAGGGTGCCCTAAGATGTTTTAAATTAACAGCTTGAGGCCGATATTATCACGGAGTGCATCAAAGTAACCAAAGGCGCCGGGGCGGGGTGTGAAGGAACCGGCGGCAGGCAGCAAGCCCCTAAGCTGAATTACAGGGAGCATCCCCAACCCGCCGCACCCTTTTGGAATACCCCCCATAAACCCATAAGTTACAGCGTGCTACAGTCCTGCTCATTCAGATGTGACTAAGACCAATCCCAAATAAAAAACCGAGGCAATTACACCATGAAAAAACAAAATCTGCAGAACATATCTTCCGCCAAATACTTTGTTGCGCTCGTACTCATGCTTCTTTTTCCGGCACTGCTTTCGGCGCAGCCTTCCGCTTCACAGCTCATCAGTGATATACAGCGCGCCAATGCCGGCTACCTCTCCGGGGTCAACACCCTTTCGTTTGTGCCCGCCATTGAAGGGATGGGCTTTATGATGCAGGAGCGTGAAACCTTACGAAAGGTGACGGAGAACGGACACCCGAGGCTCGTAGGGGATGAGGAAAACGACGACATCAGCGTAATCGGCCTGCTGAACCTGAGCGCAGCCGACATTGCAACCCTCGTGAATGGCGCCGCCCGAATCGGCACCGAAACCCGAGACGGCAGCCGCATGATCACCCTCCTGATCGACGACCCGGCCGTAATCGAAACCCTGGGCGAACCCATGCAGGATGCGGGTGACGAAGCCGATATCGAAGATTTCAGCTTTGTTACCATGAAACTGTCGCTTGGTGCTTCCGATCACCTGCTGTACCACATCGAAAGCATCATGGAAAATGAGGACGGACAGCAGTTAGAAATGCATTTCAGCCTCGGGGAATACGAGCGACACAGCGGGCTGCCGCTGCCCGGCCGCGTAAGCATCACCATGAGCGGACTCGCCGCCATGATGGATGGCGAGGAAATGGCCGAGGCCCGGCGCGAAATGGAAGAAATGATGCGCGAGCTCGAAAACCTGCCCGAAGCACAGCGGAACATGATCATGCAGCAAATGGGCAGTCAGTTTGAACAGTTCGAGCGCATGATGGAAGCCGACGAAACCGGCTTCACCATAATCGTGCAGGATGTGCGGGTTAATGAGTAGTTTTTTCAGTGCGACAGTATGTCAGTGTGTCAGTGTGTCACTAAATTCATTAATTTCAATAGTATAATTCTTTCTTTCGCGGCTTTGCGACTCTGCGAGAAACCAAAATCCGCGAAAATCCTGCCCAATCCGCCCAAATCAGCGTGCCATCACCGCGCATAACCCAACGCCGGGTTTGCCGCCCTCATCCCCGGTCCTCTTCTCCCGAAAAGGTTTTGTTGGTTTCAGTCAAATTTTCGTGCCGGGAGAGGGGTGACTTTCTATCTGAGTTGGTTGCCTTCTTTAACCAAAATCCGCGAAACCCCCGCCTCCAATCCGCCCAAATCAGCGTGCCATCATCGCGCACACCAACATCACAACGGCTCAATCCGCAGCAGGCGTCCGTTTTCTTCATCGGTTAGCACGTAGAGGAAGCCGTCAGGCCCCTGGCGCACATCCCGCACGCGTGCACCTATGGTGAGCTTCTCCTCCCCCGTAACGGTCTCACCGTCGAGGATCACCCGGCGCACTTCCCCGCTCACAAGTCCGCCGCTGAACACATCCCCCCGCCAGCCCGGGAACACATCCCCCCGGTACACCACAAGCCCGCTCGGCGCCTGTGCCGGGGTCCACACCACCAGCGGATCGGTCATGCCGGGTTTGGCCGTTCTGCGTGTGATGCGCGTGAAATGGTACTCCCGGCTGTAGGTAACCAGCGGCCAGCCGTAGTTCGCGCCCGGCTGCAGCAGGTTCAGCTCATCGCCCCCGCGCGCGCCGTGCTCGTTCGCCCAAACGGCCCCGCTCAGCGGATCAACCGCCAGCCCCTGAATGTTGCGGTGACCCAGGGTCCAGATTTCCGGCAGAATCACATCCCCCTCCGCATCGGCGGCTATAAACGGAGCCCCGGCCGCGGGCTGACCCTCATCGGTGAGCTTCACCACCGTGCCCAGATGGTTGGCCGGGTTCTGCGCCTGCTCGCGAATCCATCCCCCGTCGAACCGGATGTAGTTGCCGCCGTCGGCAATGCTCACGAGCAGGTGTCCGTCGGGCAGCCACGCCATGCGCGAGCCAAAATGCTGATTGCCGGTCTTCGCCACATTGGTCTCAAAAATCACCTCCACCTCCGTGAGGGCTTCACCGGTAAAAACGCCCCGCGCCAGGGTCGTGCGGTTGGCATCCTTATCGCCGGCGGCATAGGTGAGATACACCAGCCCGTTTTCGGCAAACTCCGGATGCAGGCTCACATCCAGCAGCCCGCCCTGTCCGCTCGCGAACACCTGCGGCACACCGGCCACCGGATCAGGCAGCAGCAGCCCGTCGCGCACCAGCCGAAGCCGGCCGGGCCGCTCGGTGATGAGCATGTCCGTCTCATTCAGCCACACCACCGCCCAGGGATGCTCCAGCCCCTCAAGTACGGTCGCCGCCTGCCAGCCTGCTGCCTCGGGCACATCCCCCGAAAGCTGCAGCGGACCCTCCGGCGCACGGCAGGCCGAAACCAGCAGCAGCACGGCAAGCATCATCAAAAAGCGAAACGAAAGAAGCGTATAATCAGAGGTTTTCATGGGCAGTAG
>JAFIET010000006.1 GCA_020832405.1 Balneolales bacterium
TTCTACCCATATAATTTCCCTCCGGGAAATGGGCGTCAGGAGCTGTTTCTGAGGCCAAATCCGGAATTAGGGTGCCATCGCCTGTTGTCGCGGATACAGGTACCGGAAACGCGCTTCCCGTTAGGGAAGCTACAGGGGTAGAAAACCGATTATTCAAACCTCCGCTTCCTTTACCCATGCCTGCATACACATTGCATACCTACGGCATGCGGATTTGGGGGTGTTGGCAATATTTCTACCCATATAATTTCCCTCCGGGAAATGGGCGTCAGGAGCTGTTTCTGAGGCGAAATCCGGAAAGAGGGTGCCATCGCCTTATTTTTTCGGATATGGTTACCGGAAACACGCTTCCCTGTAGGGGAGGGACATCGGCAAAATTTGATGTGACCGGCGGTAACACGCTGCTTGCCCCTAAAGAAGTAACAACGGCAAATTACGGGCAGAAAATTTTTTTGCCGGTTCACGGGGCTGTATTTTATGAGGATAGCTTTTAAACTCCTTAACCGTTTCTGATGCGCGTATTCCTTCTTTGTTTTTTGCTGCTGCTGTCGGGCAGCGCTCCGCTTTCGGCTGCTTCGGAGCCGCCGCTGTACAATTCACTGCGGCTGCTTTCGGTGCAGGCCCTTCCGGTAATTGATCCTTCCGGGCTTGACCTGCACAGCGATCCGAACTATCTGTGGACCGTTAGCGATGAGCCTATGGGCGAGATTTTCCGCATCACTACGAGCGGACAAATTGTGGAGGTGCTGCCGTATATGGGGGAGGATATGGAGGGCATCACCTACGACCCGCAGACCGATACGCTCTGGATTCTCGAAGAGCGCGCCCGACTCATGAAACAGATCGACCGGCAGGGCAACATCCTGCAAACCCGCAGCCTGAATATTGGTCAGCCCAACGAAAATGACGGTCCCGAAGGCATCGCCCTGAACCTGCTGAACCGGCACTTTTTCGTGGCCAACGAGAAAAATCCGCGGGTCATCATGGAGCTTAACCCGGAGCTGGACATCATCCGGACAACCTTCATCAGTTTTCCGGAACCCTTCACCATCACCGATATTTCCGGGCTGTTTCATGAGCCGCTGCGCAACGAACTCTGGGTACTCAGCGATGAAAGCCGCAAAATCGTGGTCACCGATACGGACCTGCAGCCGCTTTACCATTTCGACCTGGATATTCTTAAACCCGAGGGCATAGCCGTCGATTTCGCCGGTCGCCGGGTGTACGTGGTTTGCGATGCGCAAAACCGTCTGTACACCTACAAGCTCGAAAACCTGCTCACACCGGAGCCGCATGTGCTTGCCGGCGGCAGCTATGCCTTCGATTTCTGGTCGCCCGACGAGCCCGATTTTTCCTATCCCGCGCACATGGTTTTTCTGATGAGCGCCGAAGACGACCCCGGCCTTGGGGCGGTTTTCAACCGGCCCTACGTAGTGCCGGCAAACGACTACCATCCGGATGATGCGCAGACCATCGGCTTCCCTTACAACAACACCCGGCGGACCCGCATCAACGGGCTTGGGTCGCAGGGGGTCAGTTTTATCAATACCGCGCGGGGGCGCGATGTGGGTGCGGCCGTGCTTGCGCTCGATACGCGGGGCGTTTCTGCGGCGCAGCTTTCCTGGCTGGGCGGCACCATTGCTGCCAACAACCGCCGCTACGCCATCCGGCTTCAGTACCGCACGGGCAGCACCGATGATTTTCAGGATTTCCTGCATCTTGATGAAGCCGTGGAATATGAACGGCAGTTCAGCGGACATACGCGTCAGTTTACGGAGCTGCCCCTGCCCGAAGCACTATTGGGCCGCAGCTACGTGCAGCTCCGCTGGGTGTTTTACTACACGGGGCAGCAAACGGGCGGCGGCGGGCGCGATGAACTGCGCCTCGATAACATCCTCGTGGAGCCACTCACCTTCAGCTCGGCTGAACGCACCCCCGAACGGCCCGCCTTTGCGGAACTCCATCCCAACTATCCGAATCCCTTTAACCCCGAAACGACCATCGCCTTCACGCTGCGGGAACAGGCGGAAATCCGCCTTGAAGTTTTTGACGCCCTGGGCCGCCGCGTGCAGCTCATCGCCGAAGGCAGCTACGCAGCCGGAACCCATCATTTCCGCTTCGCCGCCTCAGAGCTCCCAAGCGGGATTTACCTCACCCGCCTAAGTACAGAAAACAGCAAGACCCAAACCCGCAGTATGCTGCTGGTTAAATGAGCGGGAAGACGAAAGACCGGGGACCGGGGAGGGCAGACGGCGGACGGCAGACCGCAGACCGCAGGCCGGGGACCGCAGCTAAAAGCTAACAGCTAAAAGCTAAAAGCAAAAAGCCCCCCCCGTGTCATCCCGAACGCTTCTCATTTGGGAAAGATGCGACCGAAGCCACGGCGGCGGCCCCGCGCGGTACAGGTTTGGCTGACTCCGGCGGCCGCGCCTCGCAGCTACGCTGCGTTGTTTGGAATTGGGGGCGCGGTTTTTTTTCTACCCATGTTGCTTCCCTGCCGGGAAGCCTGATGTGCAGGCTGGTTTTGTTAAATTTGAACAGCTTTTTGCTTCAACAGGCCTCGAAAAGGTTTTGGGGTATCCGTACCGGGTAGCCGGAAGCTCCCTTTAAACGGGATATTATTGACCGCAAATCAGCTTCCACTCCCCATTTCCCGGAGGGAAATCATATGGGTAGAAAACCGCCGCTACCCCGAAGTCCGCATGCCGTAGGTATGCCATGTGCCTGCGGGAATGGGTAATGGAATCGGAGGTTTGAATAATCGTTTTGAGGGGTTTATCTATTTTGCTTGTTTGGCTGGCTCCGCCGATCACGCAACGCAGCTGCACTGCGCTGTGTGAAATGGGGGGGCGCGGGGTTTTATTTCTACCCATATTGCTTCCCTAACGGAAAGCTGAAGCAGCCGTTCGCAGACCGCAGGCCGGTGACCGCAGACCGAGGACCGCAGACCGAGGACCGCAGCCAAAAGCTAACAGCCAAAAGCTAAAAGCCCCCTCCCATGTCATCCCGAACGCTTCTCATTTGGGAAAGCGACGACCGAAGCCCCGGCGGCGGCCCCGCGCGGTACAGGTTTGGCTGACTCCGGCGGCCGCGCATCGCAGCTGCGCTGCGCTGTGTAGAATGGGGGGCGCGGTATTTTTTCTACCCATGTTGCTTCTACTCCCCATTTCCCGGAGGGAATTTATTTGGGTTAGGGGAAGCTGAGGATCGGTCAGTTTCGCTGATTCAGCAGCTGTAGCGTTTTTTTATCCGGGCTGCCAGTGAAGTATTGATGGATTACGTCCGTAAATAAGGTGTCGCCTGAATCATCAGCGACCGAAAACAGGGTCATACAGGATTTGAGCTTCAGGTCATCAGGGCTACCGAAAATATTCCGCGCATTTTTCTCGTCGAGATCCAGAAGTGCAGCGGTAATTTCTCTGAGTCTGAATCCCAAAACGGGATGGCTAAGGTAGGCTCGTGCCTCTTCCACTGACTGAATGGCGTAAAATTGCGATGTTGTACTGAACCCAAGTCCGCGAAATTGCGGAAAAATAAACCACATCCAATGGGTGCGCTTTTTTCCTGATCTGATTTCAGTTAATGCTTCGCCGTAGGTGTGCTGCTGCGCATCAATAAATTTCTGAAGGTGGGTGTCAGTAGTCATCTTTTTGATTTGCTGATGTCTGTGGTAAATTTTGGCAGATCGGGCTGTAGCGGTGTGTGAAAAAAAGCCGGTTTCCGGAGGCGGGATTAATTTACACCCGGGAGCGCCCTACAAAAAAGCACGGGCTTCTCCGCTGGTTTGGGATATCAGGAGCAGCACGAAAGACAGTGATGGGCACGGAGTTTCTCCCAAATAAAAAAGCTTCGGGTTGCCAAAGGAGCAGGGTTCAGGGCACGGATTTACAGCTTGCTTTTCGGTTAGGCGGTTTCGCCCAGGGGGAACTGCAGCACCTGATCGCAGAGCTGTTCTACGATTTCGGGCAGGTGGGAGGAGATGATGATGGTGTCGCCGTGGTTTTTTTTGCGGGTGTTGAGGTAATCGGTGAGGGCGGTGCGGGTGGCTACATCGAGGGCGCGGAAGGGTTCGTCGAGCAGGATGAGGGGCGGCTCGGTGATGAGGGCGGCGGCGAGCAGGGTTTTCTGCATCATGCCGCTTGAGTAGGTGCCGATCAGGGTTTTGCGGCGCTCGTCGAGGGAGAGCAGCTCGAGCAGGGCGGAGATTTTTTTCGGGCTTTCGGCATCATCCCACAAACCGCGGGCGCGGAGGATGACTTCGAGCAGTTCGTCGGTGTTGGCAAACTGCGGCAGCTCGCTGCTGTCGAAGGCAAAGCCGGTGCTCGCGAGGTAGCGGTGCGGCTGCTGATGGATATCCACATCACCCCAAAAAATTTGCCCCGAAGTGGGGTAGGCCGCCGTGGTGAGCATGCGGAGCAGGGTCGTTTTCCCGGAGCCGTTGGGCCCGCTGAGTCCGGTCGCGGTTCCCCGCGGAAAGCTGTAGCTGAAATCCTGAATGATGTAGCGGGCCTGACCGTAGCGTTTGCTCAGGTTCACGGCTTTGAGGGTTTGTTGGGAATCAGGCATAGAGGGATTTGAGTCGGAATTCGTGGAGCAGGGTGAAGAGCAGGGCCGCAGCGAGTGAAATACCGGCATCGATGGCGGCCCATTGCAGGATGAAGCCGGTATCGACCCGCGCGCTCAGCAGGGAGACGGCCCAGAGGCTCACGAGCAGCAGCGGCAGCCAGCGCAGGTTCACAAAGAAACGGACCAGAATCCAGTCGGTGGGGGCGAGCAGGCGGTACTGAAACAGCAGCGGGGCGAAGGGGCGGGTGATGAGCATGTAGCTCATCAGCGATTTCCCGAGGATGATGAAGCTCAGCAGGGTTGCAATTGCGGCATCGCTGAGGCCGGCGTAGAAGGCGGTCCAGAGGATGAGGTGCATCACAACCATGATGCGGCCGAGCGGCTGCCGGCGGTCGAGCTGCAGCAGGGAGAACCACACGGCGGGCTTCCAGCGGCGGGGCACCCAGTACAGGGCTTCGTGCCGGAGCGGCTCGCGGCCTTCCTGCACGGCTTTGGGGTTCAGGAATAGCTCGGCGTAGAAGGCGTTGGTGTGGTAAAAAAAGCGGTCGAAGACCGGCCTGATCTGCGCGATGCGCAGCAGTCCGTAGCCGAGCAGCAGCGCGCCCGGCAGGATTTCAGCCAGCGGGTTTTGGGTGAAGGCTCCGAGCCACGCCCCGGCAACCACCAGCAGCATGCCGCCCGCGGAAACCGAAACCGTTGTTACGATTGAAGGGAAACTGCCCGGCGGCATGGAGGGCGATTGCCCGATCTGCCGGAGGCCGCCCAGCAGGCCCGTGCCGCGTTTGCCTTCCTGCCATTCCTGACTCACGGAGCCGATGGTGCTGTAGCGGACCGCCGCAACGGTGCCGATGCCGGCCATCAGCGCCCATCCTGCCAAAAAGACGGTCGCTTTTTCGCTGAGGTTTTGGGCGGGGGCCTGCGGGTCAAAGAATGCGAGCAGCAGCAGCATGGCGGTGAACAGGCCAAAGAGCGGGAACAGGGCAGCGGCGGCATAGCGGAAGAGTCCGGCGGCCGGCAGGTTCATGGCCTGAAGCAGATAGCGTTTTTTGTCGGGAAAGCGCAGGTGCGGGATGATGAAGGCAAAAAAGCCGCAAAACACGAAGTTGAGGTAGCGGATCATCACCATGCGCTCCCCGGCGGAGGCGGCATCCTGTGCGAGGCTGCCCATCAGGAAGAGCAGCACGCCGGCGGTGAGGCCGAAGGAAATGCGCGCCGTGCGGTCGGGGTTGGTGCGCAGAAAGCGGAAAACGGATGGAGATGAGGAGGAGGTCACGGGAGGAGGGTAAATCCGAGGGCTTTGGCCGTTTGATGTTCGTGTTCGGGCAGCCCGCTGAGGGCAATGTACGCAAAGCCGCAGCGATCTGCCGCTTCGTTGCGCAGGGCTGAAAAAGAGGATGGATTTGTCCGCAGGCTTTGGTCGAGCCGGAAGGCCGGGTGCAGGCGGCGGAGCGCATCAGCAAGTCCGGCTTCGGCGCGGACAGGCTCCGGAATGTCGAATGCGGGCGGACTGCTGTTGAAGCGGAAACCGAGGAAGCCGGAGAGGGATTCGCAGATAATCCGGCTTGCGTTGTACTTGGCCTGCTGACTGTAGCCGGCAATGTGGGGTGTTGCCAGCGCCGCGGCTTCGAGGCTTTGGGGGGAAAGCGTAGGCTCGTTTTCCCAGACGTCGAGGACGAGGGTTTCCAGGCTGCCGGTTTGGAGGGCGCTCAGGGCTGCGGCTTCATCGAGCACGCCGCCTCTTGCAGCATTGATGAGCAGCCGGAGCGGTTTTGTGCGGTTCAGGAATAAACCCGGACCGGCAAGGTGACGGGTCGGGTGCGGTCCGCCGGATGTTAGGGGCACGTGCAGGGTTATGAAGTCGGCATCCCGGAGTTCTTCGAAAGCGGCACTCGCGAAAGCCGGTTCCCGCTCCGATTTGGGCGGGTCGTAGCAGATGCACGCTATGCCCAGCTGCCGCAAAATGGCGGCGGACTGTGAGCCGGTTTCCCCGTACCCGATGATGCCGGCTTTGAGTCCGGCGAGGGCGTCGGAAGCGGTCCCGAACCGGCTCACAACTGCGGTTGCGACGTACTCGGCAACCGAGCGGGCGTTGCAGCCGGGGGCGTGAAAAAAACGGATGCCGTTGCGTCTGAGCCAGTCCGCATCTACATGATCAAAACCGGCGGTTGCCGTTGCCACGGCTTTGAGGCGTTCGGGAAAGGCGGGGAAGCTCAGCCGGTCGATGCGCGTAACGGTCCTGATGAGCAGGGCATCGGCAAGGGGCAGCTGTTCGCGCAGGGAGGCATCATCCCAAAAAGAAAGCACCTGAACCTCCGGAAACGGAAGCAGGTGCTTTAGCCAGGGGATTTGGTTTTCACAAAGCAGCGTAATCAAGGGTGCGCGGTCTGAAGGCGGGATGTGTTTTGGGAATGATCCCGCTCAGAAAATGCGGACTTCATGACGGCGGCGGGAGAGCGGTTTGTCCAGAATTTCTTTCAGGATGATGGCCATTTGGTTGGAGTCCTGATCCTTGAGCAGTTTCACGGCGCCGGTAGTGTGGCGGCTGCCGGTACCAGCGGTATGGTTGTACACATCGTACGCAACATCAGTTTTCTGGAAAATCGGATTGTCGCCGGCTTCCTCGAGTTCGCGCAAGCCGGGTTCGGCTCGCCGGTTGCTGCTGCGGCTGCTGCTCATGCCAGCGTGAGCCATAAAGGGATTGTCGGAGGGTTTGGGCTGCGGACTGAAAACCGGTTGCGGCTCGGGCCGCCGGTATTCGGCTTCTTCGCGGGCGCGTCTTTCTTCGGCGGTTTCCACCGGCTCGGGGGAGAAAATCGATTCGAGCTCTTTCATCGCATCTTCCCAGCTCTGCGGTTCGCGGCGCTCTTCCTGCTGGCGGGCAGTGCGCGGGTTGTCAAACCTCGGATCCTGCTCCTGTTCCATCTGCTGCTGCTGACGGCGGCGCTTCAATTCTTGCTGCTTCTTTTTATCACCAAGCAGCCACTGAAAGAAAGAATAAATGATGAACAGGATGATGAGAAATTCCATGGAGATAAACCTAAGGGTTCCGGTATGAGGTTTTATTTAAACTGAAACAAGCACAACGCAGCAACCGGCGCTGTGGTTTCAGAAGTTAAGGAATTAAGCCGGTATTCGCAGGAGAAAAGCCGGCATTGATAAATAAGAAAGCCGACCAAAGCAGCGAAGGCCGAACTAAGCTTCAGCTTTGCCAAAAAAGCTTTATTTTAGCTGTTTGGTTTTCTTAATTAGTAAAGAAAATCGTGCAGTCCGTCAGAAACGACGGTCAGTCTTTTTTAATATCCGGGCAAAAATAATCATTCGACTTATAGAACTTCTTTCATGAATTCCTCATCCTATAATATAGTATCACTCATCCGCCGCAAGCGGGACGGCGGAAACCTCACCAAAGACGAAATTCAGTTTCTGATCGATTCCTACACCCGCGATGAGCTGCCTGACTATCAGATGAGTGCCTTTCTGATGGCCGTTTTTCTGCGCGGGATGAATGATGAGGAGGCCTCTGCCATTGCCTACGCCATGCTGCACTCCGGCAAGGTGATGGACCTGAGCGAAGTGCCCGGTATTAAAGTGGACAAACATTCGACCGGCGGAGTTGGCGACAAGCTTTCCCTGATTCTCGCCCCCATCGTAGCGGCGGCGGGCGTGCCTGTACCGATGATTTCGGGACGCGGACTCGGCCATACCGGCGGAACCCTCGACAAGCTTGAATCCATCCCCGGGTTTGACGTGAACCTGGATTTGGTGCGCTACGTGGAAGTCATCAAAAAACATAATGTTGTGTTTATTGGTCAGACCGAAGATATCGCCCCGGCCGATAAGCGGCTGTATGCCCTGCGCGACGTTACGGCTACCGTTGAGTGCATCCCGCTGATTGCGAGCAGCATTATGAGCAAAAAACTGGCTGAAGGCATAGACGCCCTCGTGCTTGATGTGAAGTACGGCTCGGGCGCTTTTATCAAAGACATTGAGGAGGCAGGCGTACTGGCGCGCAGGCTCGTGGATATCGGCACGGAGTTTAAGAAAAACACGGTAGCCTATCTCACCAATATGGATCAGCCGCTGGGGTACAAAATCGGCAACTGGTTCGAAGTTGAGGAAAGTATCGAATGCCTCAGAGGCGAATGGCCCGATGATGTGCGCGAAATTACCCTGCTGCTTTCCGGTGCGATGATCTGGCTGGGCGGCAAGGCTGCTACGCTTAATGAAGGCATAGAACTGGCGATCAGGCATGTTGAAGACGGCAGCGCGCTCCGCAAACTGCGTGAAATCGTGGAAGAGCAGGGCGGCGATACCGGCATGATCGATAACCCTGAGAACTACCCGAAAGCCGCTCATCAGGCTGCGTTTACCGCTGATGCGGACGGCTTCGTTACCGGCATTGATGCCTACAGCGTGGGCATGGCGTCGCTGGAGCTGGGCGCGGGCCGCCGCGAGAAGAAGCAGCCGATCGACCCGACAGCCGGCATCATCCTGCACAAAAAGCTTGGTGATGAAGTAAAGAAAGGTGAAACAATCGCCGTGCTGCACACGAATAAAGCCGATATGTTGTCTGTTGCACGCAACCTAATGCAGAACGCGTATAAGCTTGGAAGCGCAGCACCAAAGCCGGGCGTACTGATTTCCCGGACGGTTGATGCAAAGGGTATTCATCCGTTTGATTATAATGAGGTTCCTGCGTTAAAAACGTAAGCTGTAACAGCCTGAGTATTGCAGGTTCCTGTTTTTTTCACTTTCCTGAAGCTTCGGTGTCGCAGAATCACTTAAATATAAAGTCCCAAAAATCTTATTGACTTATGTGGAACAGATTTGTAAGAGCCATAAAATCCCTGTTTGGCGGTGTCGTTTCCAGCATGGAAGACCCCAAGCTCATTTTAGAGCAAAATATCAGGGAACTGAATGATCAGGTTCCCAAGATGAATGAAAACATCGCAACGGTGAAGGCCAATTTGGTGATGATCCGCAAGGAGCGCCAAAAGTACGAGAAGCTTGAAGCCGAGCTCGTGAATAAAATTAAGGCGGCTATTAACGCGAACCGCGACGACATTGCCGAGAGCTATGCCCTTCAGCTCGAAAAGGCGCGCGAAAATGTGGTCTCAACTGCTGAGCAGGAAAGATTCGCCGAGCAGGCCTATGATAAATCGCTTCAGGTGAAGCGCGCCTTCATGCGCGAAAAAGACCGCAAAATCCGTGAAGCCCGCGAGGCATTGCAGGCGCACGAGCGGGCCAAGTGGCAGGCTAAGATTGCCGATACGCTCGAGCAGTTTGAAGTAACCGGCCTCGATGCCACGCACAAGGAAATGGTGAACCGGCTGAATGAGAAAACGGCTATGAGCGAAGCCCGCATGGAAATCGCCCTCGACAGCGTTGACACCAAAACCCTCGAAATCGAGATTGATGCCGAGAAAATGCGCGCCTCAGATCTGGTATCGCAGTTCAAGCGCGAAATGGGCAAAGCAGCTGATGCACCGGCCCCTGCAAAGGAGCAGGCCACCCGCAAAATCGACATCAGTCTTGAATCAGACAGCCCGGCTGAAGATGAAGCCGCAAGGTCAAAAACCATCGGGCGTCAGAAAGAATAGTTTACCTCTAAGCGGACAGAAGCGCGGCAGCCGTCGCTTCTGTCCGCTTTTTTCAGATGATCATCACCCCAAACCGGTACGCAGATGTCAGAAGAGCGGGAGCGCCTTAAGGAAGAGTACAAGCAGCATTACAGGCAAATCCTGGAGGATAAAAAGCGCCTGGCTGCGGCTGAACGAAAATCCCGCGTGCTGAAGTCCTTCCAGGAGATTGATACCCGGCCGGTACTCGAAAGCTTTCAGGATGCCCTCGGGGCGGTGCGTGAGCGTATTGTGCAGGCCGAGGCACGGCTCGAAGTGTGGCTTGATAACCGCGATGCTGATACAGCATCATCCGGCGCAGCTCCGGAAGATATGGAAGCTTTTGAGCAAAAAGAAAAAGCGCGGCAAACGCTGGCGCAGATCAGGGCCGAAATGGGCACCATTGAGCGGCAGCTCGATGAAAAAGCCGCCGCTATAACAGGTGCAAAAACCATAGCTGATACAACCGGAACCCCGGGGGAAAAGGCGGCACCCGCAGCATCAAGAGAGAAAATGCCTGAGCCCGACCCCGTGAGGCTCCCCGAAGGCAACACAAAAACAATCGGCAGAAATGAACCTTAGCTCCTGCATTTTACTTCATTAGCACGGAAAGCATCATTCAGCAATTCATCATTCAACCAACCAACCTGCGAAGCGAAGCACTCAATGGATAAGCCGGTTAACTACACCAAAGAAGCCTTTTTGCATCCGCTCAACCTCGCGCTGCTTATAGCTGCTTTTTCGAGCGCTTTTTTTATGTCGGGAAGCGCGGGGGATGTTGTGAATCTCATCATTTCCATCACCGTAGCTGCGGAGCTGCTGTATCTGGGCATTGTTCCGCGACAGCCGCGGTTTCAGAAGTACATCAACCTGCGCACTTTTAAGGAGCGCAACAGCCGCTTCGACGAGCGCCGCATTTTCGGAGAGCTTTCAGAAGCTTCCCAAAAGAGATTTCTGGTACTCAAGCACATTACCGGGCTTATCAGAAAAAATTTCGAGAAGGTAAATTACAGCTCACAGGGCATCATTGATAATCTCACTACCCGGCTTGAGGCGCTGCTGACAAGCTACATTCTGCTGCTTGAGGGCAACGAGCGTTACCGCAGTTATCTCGAAAGCACTACGCAGGCGCGCTTACAGGAAGAGGCTGAAATTACCCAAAAAGAAATTGAGGAAGCTGAGTCGCCGCGCCTTAAGCAGGTGCTTGAAAGAAGGCTGATTATCCTGAACAAAAGAGGCGAGAAATATGGGGCAGCCCGCGAAAAATACTTAATTTCAGATTCGCAGCTCAAAACCATTGAAGACACGGTTCGCTATATTTATGAAAAATCCATGACGCTTAGTAATACAGCAGAGATTGAACATCAGATGGACAGCCTGCTGCTCGATCTGGAGGATGCTGACTCGGTTTTTGCGGAATTCAGCGAAGGAAAAAGCACGCTTCCTTCCTATCTTGATGAACTGCGATCTCTCGAGAAAGAAATTGAGCAAACCGACGAGCTGTTCCGGAAAACATCAGTGAAAACTGAAAATTAACCGATTCGAACTGTTACTTAATCCTGAAAAATCACTCTTTCATGAAACTTCCATTATTTCAAAATCTGCTTCTTGAGGTTGAAAACAAGATCTGCCTCCTCACCATCAACCGCCCTGATAAACTCAATGCTCTGAATAACGCCGTTTTGGATGAGCTTAGCGAGGCTGCTGATTTCGTTGAAACCACCGACGAAATTTCAGCGCTTATTATAACCGGCGCTGGTGAAAAGGCCTTTGTAGCGGGCGCCGATATTGCGGAGCTTTCAGCGCTTAACGAAGATTCAGGTACCGATGCTGCTGAAAAGGGGCAGGATATTTTTAATGATATCGAAAGCCTTTCAAAGCCGGTAATTGCGGTGGTTAACGGCTATGCGCTTGGCGGCGGAACTGAGCTGGCACTGGCAAGCCACATTCGCGTTGCTACCCAAAACGCCGTTTTTGGTCTGCCCGAAGTGAGCCTCGGCCTCATTCCCGGCTACGGCGGCACACAGCGCCTGCCCAAGCTGATTGGCCGCGGCCGCGCCCTCGAGCTCATCCTCACCGGCCGCATGGTGAAATCGGAGGAAGCCGGCGCTCTTGGCATTGCCAACTATGTGCTCGAAACCAAAGCCGACGCCCTGGCCAAAGCCAAAGAACTGATCGGAATGATGACCAAACATGCCCCCATCGCCCTCTCGGGCGCCATTTCTGCCGTTGTTGCCGCACAGGATTATGAAGCGGAAGACGGCTTCACCATTGAAGCCAATATCTTTGGTGATTTGTGCGCAACTGATGATTTTAAAGAAGGGACGGGCGCTTTTCTCGAAAAGCGAAAACCCGTTTTTACCGGTAACTAACTCAATACAGGATTGGAACCACCGTCGGAAATAAGCACTGCCCTCACAGGCAGTGCTTTCGTGCAAAAAAAAGGAGCAGCCCGTGAATGAGTTGCTCATCATACTGGGCGTTTTGGGCCTGAGTGCCTTTTTCTCAGGCTCTGAGATCGGGTACGTTGCGGCAAACCGGCTTCGCCTGGAAATAAAGTCGCGTGAAAATACGCTCAGTGCGCAGTACATCTCCTATTTCGTAAAAAATCCGGAGAGTTTTCTCTCCACAACCCTGCTGGGGAATAATGTGGTTAATGTGGCTTATGCTACGCTTATGACCCTCTTCCTGCTTGGCCCTATTACGGATACCTGGGATTATTTATTCGGCCATACTCCTTCTGAGCTAAGTATGCTGATTGCACAGACAATGATAGCCTCTGGTGTTATTTTGGTAGTTGGGGAAGTCATTCCCAAAAGCATTTTCAGGGTACACGCCGACCGCCTGATACCGCTGGTTATGGTTCCAATCGGTATCACCAATTTGCTGCTGCGACCGCTTATTTTTGTGGCGAATGCGATTTCGCTGCGCATTGTGCGTTTCCTGAATCCCGAGGCGAACTCCGTGGAAGATTTTTTCAAAAGGGAAGACATCGAAATGATTTTCCGGGATATTGCTTCAAATCAGCAAAGCGATATGGATGAAGACGATTCCGAGATTCTGACCAACGTTCTTGAGCTGTCCACCAAGCGCGTGAAGGAAAGCATGATTCCGAGAACGGAGATTGTCGCAGTTGAGAAAGGAAGCTCACTTGAAGACCTGCTCACCACATTCATTACAAGCGGATACTCCAAAATTCCGGTCTATGAAGGCAGTATCGACAACATCACCGGGGTAATTCTGGCTTACGATTTATTTAAGCAACCAGCTGATATTACTGACATTATACGCCCTGTAAAGTATGTACCCTCATCGAGAAAAGCGACGAGCCTGCTCAGCGATTTCCGGAAGGAGAATATTTCCCTGGCCGTTGTGCTCGATGAGTATGGCGGAACAGCGGGCCTCGTTACAAGTGAAGACCTGATCGAAGAAGTTGTGGGCGACATTCAGGATGAGTACGATACCGATGAGGTCATTATGAAAAAGCTGCCCGGAAACCGCTTTATTTTTTCCGGCAACCTTGAAATCGAAGATATTGAGGAGAACTTTCCGGAAATCGGCCTCAGAGAAGATGAGGTTGAATTTGAAACCATCGCGGGCTTCATCATAAATGATGTTGGCCGGATTCCGAAAGTTGGTGAAGAAATCCGCATTGGCAGACTTAAATTTACCATAGTAAAAGCGAGCCATTCCCGCATCGAAGTAGTGAAGTGTGAAGTAATGAATTAAGCCTGATTTCAGTTTCCGAGTTTTTAAATTAGCCTTCCTCAAATAATGGATCAGTATCCGAACTGGGCACAGCTGTTTGCCCGAAAATATCTCAGCAAAACCCTAAATCAGTTTACCCTGCACGGAAATATTCGTGACTTGGTGATCACACGCGGCGCTTCGGATGGCAGTGTTGAATTCAGCCGGCTGCTGCGCTTTTTGGGTGATGAGCTTTTTGCATCCCGCGATATTGTGGTTATGTACGACCGCGCAGGCGGTATTCACTTCCGGGATGAACAGAGCCGTGCCGATTTTTACCGTGCGCTGCCTGCTCCTTACAGTCCGGCCGCTGGCCGCAGCGCCGAACCTTTGCCGAAGCTTCCGGCTGTGGTGCTGCTGCTGCTCGAAAAATATTTTCGGCTGCGCCTCGAGGAAGGCAAAAGTATAGCCTGTATTATCGATTATGCGGAAACCATTGTACCCAACTCCGATAACAGCTCATCGGCCCCCGACGACAGAAATGTTCTTGTTAACTTACTGAAATGGTCGCAGGATCCCATTTTCCTGGCATCGGATTTTACGGTGGTAATGCTTGCCGAAAACCTGGCCGATATCAACCGGAGCCTTGTACAAAGCCCTTACAATGCGGCCATTAAAATCGGGCTGCCTTCACAGGATGACCGCATCGATTTCATCCGGCACTTTTTTAATTATGATGCCGAAAAAACAGCTCAGCACAGCGTGCCGGGTATTGAAGTGCTTGCACAGCAAACCGCGGGCCTGAGTTTTGTACAGCTCCGAAGCCTTCTGGCAAATGCGGTTGAAAACAGCGAAAAGCTCACATTTGATACGCTTGTAACCAAGAAAAAAGAGCTGATTGAAGCCGAAGCGCATGATCTACTTGAATTTGTTGACACAGCCTACACCCTCGATCATGTTGCCGGGCATGCGCAGGTTAAAAAACATCTGCGCAATGCGAGTCAGGCGCTGCAAAACGGCCGTGGGGATGTGCTGCCAATGGGCTGGCTCGTATGCGGACCCGTGGGTACCGGTAAAACCTTTATGGTAAGCTGCTTCGCCGGCGAAGTTGGGGTGCCTATGGTGAAGCTCAAAAATTTCCGCTCGCAGTGGCAGGGGGTTACTGAGGGCAATCTGGAAAAAATCCTCACCCTGCTCGAAGCGATGGCGCCGGTTGCGGTCATGATTGATGAAGCCGATGCCTACCTCGGCGACCGCGCCGCATCGGGCGACAGCGGCGTATCGAGCAGGGTTTTCGCCAAAATCGCGAGTTTTATGAGTAACAGTGCCAACCGCGGACGCATCCTATGGTTTTTGATGACGGCACGTCCGGATCTGATGCCCGTTGACCTGAAGCGTCAGGGCCGTGCTGAAGAGCATCTTGCGCTGTTCTATCCCGATACCGAAGAAGAACGCGTCGAAATTTTTGAGGCGATGAAGCGCAAAACCGGCATGGTAATGACCAAAAACGAGGTGCCTGAATCCATCCGGCTTGGCAAGCACACCTACAGCGGCGCCGATATGGAAGCCGCCCTCACACGGGCCCGTTTCCGGGCAGCAGCGGCGGGCAAGCAGCGGGTTTCGCTGGAAATTCTGGAAGAAACCTTCGAAGACTTCATACCCCCAACCTACCCCGAAGAAATCGAGCTCCAAACCCTGCTCGCCGTGAAGGAGTGCACCTCCCGTGCGCTGCTGCCGGAGCGTTTCCGGCATTTGAAGCCGGAGGACGTTGCAGAGCGCATCAGCGAGCTTAAAATGCAGCTTGAAGGGCTTTGAGCTTATTCCGGCCCGTGAGAGCATCATCCTAAAAAAACAACATCAACAAAACCGAAAGAAACAGTTTATGGCGCACATCATGCTGGAAATCGAAATCCCTGACGAATATCAGGAGTGGCTCATAGCTGAGCTCGATGAGCTGGAGTTCGAAGGCTTTGATCAGCGTCGCAACGCGCTCATCGCGTGGATTCCGCAGGCTTCCATGAATGATGTGACCCGCGAGACCATCGAGCAGCTGCTGCTGGGCATCGGGCACGGCGCCTGCATCATGAAAGAGGAGCGGGTGGAAGACCGCAACTGGAATGAAGAATGGGAGCAGACCATACAGCCGATGGAAGTCGGCCGGTTTCTGATCCGGCCCAGTTGGGCGGCTCCAAACCCTGAGCCTGAAACCGAAGCCGGGCGTATTGTACTCGAAATTGACCCCAAAATGTCGTTCGGAACAGGCTATCATGAAACGACGCGCATTTTACTCAGGCTGATGCCGGAGGTTTTCCGTATGTGGGCTGAACGTAACGGCGGCGGGTTGCCCGCTGAGGTGATGGATGCCGGAACCGGAACGGGCATTCTCGGTATTGCTGCCCTGAAACTTGGTGCCGGACACTGTTTTGGCTTTGATGTGGATGAGTGGAGCACCATCAATACGACCGAAAATGTGCTGATGAATGGCGTTGAAGGGCGTTTTGAAGTGAAGCAGGGTGATGGCAGCGTAATTCCGGCAGATACGACCTATGATATTGTAATGGCCAACATCAACCGGAATATTCTGGAAGATATGTCTGTAATGCTTACCAAACCGCTGAAGCCCGGCGGTATTCTGATGCTTTCCGGCCTGCTGTATTCTGATGAGGAAATTATACTGAAGCACGGTGCCTACGCGCAGTTCAAAAAAGTTGAGGGAGAGCAGGAAGGCGACTGGATTGGTCTGATTCTCATTCGGGACTGATTCTGGAGGAGGTGAGCCTCAGCTACCCGGGCCAGCAGCTTTGCTGATACGGTTTACGAGAGAAAGCAGCCGCTCATTGCCGGCAAGCTGTTCCGGCTCAAATTCTTCCACGAGAATGAGATCAAACCCATCCCGATCGGCTTTGCGGAAGGTGTCGTACAGCTCACGGGCAAAACCGGGATAATCTCCTCTCCAAAACAGGCCGGTTGCCGCGGGCGGCATTTTGGGCTCAGAAGTGTGGCAAAGTACAAGTGCAGGCCCAGCTACAGCTGACAGCTCACCCGTGCTGAACCATCGGACTTTTGCCTTAGGGGCATAGTGGGTGTACTTCATACCCGGACTTTTTGGTGCCTCTGCTTTTGTATCTGAGCCGTCTGTTGGGGTAAAACCACATGCCTCATAAATATCGGATGCTGTAATATTACCGGGCCTGAGAATAACCGGCGGGTTAACCGTGAGGTCAAGTACGGTTGATTCGATGCCGATATCGCAAATACCGCCATCGATTACGGGTAATTTTCTTTGGTAATCGGCATAGATGTGCTCAGGGCGGGTAGGGCTTGGCCTGCCTGATTTATTTGCACTTGGTGCTACGAGCGGGCCGCTGAGCTGTATGAGCGCAAGAGCTGTCGGATGATTGGGCATCCGGAGGGCTACGGTGTTCATACCCGCGGTAACGATATCAGGAACTTCCGGGCGTTTATTGAAAACAAGGGTGAGCGGACCGGGCCAGAATTTTTGCATCAGTAACTTTGCCCTTGCTGAAACCGAAGGGGTAAACTCCTTTACCATATCTACATTGCTGATGTGCACAATCAGCGGGTTGTCGGAAGGCCGTCCTTTAACTTCAAATATTTTCTGAACAGCCCTGGGGTTCCATGCTGAAGCACCAAGTCCGTAAACGGTTTCGGTAGGGAATACCACGAGCTCGCCCTGCTTAAGCAATTCGGCAAATGTGTGGAGCTGTTCTTTAGAATGTGGCATATTCGGCAACCGCCTGCAGCAGGGATAATTTAAAGAGTATCTGCTAAAATAGGAGGTTTCTGATTTCAATAAAATTGCTGTACAAACAAAAAAAGCCCGGTTAAGGGCTTTTTGGGTTGTACAGATAAAGCAGGACGAATCTTTTAAGCCGGCCTTTGTTTTTTTTCTTTCTTAGCCTTGGTTACTTCAGCCACTTCGTCAGCTTTTTTCTTTCGAAGTTTGAAGTTTACATAACGTAAGCCATAAATCTTGTGCATCATTTCATCACGAAACTCGATGGCTTCCTGAAGTTTAGCCTTGAAGTTCCGCTTGAATTCAGCGTTATTTTTACTTTTCGGGATGTAGAAGGTCTTGTTTTTATTGACCCCTTTTTCTGGCGAGTAACACACTGAAAACACATGTTCGATGTACTCCTTATCGTTGCGTTTTTTCTTTTTCTGTGTGTAGCTGATACCATTTTGACCGATGTTGCTGCGGGTACCTACGTGCATGGGCCGGCTGTGGTTTTTAGCGAAATTTTCCCATTCAGCAATATGCTCATCACGAAAAGACACAGCTTTTTTTAAAGCCTCATCTTTTCCGCCATATTTGCCGTCGCTGAAAAACTTGCTGATTTGCCTGCCGTCACGTCTTATTCGTACAAACCACCCAAATGTATTTTTTGAAGGTTGATCGATTCGGGATATGTTTTTCATGATTTCTTAATAATTGATAAAGGCCGTTACCCGAGCTGAACGTGTATTTGTTGTGCCTGCCGCTGTTTTTTCTTGGTTTTGCCTGAAACGAATGTCTTTCGCATCAGGCATAGGTAAGATTAAGTCAGTGGTTAAGGTGAAGGGAGCCTGCATTTATGATGTACAAGTAAATATTAGTTCCCGGCAGTCGGTGCTTAAGTTCAAAATAGTTTGGTAAGCTCGGTTATTTGTAATAATAAAATTTAAATTTAAACTTTACAAGTTCGTTGGTTTAGAAATGCAGAAAAGTTTATGCGGCTAATCAAACCCAAATCACCTTCAAATAAGATACTATTAATCAAGCTGTTCTGCATTCAGGCATTAATATTTGTAAGACCTTTTATTTTACTGTGGGCAATTCATCCCAGTTGGTCGTGTAGCGCGGCGATTTATGCTCCTGCCGCATTGTCCATTCCTGCTTCAGGCCGTTAACGGCATAGATTAGCTTGTTTCGCCCCATTTTCTGATTGACGGCATCAACGGCATCCGCCAGCTTTTTTTTTCGCTCAAGCTCATCCTGATTCACAAAAAGATTGCCCTGTATCTGATCTCTTCGCCTGATTTCAGTGAGCATCACCCCGGCTTTCTGATAGGCGTAGCCATCCACAAAAACTTCCGTGAGCCCGGCGAGGGCGGCCTTTGTGAGGTCTGGCGTAAAGTCCGTTGCAAGCGGCAGCGGCATGGTTGCCGTGTTGCTGTAGTACGGCTGACTTTTGGCGAAACGGTTCGTTTTCACGAAAACATGAACCACGCCGGCCACAGAATGCTGTCCCCGTAATTTTTCGGCTGCCCGGGCCATGTAGGCCGATACGGCTTCCTGCATGTGGCCGAAATCCGTTACCGGTTTCCGGAAGGAGCGGGATGACAGAATGCCTTTTCGGGGCTCGATGTCTTCCATTTCGATGCTTGGTATGCCGTTGAGCTCGCGTAGGGTGCGCAGCCCGGTTACGTGCATGTGCCGCTTCACCCAGCTTTCCGGTGCCGTTTTCAGGTCGTAGGCGGACTCAATGCCGTGGCTGTGCAAAAACTGCGTGTGCTGCCGCCCGATGCCCCACACTTCACCCACGGGCAGCCGGCGCAGGTAGGTATCAAAATCTTTGATGAGGTCGGTGTGCAGTACGCCTTCCCAAAGCTGCTCTCGTTTTGCAAAATGGTTGGCAATTTTGGCCAGCGTTTTGGTCGGGGCAATGCCGATGCTCACCGGCAGTCCGGTCCACTGCCGCACCCTTTGCCGGATTTCCTGCCCGTACAGGTGCACGGGCCTTCCTTTAGGCGGCTGAAGCAGCATGAAGGCCTCATCAATCGAGTAAACCTCCACATCATCGCTGAAGCCCCGCAGGGTCTGAACCACCCGGCCGGATATGTCGCCGTACAGCGCGTAGTTCGATGAAAACACCCGGATGCCCTTCTCCCGAAACTCCCGCTCATATTTGAAAGCCGGTGCCCCCATGGGGATGCCCGCTTCCTTCGCTTCCGCTGAGCGCGCTATCACGCAGCCGTCGTTGTTAGAAAGCACCACAACCGGCTTGCCCCTGAGTGCCGGGTTAAACACCCGCTCACAGGATGCATAAAAGTTGTTGCAGTCCACAATGGCATAAAACGGACCCCGGCCTTTTTGCGGCGCCTCGCGGAAGGGGTCGTGTTGGTTTTTGGGTGATGCGTTCATAGCCCTGATCTGAGTTCCGGCAGGTTTAAGTGGCCCGATGGATGATCCACGTAACTACGCCCCAAACCTCAAAATCAGATTCAGGTGTTACGGGGATGGGTTCAAAATCGTCATTTTCCGGCAACAGCCACAGCTGACCGTTTTCTTTCCGGAGGCGCTTCACCGTGAACTCCCCGTTGAGCAAGGCCACGATAATTTTGCCGTTGGTTGCCTCAAGCGAGCGGTCCACAATCAGGATGTCGCCTGAGTGAATGTCCGCTTCCCGCATCGACTCCCCCTGAACCCGCACAAAAAAAGTAGCAACCGGGTGACTCACGAGGTATTCGTTGAGGTCAAGCTGTTTTTCGATATGGTCCTGCGCCGGCGACGGAAACCCGGCCTGCACCGCCTCACTGTACAGCGGCAGCTGAGCAGGGGCGGCGGCCTCAGAAGGGTTGATCAGGCGGATTTCGGTGATTTTGAGCATGTGCAGGGCGTTCGCGGGGTTTTGACTGTTGTGTGATGATACGGGCTGTAGCAAAAAAACAGCCCGTACTTCCGTTAAGAAGCACGGGCCAATTTAACAGTCTTTGCGTGAGAAAGCATTCCGGAATCAGCGGGCTTGCATCCGGTAGCGGCTCTATTTGCTGAGAAACTTCATCACAGGTTTCTCCACAAAAGGGAAGAGCCTGCTGAGCGTACGCAGCGTTTTTAGTTTGAAGGTCGGCACCCAGTGGATTTTCTTCTGCTGATGGCAGGCTTTCCAGGCCACTTCCGCGATCTGAACCGGCCGCAGGTTGGCTCCGAAAATATTGAGGGTTCCGGCTTTGTGCTGCTGTGAGCTGATCATGTTGGTGTTCACATACAGCGGCATGATGTCGGTTACGTGAATGCCTTCGCGCTCAAGCTCGATATGAAGGGCTTCGGTGAGGCCGCGAACCGCGAATTTGGAGGCCGAATACACGGCAAGGTCAGGCACCCCGTACAGCGCCGAGGCAGAGGACATGCTCAGGATTACCGGCTTGTCTGCTTTTTTAAGCAGCGGCAGCGCGGCATAAACGCCGATCACAATGCCTTCCACATTGATGCGCATGGTGCGGAGCTGCTGTTCGAGGGTCACATCTTTTACAGAACCCATGTACATGATGCCCGCACAGTTAAAGAGCACGTCCATTTTGCCGCCGCTTGCCTTGCCGAAAACTTCGACCGCATTGGCGTAGGAGGCCGGATCGGTTACGTCGAGTTTGGCGTAGCAGCAGTTGTTTTCGCCGGCTTCGGCGGCAACGGCTTTCAGCCCGTCTTCATTAAGGTCGAACAGACCGACAAACCAGCCGCGCCCTGCAAAAAGCAGCGCTGTCTCGCGGCCAATCCCCGAGGCCGCACCGGTGATGAATATGCTTTTTTTCATGATGGTTGGAATAGGGTGAAGGATACAGTCGAATGATAAAATGGGCGCGGGCCGGGTACTTTTTTCAGATGCGGTATTTGTCGAAATCCGGCTTTCGTTTTTCGAGGAAGGCGTTTTTGCCTTCGCTCGCTTCTTCGGTCATGTAGGCAAGCCGGGTTGTTTCGCCGGCAAACACCTGCTGACCCACAAGGCCGTCATCAATCAGGTTGAAGGCGAATTTGAGCATGCGGATGGCGGTGGGGCTCTTCTCCAGAATTTCTTTGGCCATTTTGATGCCTTCGGCTTCGAGCTCCTCATGCGGCACCACTTTATTGACCATGCCCATTTCGTAGGCTTCCTGCGCGGAGTAGTTCCGGCCGAGGAAGAAAATCTCCCGTGCCCGCTTTTGTCCGACCTGCCGCGCGAGGTAGGCCGAACCGAAACCGGCATCGAAGCTTGCCACATTGGCGTCGGTTTGCTTAAAGATGGCGTGCTCACGGCTTGCGAGCGTCATGTCGCAGACCACGTGCAGGCTGTGCCCGCCGCCTACGGCCCAGCCGGGCACCAGGCAGATCACGACCTTGCCCATAAACCGGATGATGCGCTGTACATCGAGGATGTTAAGCCGCTGCCGGCCGTCTTCCCCCTGATAGCCTTTGGCCTGCCGCACCCGCTGATCGCCGCCCGAACAAAAGGAGTACACCCCGTCTTTCGCCGGACCCTCGCCCGTGAGCAGCACAACGCCGACCGAGCGGTCTTCCTGTGCATCCAGAAAGGCATCTTCGAGTTCAAAGACGGTTTTTGGCCGGAAGGCATTGCGCACATCCGGCCGGTTAAAGGCTATCCGCGCGATGCCTTCAGCTTTTTTGTAGGTGATATCCTCGTAGGTTTTGGCAGTAATCCAGTTCATGGAATTTGAATTTGATTTGATGGTGTCAGGATAACACTGTTATCCTGTGTTGATATTACAGGAATAAGCCCTGATTTGCAATTTAAAAACAGCCGGCCTGCAAACAAGCAGCTGATGTACGCTCATTTTTGTGCCGCAATTTCGCTTAGCAGCCTGCACAGCAGTGTTGGGTTTTCCAGATGGACCCGGTGTCCGCAGTCAGGGATGGTGAGGTGCCGCTTTTGGCTGCTGCCAAAGAGCGGCAGCAGTTCGCGTGCAATTTCGGAAAATTTGGAGTCGCAGGCCCCGGTAAGCAGGGTAACGGGCGCCGAAATCAGGCCAAGCTTGCCGTGCAGCGGGGGCATGCTGCCGGTGCCAAACGCGCGCAGGGAAGCCGCAAGCTGTACCGGATCCTGCGCCCGGCGGATGTCCCTCATTTTTTTGTTTATTTCGGGGGATGGCTCCGTGCTGCTTTCGAACACCGGAAGCGTATCCCAGTTTTGGTCAAAGCCTTCGAAATCGGTCAGGATTTTTTGGGCGAGCGCACGGTCCTGTTCGCGGCGCTGCCGGCGCTCTGATGCGCTGCGGAGTCCGGCTGTGCCGCTCTCCAGTACCAGGTGTTGCAGGCTGAACCCGGTTTCCGGCTGCTCCGCCAGCGATACGGCAAGCTGCAGGGCCAGCCGGGCGCCCATGCTGTAGCCGTACACCACCAGCGGACCTTCAACCTGTTCACGCAAAAGCTGCCGCAGGTCGAGAACCTGCTTCTTAGTTGCGTAGCGGGCCGTCGGGTCAGCGGCCCTGCTAAGGCTCCCGCCATGACCGGTGAGATCGGGACACATCACCCTTGAAAACCCTTCAAGCTGCGACAGCAGGTGAGCGAAACTTTGGTGCGACCCGGCAAAGCCGTGCAGCATAAGCAGGGCAGGGCCGGCGCCCTTGCTTTCGGTTGTATGAACCCTGTAGGTGAGGCCTTCCCGGGTGAATTCAGTCATCAGCGGGGATTATCGGCCTGCCAGAGGGCACGGCGCTCTTTCATGCTTTGGGTGGTGTCGGTCACGGCTTCGATTACGAGCACGGCAGCGGCCGATTCCTGAGCCTGCGCAAGCGCATCGCTAAATTCGGGCCGCGAGGCTGCCTTCAGGTGGCTGATGCCGTGTGCCCGGCACAGCAGGCTCAAATCAACCTGTTGCGGGGTTTCGAAGTAGGTTTCGTACACCCCGGCATGAGCGCTTACGGGGAGCATTCGGAAGATGGTGCCGCCGCTGTTGTTGAGCACGATGATGCGCAAAGGCGCGCCGTGGTGCCGCGAGAGCTGCAGGAGGGCATTGGTGTCGTGCAGGAAAGACAACTCGCCAAGGAGCAGCCACACGGGCGTGTTGCTGCCGGTGCAGATGCCGGCCGCGGTTGAAGTGATGCCGTCGATACCGCTCGCACCCCGGTTGTGGTGCACGGCAGCAAAAGGCAGTGGCATATCGTTGAACAGGTCGAGATCGCGCACCGAAAAGGAGTTCGAAATAAAGAGCTGAGCTGCACTGAAGTGAGCAGGGTGCTCACGCGCAAAACCCAGAAAGCTCCGGAAAACCTGTCCGTCGCTGAGTGTGGTATTGGGTTCTGAACCGGAATTCAGCGCGTTAAGCTGTTTGCCAAATGCCGATTCGTGTGATTGCCAAAGGCTGCGCCATTCGTCGTGTTTCTGCTGTACGTCGTCGGCAGCGAGCCCCGCAGCAAAGCTTTCTGATGATGCGGTGAGGGTGCTGAACGGATAAAACTGCACGAAGCGGGTATGGATTTTGAGCGGATCGGGCACCTGCTCGGTGCTGCTGAGGCACCATTGCACCACGTAGGCGTGTGCCTTCAGGAAATCGTTGAGCGCCCGGCTTACCGGCGGAAATCCCACCCGCAGAATAAAATCGGGTTTCAGCTCCTGAACGATTTTTTTGTTTCGGAGGAAGCTTTCATAGCCGTAAACCGTGCTCCGGGGCGTTTCGGTATCGGTCTGCTGCACGGATGCAGTGCCTTCGATCAGGTGCGGGATGCGGCTCTGGCTCATCGTGAGCTCGAGCAGCCTCCGCTCTGCCACCGAAGCCGCACCAAGCGGACCGCAGATGATCAGCGGCCGGTCGGCATCTTCAAGCAGCCAGAAAAGCTTCTCGAGCATGGCATCGTTGTCCTCGTCAGCGGGGATTTCTGCCAGTGGCGGGAGTTCCTCTTCAAGCCGCTGACGGGTTTCGGTGCACCACTGCATCAGCCCGGGGATGCGGTCTGCCTTTGGCTCAAGCGGTTTGCTGAAACCTGCATTAAGGTGTGCTGGGCCGCCTTCCGTTCGGGAGGCTTCGAAAAGAGTGCGGGCAAGCTCCGCGGTTTTGAGCCCGGAAGCGTCGGCTTCTATCAGGGCTTCCGATTCGCGGAAAAGCACCGCATAATCGCCGTAAAGGTTGGTTTGGTTGATGGTCTGCGGAGCCAGCACGCCATGAAGACCAAAGGGCCGGTCGGCCGAGAGTACGAGCAGGGGGGTGGAGGTCATCCGGGCTTCGATAACCGCGGGGAAGTAATTCGCAGCGGCCGTGCCGGATGTACAGATCAGCGCTACGGGCAGGCCGGTAGATTTGCCGATGCCGAGCGCAAAGAAAGCGGCGCTGCGTTCATCCAGGATGATGTGGGCGGAAAGCCGGCCCTGCTGCTGCAGCATGGCTGCGGCAAGCGTGAGCGGGGTGGAGCGGGAACCGGGCGAGATAACAACGTGAGAGAGTCCGAGGGCTGCAAATTCTGAGAGCAGCCGGTATCCGAAAGTAAAATTGAGTTCGCCGGTTCCCACAGGCATGTGGGGGTCAGTGCCGGTGTCAGGCATGGTTGATGGCAGTTAACATGGGGATGAGTTTCAGCTTGGTCTCTTCCCACTCTGCTACCGGATCAGAATCCTGTACGATGCCGCAGCCGGCATAAAACAGCGCCTCGTGCTCGGTAATAAGGCCGCTTCTGATGGCGACTACAAATTCGCCGCGCCCTTTACTGTTGAGCCAGCCAACAGGGGCAGCATACCAGCCCCTCTCGTAAAGCTCATATTCGGGGATTAAACCGAGCGCTTTGCGTGAGGGCACCCCGCCAACAGCGGGTGTGGGATGCAGGCTCCTGAGAATTACAAAAGGATCGTATTTGTTATTGGTCCAGGCGGAAATGGGAGTATAGAGATGCTGAACGTTGGTGAATTTTTTTATCCCGGGTTGAGCGGGATGGTTTACTTCATCACAAAAGTTACGCAGTTTTTCGCGTATGTCCTCAACAACAAGGCGGTGCTCTTCAAGATCTTTGGCACTGCTGAGCAGTTTCTTTTCCATAATGGCATCCTCTGTGGCGGTTTTGCCTCGGGAGATGCTTCCTGCAAGTCCCTCAGTAAGGATGTAGTTCGAGCGGATGGAGAGCAGGCGCTCGGGGGTGCTGCCCACAAAAGCCGTTTTGCCCTCGGGCCGCATCATAAAAGTATAGCAGGAGGGGTACTCATTGCGAAGCTGATTCAGGATGCGGGTTGGCTGCTGCCGGCCGCAAAGCCTGACCCTCAGCATGCGGGAAAGCACAATTTTGGTTAAGGCACCAAGCTCGATAAGCTTTTTGGCTGCACTGATATTTTCGATCCATTTACCGAGCGATTCCGGCTCTTCAATTACCTCGGCGTATTCGTGAGCCGGCGCGGGTTCTTCATGCAGGGCCGCAGAGGTTGATTTTAGCAGCTGCGTTGCCATACGGTCGATGGTAGCCCGTACACTGTCAGCCAGTTTCTCAGCGCTGATGTTTTTCGGTACTTCTTTGTTCACGGTGAGCAGGCAGAGTTCGCCGTCCCGAACAAATGACCATTCCGGTACAAAAAAATCAGATGCGTTGAAATTTTTCCAGGCTTCAGCATCCTGACGGTCGAAAAATGAAAATCCACCTAAAAAATGTACGCCTGCCAGGCTGTGCCGGAAGGCGCTGTATTCAACAATATCTTCGCAGGCTTTTTTTATGGCCTCGGAGGTTGCAGTAAAACGATCGCTCGATTTGCCGTTGCGGCCGGCTGCGGCACACTGACCCGGGCAGCTGATTTTGCGGATAGCTCTCCCGGCTGAAATACCCAGCCGTTCATCAGGATGTTCCCAGTAGTACTGAAACTGATCAGACTCAGCAAGTATTTCCAATACTGCCAGGGGATCGATATTTTCGAAAGGTACGGTAACAGAGAAAATAACCGGCTGATCTGCAACCGGTGTAACGGATACGGCTTCTTGTGCACATTCCAAATACCCCTGCTTTTCCAGGCTATCGATAACGGATTTCAGTCCGGATGTATGTATCTGTTTTTCAGAAGGTTCAGTTCGGATCATTCAATTTGTATGAGGAGGCTCTTTTTGCTGCCTTTGTTGAATTTGCTAAAAAAAGAATGCTATGTGTTTAATTGATAGTTCGCTCAGCTGAATTTTTGCGCGAAAGCTAATAACCAAACCAATTTGTGGCATTATATCAATTACACAAGGAAGCGATATCAATATAAAGTTGTCTGAACACCGAAGCGCCCTGAATAATTTGGTTTCAGAAAATATTGAAATAATTGTAATTAAGGAAAATTCGCAGAAAATTTATCCGAAGTATGTGTTAGAAATGCGGCATATAAAGTATTTAAACCGGTTTTTGAGAGTTCAGGTGCTAAGTTTTCGCGATCCTTCTGTAAGAACCAGGCAGGGATGAGCCGGGCAGGGTTGAACTAACTGTTTGTATTCTATAGTCTTGTATAAAAAGCGCTTTTTTGAATCAAAATAGTGGATATTTACCCCAATGTTAGCTTAAATTCGCACTACATTAAATTATTAATCAACTTACAGACCGCATGATAACAATTCGCCCGGTGGATATGGATAACATCAAAACCCATCACGCCTGGAACAACGACCCTGAACTTAACTACTTTGATTCCGATTTTCCGCTTGACATGGAACCAATTTCTTCGTTCAGGCAGCGCATGCAGGAAATGCTGAATGACCCAAACAGCGGTATTCTCATTCTGGAAATTCACCATGAAGCAGATCAGAAGCTGATTGGAATTGTTGATATTCACGGTATCGACCCAATTAATAAACGTTGTATTATTGAGTGCACCATAGCAGACCGCTCCTATCAAAATCAGGGGTATGGAACTGCTGCTTTTCGGGATGCGGTCCGTTTTAGCTTCGAAGAGCTGGGTATGAACAAGGTGATGTCAGCAGCTTTTGATTTTAATGAAAAGTGGATTCGTATCCTCAAGAATCATGGCTTCACTCTTGAAGGTACCCTGCGCGAGCATGCCCTCAAAAATAATGAATATGCCGACAAACTCATTTTTAGTATTCTGAAGTCGGAGTTTGTTGATTCAGAGCATTTTCAGATGTCCGTTTCATAGCTTAAGTTAGGAGGGTGCGGGTCAGGTATCTGAACACATCATCCTAAAACTTAAATTATGAAAATACTCCTGCCGATTGCCATAATGCTACTGTGCATATTTTCTGGATGCGCAGAAACCTCAGTACAGGAAACGCTACTCTCGGAGGAAGAAGCCCGGACTGAAATTCTTCAAAAGCTCGATCGTTTCATGGAGGGTGCTTCTCGGGGAGATGCTGAGATTCACGGCTCGTTTTGGCATGAAGAGCTGGTTTATACCTCTTCTTCGGGAGCAAGATTCGGAAAGGCAGCTTTGATGGCCGGGCTTCAGCCCCTTCCTGCTGATACACCGGCTGAAGTGCGCTATCATGCTGAAAATCCGAACCTCCGTTTTTACGCAGGCACAGCACTGCTTGATTTTACGCTGGTAGCTGTTGAAGGAGAATCTGAAACCCGCTTTCTGAACAGCGGCGTATTGATTATGTCAGAAGGTAGCTGGCAGGTTGTAAACTGGCAGGCAACCCGTGCCGGCATTGATAACTGAGCTTCTTTTCAGTTTGTTTTGCGAAATCAGGCAGCTGATGCTGTTTTCTGCCGCTGACTGTTTTTAAATTAAAAAAGCCCGGCCCGGAGGTGAACTCCAGACCGGGCTTTCTTTTTTGGAAAAATCCTAAACGGCGAAGTTTACAGATCGCCGTAAAAATGGAAGTTATCAGGAAGTCCTTCGAGTTCAGCATCGGAAGCACTGCTTGAGGAAACCCGAGCATTGCTGATGGTGTAAACGCTCACGAGAAAACCTTCCACGTAAACTTCGTCTATCTTAAGTGTACCTGTAACGCGGAGGGGGTCGAAGGTATAAGTTGCTAATGGTCTGGTAGTTTCGATCATCAGTGTTTCATTGGCTTGAGGCGGCGGCACGTGCATGCAACCCATAAACGGAGCCTGAAGCAGAATAAACTGCGTGATGTTTTCGATACGGTCGAAAGGCACCATATAGCCCACTACGCTGATTTCCTGCCCGTTCAGCGCTTTGAGGTCTTCGGGTACCGCTGCATTTTGCCGGTGAATCTGGTAGCGTCTGAAATCGCTGAACATGATGCGGGGTGCTTCTGATGAAGCCTCAGAAAGGCCCGCCTCACCAACGGCAGCTGAAGTTATCGTGGGTGCTGCGCCAAATACAGAAAGCGTGAAAAGGACGATGAACAAGCCTGATACAGTCTTCATAGTTTCAAAAAGTTGAGGGGTTAGGGAGCAAGATTTGCGACAACATCCGTGCGGTAAGCTTTGAGTGCTGGTATGATACCTGCCAAAATACCGAGCAATACAAACGTTAGCAAGGTAACGAACTGAGCGCTGTCTATTGCATAGGCCGAAACGATGATACCGGCGGTTTCAGCTATAAACGGAGCTGTGGCGGCAACAATTCCGATACCGCCGGCAAGACCCAGAATACAGCCGATACCCACAATGAAACCGGCTTCCAGCAGGATAAGCCCGAGCACGGTTCCGCGCCTTGCACCAAGGGAGCGGATGATGGCGATATCGCGGCGGCGTTCTTCCATGGTGTTGTAGATGGCAACCAGAACGCCGAAAAGAGCTACGATAAATACGAGCCAGCCTACATAGCGAAGCACAAGTTCGGCATTCCCGATAATGCTCATCAGTTCCTGAATCTGCATGGCGGGCACTACGGCCATTAGTTCATCTTTGTGTGCAAAGAAGGGATCGCGCATCATATTGCGCGCCAGCAGCGGATTTTGGGGTGTCGGCATATTGATCATGCCGGCAATCTGCAGCGCGGCAGCCTGATTGCCAAAACTCAGTAAAACGGCATCGAGGCGGCTTACACGGCTTTCATACTCCGAAAGCGGGTGCGGAAACTGACGGCTGAGCCGCTCGGTCATGGCGTTAAGGCGCTCCGTATCAGCCGGTGCATGGTGGCTGTGGCTGTGCCGGTGCGTATGGCTGTGGTTGTGCGCATTGTCGCTGCCATGACTGTGAGAAGCGTGGTCATGGTCCTCACCATGATCGTGGTTGTGGTCTTGCTCGTGCTCGTGGTCATGATCATGATCATGATCATGACCGTGCGCATGGTCGTGATCGTTGTGCTCGTGATCGTGATCGTGATCGTGGTCATGCGCATGGTAGTGCACTGCATAGGCACTGTAGATGCTGGTAAAAATTACATTGTCGTGGGCAGTGCGGCTGGGCTCGAGAATGCCCGTAATTACAAGTTCGAACTCATCATGCACGTGCGGCTCAATGTCGTCACCATCAAGCTCGCTTACACCGTGCGTCATAAAAAAGGTGTGCCCAATTCCGATGCCGAGCCTTCGTGCTGCATTGCTGCCGATTACGGCTTCAAAAGGGCGTTCAAAATTCCGGCCTTCTGCGATCTGGAAAGGCTGCCCGGAGCGGGGTTCGCCTTCAGCGATAAACCCGGCTGAGGTACCTACAACCCGTACGCCGCGGTAGTTGTCACCTACAAAAACGGGAAAAGCCTGATCGATGCGGCCGTCGCGAAGGGCGATCTGATACACATCTCCGGGAATTACCCCGGTAGAGGTTTCAAGGTGATAGATTGTGTTGAGGGTCGTTTGCATCCGGCTGCCGGGTGCAGCGAGGATTAAATCGAAGCCGACCGAAGTTTGGGTGTAACCCTGTTCGGTTTCGCGTTCGAGGGTTTGCACCGCAATAACGAGGGATGCGGCCAGCGCTACTGAGCCAATGGTAAGCAGAGTGCTGAGAAGCCGCAGCTTCATATTTTTGAAAACTATCTTTACAGGACTCATACGGGAACCGCCTGGTTTAATTCTGTGAGATCGATGTTGATTTCAAATTCGGCAAGCACTTCGGTTTCGTGGCTCACCAGGATAAGCGTTTTACCGGCCGTGATTTCTTTAATCAGCGCCAGCACTTCAGCCGATGTTTTGGGGTCGAGTGATCCTGTGGGCTCATCTGCCAGAATAATCTCCGGGTCGTTGGCAAGTGCCCTGGCAATGCAAACGCGCTGCTGTTGCCCAACTGACAGCTGAGAGGGCCTGTTATGCAGCCGTTCGCCAAGCCCGACTCGCTTCAGCAGATCCTCTGCCCGTGCCGGCGGGATTTTCTTATCGGCAAACTGCATGCCCAGCTGCACATTTTCCAGGGCAGTGAAGCCGTCAAGCAGGTTGAAAGACTGAAAAATGTAGCCTATGTGGTTGGCACGGAAGCGGTCCCGCCGGGATTCGGCAAGTTTTGTAATATCCCTTCCCAAAATGCTGATTTCGCCTGAATCAGGTAGGGTCATGCCGCTGATGCAGTGGAGAAGCGTAGTTTTTCCGGACCCTGAGGTGCCGCGGAGTGCAATATGTGTGCCGGCTTCAACCTTCAGTGAGGGTATGTCCAAAACGGCTTGCTTAAGCCCCGTTGATGGTTCAGGATATGATTTTTTTAAGTGAGATAAAGCAATGGCGGCCATAGAAAAATGAACCTTATGATTAACAGATGAATGGTTTTGGAAACGGTAAAAAGCCAGGCAAATTATAGCTGAAAACGATACGCTATTACCGTATGAACTCGATAAAATGACCCTCCTGTATATCGTGCCGGGCGGTGAACCCGCCGTGAACCTCAACTACGTATAGCGCTGGTCGGCCGGAAGGGTACTGCTGCTGAGAGAAAGGAGTAGTATTCTGATGAATACGGACAATCTCAAATTCATCATTAACGAATACCATGTCGAGCGATAGAGGGGTGTTCGCCATCCAAAAACTAAGGGGCTGCTGCTGATCAAAAATGAAGATCATGCCCCCGTCTTCCGGCATTTCGTAAACGTTCATAAGCCCCTGCTGTCTTGCCATGTTGCTTTCAGCAACAGCTACCCTAACGGTAGCAGAAGGTTCCTGCGCATCATGTGAAGTTTTGAAATGAACGGTAGCCGGGTACTCAAGCACACGGGCAGCCGCAGCACTGCCTGTCTGTTCACCGGTGCCACCGTTATCATCGCTGCAGGCATTGAACAATAAAAAGAGCAAGGCAAATGCCGGTGCAACAAAGTAAGCAGGCAGTCTCATAAAGTCAGGAATGTTAGTTGAGAGGAAAGTGATTGCCAAAGTGCGAAGCGCGAAGTTAAGAAAGCATGGGCATAAAGTTAAGCATAAGCTGTTGAGCTGTTTTAGTAATAAGATGCAATTATGTTGCACAATTTAAGTAAAGCAACAAGCTGCTGTTCACAGAGTTCTGCTCAGCGGGGTGGTCAGTGGTTTGTATAAGGCTTCCAAAAAGCGTATATTAGCAATCTGAAAGAAAGTGAGCCCGCACTTACGGGTCTCACTTTTTTTGTATCAGACCGATTTATATGTACGGCTGTTTGACGGCAGCGAAGGATGCATCTGTAAAAATGCCCTGATCTGCCGGTTCGGACAGCCTGCTTTCAAGTCTAATTAAATTTATGCTTCAGAAAGATACACAACTTGATCAGCTTCGCGGGTTGATAGAACGCAACATCACCCGAAGTGATGTTTTTTTGGTTGATTTAGAGCTCAAGAGCAGCTCCAAATCGCCCGCGCTATCGGTGTATGTAGAATCTGATGCCGGTGGTATTAAACTGGACGACTGCGCCCTGATCAGCCGGCAGCTGCAAACCGTAATTGAAGCCCACGATTTACTGGGCGAACGCTTTACTCTCAACGTTTCCTCGCCGGGGCTTGACAGGCCTTTAAAACTTGTGAGGCAATATCACCTTAATAAAGGCAGAACGGCTAAGGTAAAGCATCAAAGTGAAACTGAAAAAGGCCCTAAAGTTTTGGTAAACGAGGGTCTTTTAAAGGAAGTTAATGATGAAGGTATTGTGCTTGAGGCAGCCAAAACCGATTCTTTCATCAGGTTTGAAGACATCATTGAAACTAAAATCGTACCGACTTTCTAAGAGATACTTATTCCGGAGAAACTCATGCCAAACGAAGAAAGCAAACTTATTATACAGTACTTTGCCGAGATTGCCCGAGAGAAAAACATCGGCAAAGATATGCTTATGACCATCCTTGAGGATGTTTTTCGCTCCATGATACGTCGTAAGTACGGTTCAGACGAAGCCTTTGAAATTATTCTGAATCCCGACCGGGGTGATATTCAGATGTTTCATACCCGTGAAGTAGTACCTGATGACGAGCTCACCAATGATGTAACTGAAATTAAATACTCGGAAGCGATCAGGCTTGATCCCGACCTTGAGTTGTTTGATGAGTATGCTCAGGAAATCTTTATTACAGATTTCGGGCGCAGGTCGGTACTTACAGCACGTCAGACACTGGCACAGCGTATCCGTGAGATTGAAAAGGAAAAGCTGTTTCAGGAGTACACTGAACGCATCGGGGAAATTGTGCTGGGTGATGTTTATCAGATTCGTGCCCGTGATATGCTTATTAATCACAACGGTACGGAACTCGTGATGCCCAAAAACCAGCAGATTCCGAAAGACCGTTACCGTAAAGGCGATACTATCCGTTGCGTGATTGAAGAAGTAAATATGGATAATGGCAACCTCAGCATTATTGTTTCGCGTACTTCGCCGGCTTTCCTTGAGCGTTTGTTTGAAAATGAAATTCCTGAAGTGTATGATCGCATTATCGAAATCAAGCGGGTTGTTCGTGAACCCGGCGACCGGTCTAAGGTAGCCGTTATTTCCAATGATGAGCGCGTTGATGCTGTTGGGGCATGTGTTGGTATGAAAGGCATCCGCATTCACTCTATCGTGCGTGAGCTCTGTAATGAGAATATTGATGTCATCAACTTTACAACCGACAAGGTAGAGTTTATTAAGCGTGCACTGCAGCCTGCAAGGGTGTTATCAGTAGAGCTTAATCCCAAAGGCAACCATGCAAAGGTTAACGTACCTGCTGATCAGGTTTCTAAAGCCATTGGGAAAGGTGGTGTAAACATCAAACTGGCCTCATTGCTAACAGAGTGCGAGATCGATGTGTATCGTGAAACAGATTACGAAGACGATATCGAAATTTCGGAATTCGAAGAAGATTTCGGACCCGATGTAATTGATGTACTTTATGAAATAGGGTGCGACAGCGCACGTGCCGTACTGCGCCTCAATCCGGGCGAACTTGTTCGCAGAACCAACGGTCGGATCGACGAGTACAGCGCAAAAAACATCTTCAAAATGATTCGCGATGAGTTTGATGAAGATGAGTTAAATTAATAGTTATTTATAATCAGTCAGATTTATTGTATGTCGAACGGTGCAAAGCCAAAGCGATTATTTAAAGTAGCACAGGAATTTAATGTCGCGACACAAACCATTGTCGAGGCGTTAGCCAAAAATGATTTTGAGGTCGATAACAAGCCTAATTCCAAAATTACGCCTGAGATGTATTCGGCGCTCGAGTCATTGTATGGTTCAGATAAAGCGAGGCATCAGGAACATGAGCTGGCACGCGAGAAAAGAGAAAATGCTGCCAAGCCTGTGCCGCGTTCGGCATCCGTTGATAATCTGCTGACACCCGAGGAGCCATCCGTTAAGCCTTTGCCGCCCGTACCGGCTGCTCCTAAAGCTGTTGTTAGCGAACCTGCTCTGGAACCGCAAACGGACAAACCGGAACCTCTGAAAGCTCCTGAGCCAAAACCGGAACCCAAACCTGAGCCTGTTGCTCTTCCGGCAGAAGTTGCAAAGGAAGAGTTAGCAAAAGCGCCTGAAAAAGAGGTCGTTAAAACCGAAAAACCAGCGCAAGCGGCCAAACCTCCGGTTTCCCCGCCTGCAGAAGAAAAACCTGCTGCGAAAGCTGCCCCTGAAAAATCAGCTGACGCGGATTCAGCTTCCGCAAAAACGCCTCAGGCAACACTACAAAAAGCTGCGGAGCCAAAACCTGCTGATAAGCCGAAATTTGAGCCCAGGCCAAAATTCGAGCCGAAGCCTAAGTTTGAACCCAGGCCCAAGTTTGATGACAGGCCAAAAATGCCTCCCAAAACAGAAAAGGCACCCGTTATTCCTGAACCGGATGAAGCGGAAGACGACGACGATCTTATACGTGCACGCGATAAAAACCGTCTGAAAGGCACCAAGGTTCTCGGTACCATCAATGTACTTCCCCCGGAAGAAGGCGCTGATGCGACAGCCAAAAAACGCAAAAAAAGAAAGCGTAAAAAGGTTAAAACCGAAGAAACGCCTGAAGAAGTGCTGGTGCGCAAAAAAGCCAAGCTGGCTGAAAAGCCTGAGCCGGCAACTGAAGACGCTTCCAAGCTCAAAAAGAAACGCATCCGCAAGAAGGCTGTAAGTCCCGATGTAACCGCTAAGGAAGCAGATAAAAAGGTCAGGGAAACTATGGCTGCTGCACAGGGCGGAAAAGGCAAGCAGCGTCAGAAGCGGAGACGTGAAAAGCGCGATCAGATGGCTGAAAAACGCGAGCTCGAAGCTATGATTCAGGAAGAACAGCAGTCAGTTATTGAGGTTACTGAATTTATCACGGTGAGCGATCTTGCACAGCTTTTCGATATCAGCCCTACTCAGGTAATTACGAGCTGCATGAACCTCGGCCTCATGGTGTCAATCAATCAGCGCCTTGAAGCAGGTACCATCGAGCTTATCGCTGAGGAATATGATAAGGAAATCCGGTTTGTAGATGCCGATGCGGTAGCTGAAGAAATTTTCGAAGAAGATGAAGATGATGAAGCAGATCTGCTTCCTCGTGCACCCATCGTTACGGTTATGGGTCACGTTGATCACGGTAAAACATCCCTGCTCGATCACATCAAGAAAACCAAAGTCGCAGAAGGCGAGGCCGGCGGAATTACCCAGCACATCGGTGCTTACGCGGTTGAACTCGACGGCGGCCGGAAAATATCCTTCCTCGATACACCTGGTCATGAGGCTTTTACGGCCATGCGTGCCCGTGGTGCACAGGTAACTGATATTGTAATTCTGGTTGTGGCGGCTGACGATTCGGTGATGCCGCAAACCATTGAAGCGATTAATCATGCTCAGGCTGCCGGAGTTTCTCTGGTAGTTGCCTTAAACAAGATTGACAAGGAAGCTGCGAACCCCGATAAAATTATGCAGCAGCTGTCAGATCATAACGTGCTTGTGGAAGATTGGGGCGGCAGCGTTCAGTGTGCCCGCGTTTCGGCTAAAACCGGAACCGGTATCGATGAGCTGCTTGAGAAAGTGCTCATTGAAGCAGAGCTGCTTGAGCTGAAGGCCAATCCCGAGCGGAATGCCGCAGGTATCGTGCTGGAAACCAAGCTCGACCGCGGTAAAGGGGTAGTGGCCAATGTGCTCATTCTTAAGGGAACCCTCAAAATTGGCGATACCTTTGTTGCCGGTAAACACTTCGGTCGTGTACGTGCTATGGAAAATGAGCGCGGTCAGCGTATTGAAACCGCCGGCCCCGCTACTCCTATTCAGCTCACCGGTTTCGATGGTCAGCCGCAGGCAGGTGATAAATTCAACGTTACCAACGATGAGAAAACAGCTAAGAATATCGCGCTGAAACGTCAGCAGATTAAGCGCGAGCAGGAACTGCGCAAGGTGAAACACATGAGCCTCGACGAGTTCGCGCGGAGAATGTCGGCTGGTAATGTTTCTGAGCTTAATATCATCATAAAAGGTGATGTGGATGGCTCTATTGAAGCCCTTTCAGGTGCACTGCAAAAACTCGGTACCGGCGAAGTGATAGTAAACATTATACATACCGGTGTGGGAGCTATCAGTGAAACTGACGTGCTGCTTGCAACGGCTTCGAACGCTATCATCATCGGTTTTCAGGTACGCCCGACTGCCAATGCACGAAAACTTGCCGAAAAAGAAGAAATCGACATCCGTCTGTTCAGCATTATCTACGAAGCTGTCGATCTGGTTCGCGATGCCCTCGAAGGCATGCTTTCACCGGATATCAGTGAAAAAATTACAGCTTCTGTTGATGTACGCGATACCTTTAAAGTACCTGGTGTCGGTACCATTGCCGGCTGTTATGTTACGGAAGGGAAAATCACCCGGAATACACGAGTACGCCTCATTCGAGACGGCATCGTAATATTTACCGGGGAAATTTCTTCACTCAAGCGTTTTAAAGACGACGCGAAGGAAGTCCTCACCGGCTACGAATGTGGTATCAGTATCAAGAACTTCAACGATATTAAAGTCGGTGATGTAATTGAAGGATACGAAATGGTTGAAACCAAGCGTACGCTTGACTCTTCCAACTAACCGCTGTTCATGCCAAACCCAATAAAGTTATGAGTATCAGAACACAGCGGGTTGCGTCGGTAATTAAGCAGGATTTGAGCAAAATCCTGCTTGATTACCAGCACAACAATATTATTACCATTACTGATGTAAAAATGACTCCCGATCTTTCGATTGCGCGGGTTTACATCAGCGTGATTGACAGCAGCGGTGCTGACGAAACGGTATATCAGATGCTGTCTGATAAAAAAACCGCAATTCGTGCCGCACTTTCTGCCCTGCTACGGCATCAGCTGCGGAAAATGCCCGAAATTGAGTTTTATCGGGATGAAACTGCAGAGTATGCCAGTAAAATGGAAAACCTTTTTCGCAAGGTGAAGGATATTCCTCCGGCTCCACCGGAAGACGATAAAAAATGAATGGAGAATATGCCGGCTAAATCGCCGCCCGAACCCGGCAGTTTTTTTCATGCTGACCGGCACACAGCTGATGAGCAGCTGCTCGATCATGATTACACTGCCGGTGCTGTGATTCTGCTCGACAAACCTGGCGGGTGGAGCAGTTTTCGGCTCGTAGGGCTTACGAGACGGCTCATTGGCATCAAAAAAGTTGGTCATGCCGGAACCCTCGACCCCATGGCTACCGGTCTGCTGGTGCTGTGCACCGGGAAGGCTACAAAGTCCGTTTCGGCTGTTCAGGATGGCATTAAGGTTTATGAGGCAAGGGTTCAGTTCGGCGCCTCAACACCCAGTTATGATGCTGAAACCGAGCCGGATGCCACATCTTCTTTTAGCCATATCACCCATCATGCTGTGGCAGCAAAGCTGAAAGAGTGTTTTACCGGTGAAATTCAGCAAGTGCCGCCCATGTATTCGGCTATTAAAATAAAAGGGCAGCGGCTGTACAAATTAGCCCGAAAAGGACTGGAAGTAGAAAGAAGCCTGCGTACCGTTGTAATTCATAAAATTGAACTGAGCAGCTATGATGCCTCTGCAGGAGAAGCTGAACTGGAAATTACCTGCAGTAAAGGCACTTACATTCGGAGCCTTGCCCACGATTTAGGGCTGGCTCTCGGCAGCCGCGCCCACCTTACGGCCCTCAGACGAACCCAAATAGGCCCATATTCGGTTGAACGGGCATTAACTGCAACAGAACTCGTATCTCGTTTCAAAGCTGATGACGTCATTGACTTATCTTAACGATGCCACCCATCACCCCCAAACCGCGATAACAGTCGGTACTTTCGACGGGGTACACCTCGGGCACCGTACCCTCATTGAAAAGCTCGTAACTAAGGCGCGGGAAATAAACGGCAGGAGCGTACTCGTTACGTTCAATCCCCACCCGCGGGAAGTGCTGCACGGCGGGCACAACACTGTAGGCCTGCTCACAACACTGGAAGAAAGAGCCGAAATACTGCAGCAACTCGGGGTTGATGCCATGGTTGTGATTCCGTTTGACCGGGATTTCTCCCTGCTCAGTTCTCAGGATTTCATCCAAAAAATTCTTTTCAGTAAAATCGGAATCGCTGAATTTATCATCGGGTACGACCATCAGTTCGGTAAAAATCGTGAAGGCACCATCCAAACAGTAAAGGAACTTTCCGGAACGCTTGGCTATAACGTACACCTAATTCAGGCCCATGAAGTTGCCCACCATACGGTAAGTTCAACGCTAATCCGTAAGGCACTTGTGGAAAAGGGGGATGTGCGCCTTGCCCGCACCATGCTTGGCAGGCCGTATCCGCTGAGCGGTATGGTTGTGCATGGCGATAAAAAGGGCCGGATACTGGGCTTTCCTACAGCTAACCTCAAAATTGAAGAAACCCGGAAAGTTATCCCTCAAAAGGGGGTGTATGCGGTAGAAGTGCTGCTCGACGATCAGGTTTATAAGGGCATGCTCAATATTGGCGTAAGACCAACAGTCACGAGTTCGGCAGAACTTCGAATTGAAGTCAATATCTTCGGTTTCACAAGTGATATATACGGGCGGCAGCTTCGGGTTCGCTTTTATGATAAAATACGGGAAGAAAAAAAATTTGAAGGACTTGATGCCCTTCGGGCACAGCTGCATCAGGATAAAGCAGATTGCATACAACTGTTTAAAGCGCTATATTAACAGGCTTAACAGTTAAAGTTTCTACTTTAGCATGATATTAATCTAAAGCGGATACATTCATTTTATGAACGTCTCACAAGAAGAAAAAAAAGCTATTTTTGAGAAATACGGCAAAAATGGCGAAGATACAGGTTCCGTAGAAGGTCAGATTGCGCTCTTTACCGAGCGGATTAACCGCCTTACCGGTCACCTTAAAATACATAAGAAAGATCACTCAACCCGTCTTGGTCTTCTTAAATTAGTTGGTAAGCGTCGTCGCTTGCTCAACTACCTGATGAAAAAAGATATTGAAGGCTACCGCACGCTCATTCAGCAGCTCGGTATTCGTAAGTAAGCTTTTCGTTTCTCCAAAAAGGCACGGTAACCCCGTGCCTTTTTTGTAGCACAGGCTGTTCTTTTTTAATTGATGCCCTAATGCCACGATGCGCCGTTGCGGATTTAACAAGCCCGCGCACCCGCTGTACTAAACCACAGTTGCTGCGCTTGCCTCTTGAATCCGCCTGCGCCATGTAGTACCGGGCTTCATAGAAAAACTGCCTTTTGTGCTGCACAAGCCAACCGCTGCAAGTGCACAATCAGGTGTGCTGCAGTATCATTACCGGAAGCCGGAGCTGTGAAAAAGCATTCACAGTAAGCCGTTTCCAGCAGTTAAACGCAGTTAAAATATAATGAAAGCAGATTTCAGATCAGTAGAATTCGCTCCGGGTAAAACCCTGAGCATCGAAACCGGCCGCCTTGCAAAACAGGCGCACGGTAGTGTTGTTGCCCGCCTGGGTGACACCATGGTACTCGCAACCGCCGTTGTTGCACAGGATGCGCGCCCCGGCCAGCCCTTTTTTCCGCTCACCGTGGAGTTCCGCGAGAGCTACGCCGCCGGAGGCAAGTTTCCCGGTGGCTTCATCAAGCGTGAAGGTCGTCCTTCAGAGAAGGAAATCCTTTCCGCACGCCTAATCGACCGTACCATCCGTCCGCTTTTCCCGGATGGATTCATGAACGAAACCCAGGTAATTTGCCAGGTGATTTCGTCTGACGGTCAGAATGATGCCGATGTTATTGCGCCCGTTGCAGCATCCTGCGCGCTTCACCTTTCAGACGCTCCTTTTGCCGGGCCTATGGCGCAGGTTCGTATCGGCCGCGTTTTTGGTGAATTCATCGTTAACCCAACCGTTGATGAGCTCGCAACAGCAGACCTCGACCTCACCGTTGGCGGTCTGAAAGACAGTATCGTAATGGTCGAAGGCGAAATGCACGAAGTTTCTGAGGAAGACATGCTCGAAGCTATTCAGATCGCTCACGAAGCAATTAAGAAACTCTGCGCTTTCCAGGAAGAGATCCGCGCTGAGTTCGGTAAAGAAAAGCGTGAGGTTTCTATTCCCAAGCCGGAAGAAACCCTCGTTGAAAAAGTACAAGCACTCGTTGGTGATCGTTTTTACACAGCTTCAAAAGCACAGCTCGGTAAAAAAGCTTATTCTGAAGCCAACAAGGCTATTTACGATGAAGTAAAAGCCGCGCTTGCCGAAGAATTTCCCGAGCAGGAGCAGGATATCGACAAGATTTGTCACGACATTCAGCAGGATGCTATACGCACCATGATGCTTAAAGACCGCGTTCGCATCGACGGCCGCGAAGCCGATACCATCCGCGATATCTGGACCGAAGTCGGCTATCTGCCCCGTACACACGGTTCGGCCATATTCACCCGCGGTGAAACACAGGCCCTCGTTACCGTAACTCTCGGTACCAAGCGCGACGAGCAGTCAGTTGATACGCTCTTCAACACCAACTCCAAGCGCTTCATGCTTGATTACAATTTCCCGCCCTTCTGTACCGGAGAGGCTAAAATGCTGCGCGGTGTTAGCCGTCGCGAAATCGGACACGGAAATCTGGCCGAGCGCGCCCTCAAAATTATGGCGCCTTCCGCCGAAGAGTTCGGCTACACCGTTCGTGTTGTAAGCGACATTCTTGAGAGCAATGGCTCTTCATCTATGGCCTCCGTTTGCGGCGGTTCTATGGCGCTGATGGATGCCGGTGTGCCAATGAAGAAGCCTGTTGCCGGTATCGCTATGGGCCTTTGTATGGGTGCCGACGGCGATTACATCGTTCTCTCCGACATCTCTGGTGAAGAAGATCACTTCGGTGATATGGACTTCAAAATTACCGGTACGTCTGAAGGCGTAACTGCGTGTCAGATGGATATCAAAGTGCAGGGTATTACGCCGGAAGTGATGCTCGAGGCCCTCAAACAGGCCAAAGCCGGCCGCCTCCACATTCTCGAACGCATGGCTGAAAGCATCTCAACACCGCGTCAGAGCATTTCTAAATATGCACCAAGCTTCACCCGTTACGAAGTGGATACCGACATGATTGGTGCCATCATCGGGCCGGGCGGTAAAGTGATTCAGGCCATTCAGAAAGAAACCGGCACCGAAATCATGATCGAAGAAGTGGACAACAAAGGCATCGTGACAATCGCAGCCGATTCCGCTGAAAAAGCAGAAGCTGCCCTCGCGCGTATCAAAGCAATTGCCGGTAAACCTGAAGAAGGCGAAATTTATGAAGGTACCGTCCGCTCCATTAAAGAGTACGGCGCTTTTGTGGAAATCATGCCGGGCAAAGACGGCCTGCTCCACATCTCTGAAATCTCTCACGAGCGTATCCGCAACGTGGAAGATGTGCTCACTGAAGGTCAGAAAATTCAGGTTAAACTTGTGCGCGTGGAAGCCGGCGGCAAACTCCGCCTTTCCATGAAAGCCCTGCTTGACAACAACTAAACCTGAGCAGCCAACTTAACGGCTGCGTTCCGTGCGAACGGTAGCAGCCTTTGCTTTACTTTTAAAAGCGCCGTTGATGTGTTCAACCGGCGCTTTTATTTTTTGCTCTTTTTTTCGGGTGAAGGCATCACGCCCCTATGCGGGCAGCTGGTTTAACATCTCCTCTCAAAGGCCAATAATTATTATTTATCAGGAATTTATGAAACGCTATCCACAGGATGATATTCAAAAAACGACGCTGCCTAACGGCCTGCGAATCGTAACCGAAACCATAGATTCGGTGCGCAGCCTCTCATGTGGCGTTTGGGTGAAAACCGGCAGCCGGCACGAAACTGACCGGCAGGCGGGCATCACCCATTTTCTGGAGCACATGCTGTTTAAAGGCACCGAAAACCGCAGCGCCTTCGACATCGTGCAGACGATGGAGTCGGTTGGGGGTTTCCTGAATGCCTTCACTTCGCTTGAGCACACCTGCTACTACAGCCGCTGCCTCGATTCCGAGAAGGAGCGGGCCATAGATGTACTTTCCGATATGGTGCTGCGCTCAACTTTCCCCCCCGAAGAAATCGAAAAAGAAAAAAAGGTGATTATCGAAGAAATGAAGATGTACCGGGATTCACCCGAAGATTACATCTTCGAAATCTTCAACGGCCTGATGTTCGAAAACCATCCGCTCGGGCGGCCGATTCTTGGCTATGAACACACCGTAAATTCATTCGCTCAGGATGCCCTGAGTGCCTACCTTGCGCAGCGCTACAACCCGGCAAACACCGTGCTTTCTGTAGCCGGCAACGTAACCCATCAGGAAATCGTGGATCTGGCACTGCGCTACTTTACGGTCGATTCATCACCCTACGTTCCTGTGGAAGACCTGCCGCTCAGTACCTTTGTGAAGCAGCACAAGCGCGTAAGCCGTGCCATTGAGCAGACGCACCTGGTGCTGGGCCGCCGCTCGCTGGGTATCAACCATCCGAACCGTTACGAACTGCTGCTCGCCAATACGCTGCTGAGCGGCGGAATGAGTTCACGCCTGAATCAGAACATCCGTGAGAAGTACGGCTACTGCTACTCAGTTTCTTCTTTTAATCAGGCCTATCACGATACCGGACTTTTTGGTGTGTATGCCGGAACCGATGAAAGCTATGCCGAACACGTTCAGGAGCTTATTTATCAGGAACTTGGCCGTCTTGGCAGTGAAATCGTACCGGAAAAAGAGCTGATGGAAGCCAAGTCGCAGCTGAAAGGAAAACTCCTGCTCGGGCAGGAAAATATGAGCAACCGTATGACCCGCCTCGCAAAGAGCGAGCTTTATTTCGACCGCTACATCTCGCTTGATGAGCTTGTGGAACATATCGACGCGGTAACTTCCGAAGAGATTCGTAACTTCGCCGTTGATTTTTTCAATCCGGAATTTTTCACCGAAACGATTTTAGTACCTGAATCATGACAGCTGAAAACACGACCTATATAAGCGGACTGCATCAGTTTGAAGACCAAACGGCTACCCTGCAGGGTTGGGTGCAGAACATCCGCAGCAGTAAATCTCTCATTTTTGTAATCATGCGGGATGGCTCCGGCCTTTGCCAGTGCATCGTATCAAAAGATGATGTGCCCGAAAAGGTATGGGATAAGGCAGGGCAGCTCACTCAGGAGTCTTCGCTACGTATTAAGGGCATGGTAAAAAAAGACGACCGCAGTGCTGGTGGTTATGAAATGCACGTACGCGACCTTGATATTATTCAGATCGCCCGGGATTATCCCATCACTCCCAAAGAGCACGGCGTTGAGTTCCTGATGGAAAACCGGCACCTGTGGCTTCGCAGTCAGCGCCAGTGGGCTGCTATGCGGGTTCGGAACCGCATTATTTTTGCCGTTCATGAATTTTTTCAGCAGCAGGGTTTTGTACAGATGGATGCCCCCATCTTTACAGGTAATGCTGCTGAGGGCACAACCAACCTGTTCGAAACCGATTACTTCGATCAGAAAGCCTACCTGAGTCAGTCAGGGCAGCTGTACGGGGAAGCCATGGCACTGGCACACGGCAAGATATACACCTTCGGCCCGACCTTCCGGGCGGAAAAGAGCAAGACCCGCCGGCACCTCACCGAGTTCTGGATGATTGAACCCGAGATGGCGTTCTACGACCTCAAAATGAACATGGACCTTGCCGAAGATATGGTTGTGTTTATAGTGGAGCGGGTTCTGCTCGACTGCCGCAGCGAGCTGGAAACCCTCGGCCGGGATGTAAGCAAGCTGGAGCAAGTGAAGAAACCTTTTCCGCGTATCACCTACACCGAAGCTGTTGAGCTGCTTTCCGGCGAGAAGACCAAAAACCTGCTCGATACTATGGAGCGCGATAATACCGCGGCACTCCAGGCAATTAGTACTGAAATACCGCAGCTGGAAGCAGAGCACGGCAAAGCCAAAAAAGGAAGAAAATTCCAGATCGACCGCCGCCTGAAAGAATTGCGTGCACAGCGCGAAGAAGCCGAAGAAAACCTGAGAAACCTGCCGGTATGGCGTAAATCGGCCCTTGAAACCAAATGGGGTGATGATTTCGGCGGCAGCGACGAAACCCTGCTTACGATGCACTTCGACCGCCCGATTATGGTACACGGCTATCCAGCTGAAATCAAGGCTTTTTACATGAAGCGCGACCCTAACGACGACCGTGTGGCACTCGGTGTGGATGTACTCGCACCGGAAGGCTACGGCGAAATGATTGGCGGGGCACAGCGGGAAGACGACCTCGAAACCCTGCGTGCGCGGATTAAAGAGCACGATCTGGATGAAAGTGTATTCGACTGGTACCTGGACCTCCGCCGATTCGGTACGGTGCCTCACAGCGGCTTTGGTTTGGGCCTGGAACGCACCGTAGCCTGGATCTGCGGTCTTAGCCATGTTCGTGAAACCATCCCGTTTCCGCGTATGCTCGGCCGTCTTACACCTTAAAGCCATCAGGGCTACGAAACCTTCCCCCGGTAAAAACCCGTCCGCTAATGACTTTTGCGGACGGGTTTTTGTATTTTAAGGGCTTCCAAAGTTTGAGGCTTTCTGCATCGCCCTGCATAAAAAAAGAAAAAGCCGGAATGATTTGGTATTTTTGATAAATATCTGGCACCGGAAAGAACCTGGAGCCCGTCATCATCCCATCAAAAAAGATTTGCCGGAAAACGCTTATTAATATATGGCCAAACGAAGCAACAAAGCCGAACCGCAGCAGGAATTCGAGCGCATTATGCGGGACCTTGAAGCCGGAAAGTTCAAACCTGTTTATTTTCTGTGCGGGGATGAACCCTTATATATTGATGAACTGCAGCAGAAAATCATTGAAATGATACCGCCTGAAAGCCAATCGTTTGATTACGAGCTGCTTTATGGCAATGATGTTGATCCGTCGCGTATCTTGGATTCAGCCAAAAGTTACGCCTTCAGCGGCGGCCGGCGCTTTGTAATTGTTCGTGAGTTCATGAAATGCACTGAGCGAAAGGTGTTGGCTGATAATACGACCCAAAAACCGGAAGCAGGCCTGGAAATCTTCATCCCGTATTTCAGCCGCCCGCTGGAATCAACGGTGCTTGTACTGATTGATAGTCAGAAGCCTGCGGGGAATACGCGTTTTGGCAAAGCGCTGAGCCAGTCTGAGCATTGTGAGTTTTTTGTTTCGTCGGCACCTTCAGAAAAAGTAGTACTCGACTGGATTGTGGAGCGGGCTCAGAAAAAATTTGGTAAACAAATTGAGCATGAGGCCGTGCTTTATTTGTATAGTCTTGTAGGCAATAGGCTACATGAACTGTCTAAAGAATTGGAAAAAATAAACGATTATGCGGGCAGGCGAACGGTCTTAACCAGGAAAGATGTAAAAGAAGTAGTTAAGATTTCACGTGAATACACGGCTTTTGAGCTTGCAAACGCACTTTCTGCACGGGATACAAAACTCACCCTTTACATTGCGGAACGTTTATTGCAGAATAAAGACACGGACACAGGTGAGATTTTCAGAATGATGTCGCTGATTTACGGAAACTTCACGATTATGTGGAGTTTTCTGAAATATTCGGCTAAGGGCATGAGCCCGTCAGAAATTGCAGTAAAGCTGAAAGTGAATGAATGGCGGCTAAAATTTCTGGCAAAGGATGCATCAAAATACAGGCCTGAAGAAATGCCGCTTATTTTTGAGGCCATTTTAGATGCCGATCGTGCAGTGAAAGGGTACAGCAAGCTTGACCCCAAAGCCGTTTTTATTTTGATGCTTAGGCGTATTCTTACCTGAGTCCGTGTTAACTAAAACCGGCAATCCGGGCTGTTCAGGAAGGTTAACTTCCGGCGGCTCCTCCTCAGGTAAGGTCATTTTATGGATGATGAACAATTCCGGACAAGGGAAAATCATTTTGAAGGACTGACAGACGAGCAGGTGATGCGCTGCTTTCAGGGTGGCAGTGATGAGGCGTTCAGCGAGTTGATGAAGCGATATGAGAGCCGCCTGTATCTTTACTTATTTCGCTACACCAGGCATCAGCAGGATACAGAGGATATTGTTCAGGAAACTTTTCTGAGGGTGTACAGCAGCCGCAACAGCTACGAAGAAATTGCGCGCTTTTCCACATGGCTTTACACGATAGCGGGTAACCTGATGCGTACCCGTTTCAGAAAACAGAAACGGCATCATGCTGTTTCCATAGATCAGGACCCGGACGACCCCGAAACCATTGTGACAGTACAGTTGCCCGATGAAAGCCCGCTGCCTGACGAACAGACCGGTAATGCGCTGATGCTGCGCGTAATTTCAGATGCTGTGAAGCAGCTGCCTTCTGAGTACCGTGAGCTGCTTGAAATGCGTGAGTACCACCATCTGAGCTATGAAGAAATTTCGAAGGCGGTGAATCTGCCTCTTGGCACGGTAAAAAGCCGCCTAAACCGCGGCCGCCTTCGGCTGAAGAAACTGCTTGCGGCTTATGTTGTGCATGAAAGTGCTTTTGCTGCTGCTTAGCCTGAGGGTTGAGCCGGGCTGCTGATTTGCCTTTTTTCTCTGTGATAAACTGAACTCAGGGTGATTCCGTCCCGGTTTCTCGTTCCCTCAAAAAATCGAGATAGCGCTGTGGCAGCGGGAAGAAGGGCTCTTCACTGATGGGGGGGAGGGATGGGAAGAGCCAGGTTTCAGGCTTATCAGGCCGCAGCTGCAGCTCGTACTGAAAACCTTCAAGACGAATGCTTTCCGGGTTTTGTATCTCCGGAATGTAACGCCCCTCTATGGTTCGGAAATATTTTAGGCTGTCGATGCCAGCCTCGCTGAAAAACATCAGTAACCGCTCTGCCGAGATCTGAATAGCAAATTCGGGCCGGTCGTTTTCATCCCGTTCGTGAATGATCATTTCTGCGTTCGGTTCAACACGCATTTGTGAGATTTCCCCCTCATCAAAATAAATCCAAAGGGAATCACCGAGAATCTGATTGAATCTTCCGGTGATGCTGTCGGGGGTTACAGCTATGGGTTTGGGGAAGGCGAACAGGTAGTCGATTTCGTCATCAGCAAGCTGAATATCAATCACTTCACCAGACAGCTGAAGGTCGCGCTGCCACAGCCTGGCTGCACCGGTGAGGCGGAAAAGACCTGAATTATCATCATAGGTCGATTCATCAGAAAGGGAGGCGTAACGCTCAGCCCAGATGCGCACGTTCTCAAAACCGTTCACGATATTGACGGTATCCCGGTTGATAACTTCGATGCGGTTTGCCGTTAGGTAGGTAGTGTCGGTTTCAGCTTCATTCACCCGCTGCAGGCGGGCATCGCCCCGAAGTTCACGGAAACCGGTACTGTCGCTCTGGCTGAAACGGCCCCGCATGCGTGTACGCTCCGTAAAATCTTCGAGGAAAACATTGCCCCGCAACTGATAAAAATCAGCTGAACGCACCGCATAAAGGGTGTCTGATTCCGCATATTGTGTGGAATCGGCAAGCTGAACGTTTCCGTAAAACGCAGCACTGTCCGGCAGGCTGAAATAAAATCCACGGCTTGCCTGTAGTGTACCGGCTTGGTCAACCAAACGGATTCGCTGCGGAAACTCAGCGATTTCAAATAGGAAGTTGTAGATCATTTCATGACTGAAAAGCCTTGCAGTACGGCCTTCAACCACAACACGCCCCCGAAAATGGCTCATATCGTTCAGGGTATTGTACCGGAGGCTGTCTGACCAAATGGTCTGATTATCGGTCCTGATCTGAATATTTCCGAAGGCGTCGATGAAATTCCGGTCCAGGTACTGGTACACGCTGTCAGCTTTGATATGCAGCTCGTCGGTCTCCATTTCTACATTACCCCGCAGGATGCGTACCCTGCCTAATTCCGTAGTTTCGCCGCGCAGGCTTTCTGTAAACAGCAGGCGTACTTGTGTTTGCGCAACGGCCTCGCCGCCAGCCGGCCAAAGCTGCGCCGATACCGATAGCAGGATCAGCAGCATTAATCTGAGCCTGAGCCTGCTGAGGTGATGCAGGGCTATATATTGACCGGTGATGGCGTTTGCTTTAATCATTGATGCGGAATTGCCCGGTTACGCGGTTCAGGCGGTACTGGGTGAGGTCCTGATCGCCCACGAGTCCGTAACCGGTAATGCTGTCTTCAGGTGTGGTGATAATTACGAAACCGTTGGAGGTAAAACGGCTTCCGATTTCATCCCAGGTGAGCTGCTCGGTGCGAAGGCGGCGCTGTTCGCCGGTATGCACATCCACATCACCAATAAATTCAAACAGATACTGCCGGCTCAGAAAGCTCGCCTGATTGGCAGTTATATGAGTTTCGACATGCCCGAGGGAATCAAATACAGTGATTTCAACAGGAGGCCCGAACAAATCGGTGCGATTGAGGTTGGCACTTTCGCGGGTTACGCCCCGGGGAGCGGTTGCCGACACCCTAACCCGATTGCCGGCTATAATTTCGATGTGCGGGTTATTGCTTTCGGTCATGCCCGCAAGGGTATCAGCGAGCGGGTTGGGCGGTCGGTCTCTGTGCTGATCTGCATCACTGCAAGACTGCATCATAAAAGAAAAGGCTATTAGCCCTGTAATTAGGGCAAATAGCCTGAAGGTAATGCGGCAGTGTTGTGCCAAAGCTGTCATGAAAAGAAATGTGGGTCAGGTCGTGCCAAAAATCCGGTCACCCGCATCCCCGAGCCCGGGAACAATAAATTTGTTCTCATTGAGGCGCTCGTCGAGGGCGGCAGTGATAACGGCCACATCGGGGAAATGTTTCTGCACTTCGGCTACGCCTTCAGGTGCGGCAATGAGGCAGATAAAGCGGATTTCACGGGCCCCTTTCGATTTCAGAAACCCAATGGCATCGCAGGCGCTGCCACCGGTTGCAAGCATGGGATCAACTACAAGCACCAGTGCGTTCTCTATGCCATCAGGCACGTTCACGTAGTAATCGACCGGTTTTTTGGTAACTTCATCGCGGTACATACCAAGATGACCAACGCGTGCATCGGGCACAAAGGTTGTGATGGCATCAACCAGGCCGAGCCCTGCCCGCAAAATCGGAATTACAACGATGTTGGTATCGAGCTTGTAGCCGGTGGTTTTTTGGATGGGCGTTTCTACCTCGAAGCTGCTCAGCCCGATATTATTGAGCGCGTGATAGGCAAGGATGGTTGAGATACGCGAAAGTGCCAGCCGGAAATTGGCTGTATCGGTGCGTTTATCACGCAGGATGGTGAGATCCCGCGCGATAACCGGATGCTTGATTTCAGTAAAATTCTGAGGATTTGGCTTCATTAATCTTCGCCTTCTTCGTCCATTTTTTTGAAGTAGGTGTTGGTGAGTTTAACAACAACGCCGCTGAGCGCAAACAGTGCAATCAGGTTGGGGATTGTCATAAGGCCCAGGGCAATATCCCCAAGCCGCCACACCAGTTCAAGTGCAATAACGGCACCTACAAAGTTCATAAAAACATAGAAAATCCGGAAAGGCAGGATGGCGCCATCCCCGAAAAGATACTGCGCGCCACGGTCGCCGTAGTAACTCCAGCTAATGGAGGTGGAAATGGCAAACAAAAGCACGCAGATGGTAACCAGCAGGCTGCCCCAGGGCATAATGGGCTCGAGGCCGATCTGAAATGCGCGTGCGGTAAGTGAAGCACCGTTATCGATTGCGTTCCCGAATAATCTTGCCATTTGCTCGCCTGTAGCTGTTGTGGCGGTGAGTGTGCTCAGGTTAATTTCACCAGTGAAAGGCACCTGCTGTGCGGCATCTACAAAGAGCGTGTCAACACTGAACCGGAACCGCTGTACGAGTACATCGCTTGCCGGCAGGCCTTCCTCAAACAAAATAAGTTGGGGCAGCTCAGTGCCTGCCTGCGGAGAATTCTGTACCCATCCAAAGCTCGTATTGCCTTCAGAAAGCGAAATGGATTCAGGGTGCTTGGTATCCCAGGCACCGGTGGTGATGATTACGAGGCCCGTCATGGTGCAGACAATCAGGGTGTCGATGAAAGGTTCGAGCAGAGCTACAACGCCTTCGCGAACGGGCTCATCGGTTTTTGCAGCGGCATGCGCAATAGGTGCAGAACCCTGACCGGCTTCATTTGAAAACAATCCGCGCTTAACACCCCACACCAGGGTAGTCATGATTGCGCCCGAGCCTACGCCGAATGCGCCTGCAACGGGGTCAAAAGCAGAAGTAACAATCAAATAGAGGGAAGGCAGTACCTGATCGTAATTAAGAATCAGAATAACAAGTGCACCAAGCACATACAGAACTGCCATAAGAGGAGTGAGGCGGGAAGTTACATAGCCGATGCGTTTAATTCCGCCAATAATTACAACGCCTACTATACTTGCGGTTATAAAGCCTGTTACCACGACCGGAACAGAAAACGAGCTTGACATTACATCAGCAACCGAGTTTGCCTGAATGGCATTGCCTGTGAAAAAAGAACAGATAACCGTAAAACCGGCAAAAGCCATAGCCATCCATTTCCAGTTGCCACCGAGCCCTTTTTCAATATAATACATAGGGCCGCCCGAAACGGAACCGTCGGCGTTTTTGGTGCGGTAATGTACCGCCAGGGTACATTCAGCATACTTAACGGCCATACCGAGCAGCGCGGTAACCCACATCCATACGAGCGCACCCGGCCCGCCAAAATGGATGGCAAGCGCAACACCGGCAATATTACCGATTCCAACCGTAGCGCTAAGAGCAGTGCTAAGGGCCTGGAAATGATTAACATCGCCCTCATCGTTAGGATCATCGTATTGCCCGGTTACAACTTTGAAACCGTGTTTCAGCTTTCTGAGCTGTATAAAACCGAGCCGTGCAGTAATAAAAATGCCAAAGCCCAATAAAAGTATAACCATCATCGGGAATACACTTGGTGTATCCCAAACGATTTTTTCAAGAACGTCAACAATTGACTCAAAGAATTCCATGCGGCGTAGTTAGTTAATTGACGGGATGCTTTTGAAACGAATTTAAGAGTATAAGGCATTTTTGATAAACATGAATAACCCAAATTCAGGATTTCCCGACAAAAGACTGAATCAAAAACCATTCTGAGTGAACTATAGCGGGAGCATTAAAGTTATATGCTTTATTCCCGTTAAATTGGCCTTGAGTGTCATTCCTAACAATATTATCAGTACCCACAACCAAACGTTTATATCATGACTAAAGCTGACATTGTTGATATCATTACAGAGTCAACCGGTATCTCCAAAGCAGAAACAGAAGCCGTAGTTAACGGATTTCTGGACACAGTAATAGCTTCTCTTAAAGAAGGAAAAAATATAGAATTACGCGGTTTCGGCAGTTTTAAAGTTGTGAAGCGTGCGCAGCGCGTTGCCCGTAATCCTAAAACCAATGAAGAAGTGATAGTACCTGAGCAGTACGTGCCCGTGCTGAAGGTTTCCAAAGAATTTAAGCGTGAAGTTAGCGGCAATATGCGTGTACCAGGCTGAGATTCACCCGCTGTTCATGTTTTTGGCTTAATTTGATGATTTCTGTCAGAAACCATCATAAAACATCCAAATTAATTATGTACCGCTGGTATCTTTTGTTCTTCCTGATTGCAATAGCCGGTTTATCGGTAATTATAGCCTTTGACATGCGGTCTAAAGACCAGCAGCAACAGGAAACCGGGCAATCAACGGTTCATCACGGAGAAGGCTTCGGGCAAACAAGCGAAACTTATTTCGAGTTTCACGGTGATGTTGATGTAAGCAACCCCGAGGCAATTGCCGCACGCGTAGCTCAGATCGAGCAGCGCCTTTCTGAGATCGAACCGCTTTCAAGAAGCGCAGTACCATTTTACGGGGAACTCATGCTGCTCCATCAGCGTGTCGGCAGGCTTGATGGTGCCGCGCAGGCCAGCCGTCATATTGCCATGATTGTTAATGACCCTCAGGATTGGTGGAATGCAGCCATGCTTAATTACAACTGGGCCGAAACTATTTCCGATACTGATCTCAGAAATCATTTTCTTTCCCTCGCGCAGGATTGTTTCGAAGAAGCACTGGCCCTCACTCAGAACGCTGAGCTGCTTACCGATTATGCGGTCGCGCTTGTTTCTATGAATCGCGATGATTACGCCCTATCTAAACTTGAGGCTGCCATAACCAATCATGAGCCCTATTACCGTGCTTTTTTAGCTATGGGCATGATTTTGTATCATCATGATAGGATTGATGAAAGTATTTCTTATCTTAGTCGTTCTATTGAAATAGCCGAAACGGAAGATGAAATCAAGCAGGTTCGTTCGGCTATCGCAGAAACGACCTTAAATATTTAACATCAAAACTTATTTACCGATGCCAAGCGGAAAAAAAAGAAAAAGAGCTAAAATTGCGAAGCATAAGCGCAAAAAGCGTCTGCGCAAAAACAGACATAAGAAAAAGTAAGCTTCCGTAAAGGGCTCTCCGAGTTTTCGAAAAAAATCACAGGTCCACCAACCATCTGTGATTTTTTTTTGGAATTATTTCAGCAAAAAGCCCCGCGATACACATATCGTACAGGGCTTTTTTTATTTTAGCATAAGGATGTGCGTATTCAGGCGGCCACAGGTCTTGTTTTTCGGGCTAAATCCAAAACAAGCGAGCTTTTTCGGAGGATGTTATCGAGTTTGATGCTCACCTCATCATGAACCTCCGAAAGATTTTTTGCATCTCGGAAGGAATACTGATGGTACAGCAGTAAAGCCATTGCAGAGATATACTTGCCGTGCTGATCACCGTCAACCTCAATATGCCAGCGGTGAAGCAGTTTGCCGGTTTGAAGCATAAAGGCCATTTCCTGATTCAGTGAGTTCATCCACGAGCTTGCATAGCTGATTCTCGCATCGGCATCTCCGTTCGGAGGCAAATCGATGATTTGCTGTTCATCAAAATGCCAGGCTGTTTCGATATCAATGGTTACCGGCACTTTGCTGGAAAGCAGATCTCTTTTTTTTAGCAGCGGATGTTTGGCCATACCTTCTAATTGATTTGCAAGTTTGGCTTCCCGAAAGCTATCCCAATCCAGATTTACAGTGATCTCACGAACCCCGCAACCCGCATCTGCAGGCTCAAGGGCAAGCTCAAGACCAGCCGCATTTATTGTAGGATCATTCCAGACACGAAATTTTGACGGGTTGATGTTTCTTCTGCCAAGTTCTGTTTCAATTTTCTTTATCATTGACTTAAAAATTGGGTACTTCATATCATATAGCCGAAGGATTTTAATTTGAATGTTGGGTTAAGAAAGTTAAGCCAGAAGCGCTTTTACACTTAGTATTTATTTCAATGAACACGTATTACTCTTTAAGATATTTAGCTTCTGAGTTAAATGCAATGCTCTCTGAGGCAGTGTTTGCGCAGGCTGTTACGAGCCGCAAAAATGAGATCGGCTTGTTTTTCTCCGGCCCGGAACAGGAGCTTAAAATAATGGTATCAACGGATCCGCAGCGAACCGCTGTATTTACTGACCCACGGGTTTCTGTTAAAAAATCTAACTCAGCTTCTTTCTTTTCATCCCTCGCAGGCTACACCGTTAAGAAAATTCATATTGCAGAATCTGACCGATTTATTTTTATTCGTTTTCAGGATTCTGAGATATTTCTTACCCTCAAAATGTTTGGAAATGATCCCAATATTTTTTTGACCGACGGTGATAAAATTATTGAAGCTTTCAAAAATCCTTCCCGTTATACCGGTGCAAATCTGCCTTTGCCGCAGTCACTTAAGGCACCTTTACTCTCAGAAGCCAAAGGCGGTTTTAAGCGCAAAGTTCAGCAGGCCTGGCCGCAGCTCCCGCGTGTTTTTTTGGATGAACTTATTGCTTTTCATAAGCTTGATGAACTCCCGCCTGATCAGGCTGACGAACTCCTAAGCAGCATTCATTTACAACTGACGCACAGCCCCGAGCCCCGCATTCTGCATGACGGCCGATTTTCACTTTTTTCTGCAGCGAACTTTCCAGTTGACGGAGCTGAAACTTTTACTGACATCAACACGGCGGTTCGCGTAGCCTTTTTTTCTGAAAGACGGGAAAATGTTTTTGCAAAGGAACTTCTGCTGCTGCAAAAACGCATTGAAAAACTCCGTGCACGGTACGAATCGGCCCTGCAGGATGCCGATAACGCCAGAAAAAGCATTGAAAAGGCTGAATTTTACGAACAGACGGGCAATATTCTGATGGCACATGCGCACGAAGCCTTGCCGGCTTCGGAGGAAATCGAGCTGGAAGATTTTTATCAGGCAGGAACAAAGCGCCGTATTAAGCTCGATCCGCGCCTCGGTATTGCAGGCAACGCTGCCCGATATTTTGAACTCCGAAAAAAAGCTGAACGGGCCTTCGAAACGGCAGCTGAGTATGCGGAAATGATCGAAGGCCGTTTTTCACAGCTTCGTGAAATCGAAGAAAAATTACAGCATGTAACCGACCTGAGGGCGCTTGATGCCCTGAAAGCCGAATACAGCAGCCATGAATTATTTCGGAAAAAACAGTTGCCCGGTGCGGAGAGCGTAAGGCCCTATAAGTTTGGCCGAATCGGGAAGTATGAGGTCTGGATTGGCAAAAATGCAAAAAGCAACGATCTGATTATGCGGGATTCCCATAAGGAAGATATCTGGATGCACGCCAAAGGCGTTGCCGGTTCGCATGTAATCATTCGTATGAACCGCGCACAGACCGAGCCGGATGTGTCTCAGCTTGAAAAAGCGGCCGGGTGGGCAGCCTGGTTTTCCAAAGCCAAAGGCAGCGCTTTCACTCCGGTAATCAAAACCAGGCGTAAATTTGTGCGCAAACAAAAACAAGGACCGGCAGGCGCTGTGCTGATTGACAGAGAAGAAGTACTCATAGTGCCGCCCGTTCAGCCCCGGGCTGATGAACTGGAGGATTAACCGATGAATGCTTACTTCCCGAAAATGATCACCCTTTGTGGTATGATGGGCTGCGGTAAATCAGCTCACGGGCGGCAGCTTGCAAAGCAGCTTGGCCGCCCTTTTCTGGACCTTGATCAGGAAATAGAGCGGGTTTTTGGCAAAGCTGTTCACGCAATATTTGCACAGAACGGTGAAGCCGCTTTCCGCGCTGCTGAGCGGGAAATTCTCGCAAAGCTGCTGTTCGGAGAATCTGCCGTTATTGCGCTTGGAGGAGGCGCGCTTCAGGATGAAAGTAATGCCCGCTTTATACGCGAAAACAGCATTTTATGCTTTATTGATGCTCCGTTTGATAGTATTTTAGACAGGGTGCAGCGCAATACAAGAAGGCCGCTATTGCTTAATGAAAACGGAACACTCAAAACCGAAGAGGAAATACGTAACATACTGCTGTCACTCGATCAAAAACGACGGCCCTTATACGAAACTGCACAGATTCATTTCAGGCCTCATCCTAACGCAAAGGTATGGGCTTCAGTAAAAAAGTTAATACAACAGATTGATGCACACAGCCGAAAAACAGAAAATTAGCGTAAAAGAAGCCATTGATTATCAGGTTGTTACGGCTGATGAGCCGTGGGAAGAACTTGCGGAAATTATCCGCTCAATCAATACACAGCAGGCTGTATTTTTTGTCGATGAAAATGTGTTCCGCCTCCAGGATGCATTCATCGCCCGGCTTGAAAGCCTGGTGAAGCGCCCGATACTGGCACGCGTGCCTGCCGGTGAACAAAGCAAAAGTGTGCAGAACTGGGCCTCCCTGGTTGATTTTTGTCTGGAACAGGGCATCGACCGGCAAACTCCGCTTGTGGCTGTGGGCGGTGGCGTTACGGGTGATCTTGCGGGTTTTGTGGCTGCTTCTGTGCTGCGCGGCCTCCCGCTCATTCACATCCCGACTACCATCCTTGCCATTGTTGACAGCTCCATTGGGGGCAAAACCGGCGTTAATCATTCAGTTGGTAAAAACCTGGTCGGCGCTTTTTATCAGCCCCGGGCGGTCGTTTCTTTTCTCAAGGTGCTCGATACCCTGCCCGACAGCGAATTTATTAGCGGTTTTGCAGAAGTTCTGAAGTATGGCGCCATTGAAGATACCGGCATTCTTGCGCTCCTTAACGGGCGGAGTATTTTAAGCCTGCGTAAAGACCCTCAGCTTTTGAAAGAAATTGTACAGCGGTGTATTAAAGTGAAAGCAAGGGTCGTTAGTGAAGACACCAAAGAAGCAGGCCTGCGCATGATTCTTAACTACGGACATACCTTCGGCCATGCCCTCGAAAAAGTTGCGGGCTACGGCTGTATCTCACATGGTCAGGCTGTATTCGCCGGCATGGTAGCTGCCGGTGTTATGGCGCAAAAGTTAGGCGCACGTATCGACAACAGCTTAATTGATCAGCATGCAGCGGCTTTTGTTACACGAGGCTTTTTCGATCACTTTTCCATTGAAGACCTCAATAAAGCCATGCAGTCTGATAAAAAAGTGAGCCGCGCCACAGTACGCTTTATTCTATTGCACGAATATGGCAGACCTTATCTGCACCCTGTTAACGATGCTGAATTTATTACATCAGTTTGGGAAGAAAGCTTCCAAAAAATGAATCAGCTTTGCAGCTGAATGACCTCTAATTCTGTTTTTACACGTGATTCTTAAATGGGTTTATACCATCTGGCGTTATTTCTGGACAGCTTTTTTTGCGCTGCTCATGATAGTGTCATTTGTTTTTGGGATGGTATTGTTGCTGCTTCAGCTTTCGGCCGTTCAGCAATGGGTAGCTGACGGCATTACAGATCGTTTCAATGAGCGTTTTGAAGGAAATATCACCATCGGCTCTGTGCGGGGTACGTTACCCCTTGAACTCGAGCTCTCTGATGTAACCCTTACTTTGCCTCTGAACGATGCCTCGGGGGGCGATATCGGGGAAAACCTCGCGGATACCCTTCTCAGCACAAGTCAGCTGTATATACGCCTTGATTTGCAACGAACCCTTTTTGACCGCCTTACCATATCTTCCATCCGGATTGAAAAACCGGAAATCAGGCTTGCCTTCGAGCCTGATCAGCCACCGGGCCTTGCCCGGGCATTTCGGCTGAAAAACCCGGATCAGGCCGATTCAGTGCATACTGCCGTTAGTGGTCGCGCATCCCTCGCAGCAGATCTGCCCCGCATTTACTTACAGGATCTGACTCTTAACGGAGGCAGGATTAACCTCAGCGGCCTCAGCAACACGGGCATAGATACGACTGTTGTAAATCTCCCTGACGCCTTTTCCGCTGAGGACTTACAGATCAGCTTAAACCTCGAGCTTTTTGAAGATCAGCGGTTGCTGGCCTTCCGTGAGCTGCGCTTCCGCTCCGATGCCCTTCCTTTTGAAGAACTGCTGTTCAGAGGGCAGCTGTACACCGATGAGCGTTTTCTCGAATTTAATCGCATCACCCTGCAAACACCGCAGAGCCTGCTGCGTTTTAATCTTATTTTTGAGGGTGTAAATGCAGCCATGCCCGACCTCACTGAACAGCTCAAATCGGCCAGCTTTCAGTTCAGGGTTGATGAATCCCGTGTGCTTACAGATGAGTTCAGACCGCTGTTTCCGGCTCTGCCTGTGCTCGGCAAAGCACTGGAAGTTGGCTTGCAGGCTCGGGGAAGCCTTGGCGAAGCCGAACTCTCCCGGTTTAGCCTCCGTTTTGGCGACAGCAGCCTGCAGCTCTATGGTGAAGCCTCAGGGCTATCCGGCCCGTTCGCTTACGCGGCCGTTATCGACTACCTGAACGTAACTTCCGACGATCTTGACCTGCTGTTCGCTGAAGTCGGGCCATTCCGGCTTCGCGAGCTTGAACTTTTTACACTCAGGGGAGAAGTTTCCGGAACCCTCTCTGAGCTTGATGCAGAGCTGCGGGCAGAATCAGCAGCCGGCGAACTCCTTCTAAGAAGTAGTGCCAACTGGGCCAGTCTGCCGGTCTATGACACGCAGCTCGAAGTCAGAAACCTGAGGTTCTCACGCCTGCCGAGTATGCAAATGGGCAATTCTGTTCTTAATTTCGCCGTGAATGCCACAGGCAGCGGAAGTACCCTGGCCAACGGAAAAGGAAAGCTCGAAGCAGCCCTGACCAACAGCAGAATAACGGATCTTCAGCTGGATGACGTGCTGCTAAAGCTCGAACTCAAAGACGGTTTCCTCGAGCCGGACTTGCTGGTTCGTCAGCCGGAGGGAGGTGAACTCAGCCTGCGCGGCTGGCTCGACCTTATCAGCGAGCAGCCCCTGCTGAACCTCGAAGGAAGGCTCAGCGGCTTCAGGCCGGAGCTCACTCTGCTGGATGAGCAAATCCTACCCGGCCTGCTTAATTCGGATATCACCCTTGTAATTCAGGGCAGCGATGCCGATAGTTTTGTAGGGGAAGTTTATCTCAACCTGATCAGCTCTGTTTACGGGGATGAAAATATCGACGAGTTTGAGTTTTTTGTAACCCTTGAGGAAGACGCCGCCGCTGTATCAGCTGATCAGGGATCTCCCCACAGGCTGCTGAGGATTGGCGGTACCATGCTTGAAGCCGAAATCAGGGGCAGGCTTATCCCTTCGGAGCTCCTTGCTGTAACCGAATACTGGTATCAGCAAATTGACCGCCTTATCACGGAGCGCTCGCTGTACCAGCTCAGCGATGCAGCTCCGGTTTCGGCACGGCAGCTCAGCCGCCATGCTGCCCAAATGCCGGCACAACAGCTCAATATAAAAATGCAGCTCGACGATCTGAGCCTGCTTCACGCACTATTTCCGGCTGTTCCACGAATCAATACCCTCTCCAACCTCGATGCAACCGTAACGGCCGATGGCTCATCTGTACAATTCAGATCTTCCTTTTTCTCTGATTTTATTGATGCCGAAGCCGTAACTGCCGACAGCGTTGTAAGCCGGCTCTCATTCAGTATAAGGCCGGATGCAGAAGCCGGCTTCTTCTCCGGCCTGCTACAGCTTGATGCCGCAAGCATCGGCACCCGCAACGGGCAACAGCTGCGCGATGCAAGCCTCATGCTCGATATGTACGACGAAGCCTTCGTGCTTCAGCATCTCCGCCTTGTAACCGGCGACGATGTGATGCTCGGTGCAATGGCAAGTGCCGTATTCACCAACCGCGATGTAGATATCCGCCTCATGGATTTCTTTGTGGGTGATGAAGCCTACACCTGGAGTAACATCCGGCAGACACCAATCCGAATTTTTGACGGAGGTCAGATTTTTGTGGACCGCCTCGAGTTTGGAAATCAGGAAGAGCGCTTCATCATTGAAGGAACCTTCAGTGAAGACCCGGATGACGTAGTGTACTATAACATCAGCGGCCTGCAGCTTGAGCGCATTTCTGCCCTCATTAACAGGCGCGTGAGTTTCAGCGGTACGCTTGACGGCAGCTTTGAAACCCGGACCATAGGCTCAGACCCGGGTTTCAGGGGCGGCTTTCAGGTTGATAGGCTCCGCCTCAATGAGCGGCTTGTTGGCGATATTACTTTCAACAGCAGTTTCAACGCGCTGCTCGAACGCTTTGATACCATCCTCACTGTTCAGGCACAACCCGATGACATTTCGGAGGAGGAGGCCGGCGGGCCGTTTTTTACAGATGACCTTGTAGTGAAAGATGTAGTTGTGGAGGGCTTCTTTAATACCCTTGCTTCGGCAAGGGAAACCGGCGTGTATGCATCTTTTGATGTGCGTCTCAATGAAATCGACCTTTGGGTTCTCCCGCTTATTGTGAGTAATGTTTTTGAAGAAGTGGAAGGCCGCGCAAGAGGAAACGGCGTTTTTGAATGGGGAGAAGAGGGCATGTATTTTGATTCCCGCTTTGAACTGATCGATATTGAACTTGTACCCGTATTTCTGATGACCCGCCTCGTGCTAAACGGAAACATCGATTTCAGCAGTGAACGCGGTGTTGAAATCAACAATGTAAGGGTGCGTGACACCCGCAACGGAAGAGGAACTTTGAGCGGCGTAGTTGACCTCAACAACTTCACCGGCCCAACGCTGTTCAACTTGCAGCTTCAGATGAATAACCTCACCTTTCTGAACAATCAGGCCGGCCCTGATGTGCCATTCTTCGGCCGCGGGCAGGGAACCGGTATTGTAAGGCTTTCCGGTTCTAACGATGATCCGTTCATCAGTACACCGCAACCTATTGTGATGAGCGGTAACTCCATCATCTCCATCCCGATCAGCACCGATCAGTCGGTTGAAGGTGGTACACGGTTTATTCAGTTTGTGGATGAATTTGATTTCAGCCGGCTATTCCTCCCGCCGGATCCCGAAAACGGCGGAAACGGACAAAACGGGCGGGAAGTGAACCTCACCTTTATGGAAAAATTCGGCCTCGACCTTCAGTTTGTTGCAAACGATAATATGACGGTTCGTCTTATTTTTGACGAAGTGACCTCCGAAATCCTTTCCGCGCGCGGTACCGGGCGCATCCGCTTGGGGCTTCAGGATGAGGTTTTTCAGGTATTCGGAAGTTTCGATGTGGCAAGCGGCGACTATTTGTTTGTAGGCGGCGATATTTTCAGCCGAAGGTTTACCCTGCGCGATGGCGGAACCATTACCTGGGACGGCGACCCCATCAACGCTATGATTGATGTTTCGGCCTCATACAGGGCGCGGCCCAACATCAACGTGCTGCGGCCCGGAACCACTATTGATGACGTACCCGTGCGCATCCCCGTTGACCTCGTGCTGGTGATTACCGGCACCCTCGACAGTATCGAAAACGATTTCTTTTTCGAATTTCCTACCGGGACAGACATCACCCAGATTGCCGCAATTCAGGCCGCGCTCGATAATGAAGATACCAAGTTGTTACAGGCTACCAGCATTTTGCTCTCCGGCAATTTTGTGCCGCTCGACAGCGAACTGAACAGCGTGTTCGCCAATCAGTTCGGGGCACAGGGCCTGAGCATGTTGCTTTCCTCACAAATCAGCAGCCTGCTTAATTCTAACATCAGCAATCTTGATATTGACCTGAACCTAACCGGCTTCGATGAAGCCGACCTCGGCATTGCGCTGCGTCTGTTCGACGATCGCCTCACCGTGCGCCGCGAAGGAACCGTTACCGGCCCGGATTCACACTGGGGCGATTTCGACGTAACCTACCGCTTTAACCGCTATTTTTCGATTGAAGCCTTTCTGCGCAGGGAGTCGCTGCTGCCTTCCGCCATCTCGGTGGGCCGCGACCAAAACGATGAAGTTTACGGTATTGGTCTGGAAGCGCGGGTACAGTTCAATACCTGGGGTGAATTACGCGACCGCATATGGGGTTCTGTAAGGAGGCTGTTCGGTTTGAGAGACGCCGATGAATCAGCCGCATCTGAAAACGACCCCGACAATCAGCCGCTTTCTTATTTTCCGGCCGCGGCTACTGAAGCAAGAACCGAAACAAGGCCCGCAAGCCGGCGGGTACATCCCTGAGCCGGCACTGGTATCCCCGAAAAAAAGGGTGATACCCGCATCAAAATAAATCAATACTTTGTACCAGCTTACAGCCGGCTCTAATAATTAATGAATTTCAAACGAACACCATGGGAAAAAAGAAAAAAGTAAAAGAACTTGAAGCCTTCATGCTTGGCTTCCTTCGCAAAAACACCGAATATGAGGTGCCGGAAGAGCTGCTGCTAAAAACAGCACAGCATACCGGCGGGCAGGTTAAAGCGCTAAAGCGCGCGCTCGACGGTCTGATAGACTCCGGAGCGGTTATCCGCAATAACAAGGGAGAGCTCAGCCTGGCCAAAGGCGGCACAGTTGAGGCTGCAAGAGCTGAAGGGCAGGTCGGAAAAATTTCCATTAACCGGCACGGAACCGGCTTCGTAACACTTGAAGGCCATGATGAGGACATCCGCATACCCGGTAAAAAACTGAGCGTAGCCCTCGACCGTGATATTGTACGCATAAGGCTTCAGGGAACCGACCGCATGGGGCGCACCGAAGGTAAAGTACTCGACATTGTGGAGCGCGGAAAGAAGTATTACGTAGGTACGCTCAAACGCGAAAACAAAAATGCCTGGCTTATTGAGCCGGATGAAAAGTCGGCCCACACCGAATTTTATGTGCAGCCCGGTAACATCAGTGGCGGTCAGTCAGGCGATAAAGTGATTTTTAAACTGCTCGATTGGGTGCACCCCCGTTCGCTGCCGGAAGCAATTGTGACCGAAGTACTTGGTGCCAAGGGAACCAACCGGGCTGAAGTGCTTTCCATACTCGCAGAAAATGACATGATAAGCAGCTTCACCCCTGAAGTTGAGGAATGGTGCGAACAAATTCCCCTTTTTCCGGGCGAAGAAGAAATTGCACGCCGCAGGGACATTCGCGACATGCTCGTATTTACCATAGACCCCGAAGACGCCAAAGATTTTGATGACGCCCTCAGCATTTCCGAACTCGAAAACGGAAACTATTATCTTGGGGTGCATATTGCCGATGTAAGCTACTACGTGCATCCTAAAACCATACTCGATGATGCCGCCCATGAGCGGGCAACGAGTGTGTACCTGGTTGACCGTGTGATACCGATGCTGCCCGAAAAGCTCAGCAACGGCGTTTGCAGCCTGCGACCTAACGAGGACAAGATGACCTACAGCTGTTTCATGGAGGTAAGCCCGGCAGGTGAGGTGCTTGGCTATAGCATTGAGGAAACCGTGATTCACTCCAAATACCGCCTCACATATGAGCAGGCACAGGAAATTATTGAAGGCAAGGCACATGCAGAGCTGAGTGAACCAATGGAGATGCTGGTAAAACTCACGGACCGCCTCACCGAAAAACGTTTCGAAGAAAACGCCATCGATTTTGAAACACCCGAGCCCCGTTTTGTGCTTGATGAAAAAGGAACGCCCGTTGATGTGATCATCAAAAAAAGCTTTAAAGCGCACCGCCTCATTGAAGAATGCATGCTGCTGGCTAACCGCTCGGTAGCCGAACACGTGGACGCCCTGCGGGCAAGGACCGGAAAAAAAATCACGCAGGATACTTTTCCGTTTTTCTACCGCATCCACCCGGAGCCCGATACGGAGCGTCTTGAGCAGGTCGCTGAACATGTGCGCCCCGTTGGGATTAAGTTTGATGTGCGCAAAGGTCAGGTTGACGCCAAAACCATCAATAATGTGCTTAAGCAGGTAAAAGGAAAAAGCATAGAGTTTACCGTAAATGACCTGATGCTCAGGTCAATGGCTAAGGCGGAGTACTCACCCAAAAACATTGGTCATTTCGGGCTGGGATTTAGTCATTACGCGCATTTTACGAGTCCTATAAGAAGATATCCGGATGTGCTCGTGCACCGGTTGCTTAAGAGCTACTCAGCCGGACTTCCCTCATATAATTTCAAAAGCCTTCTCACCTATGGCGAGCATTGCAGCGAAAGGGAACGTGCAGCGGTTACGGCCGAGCGTGATTCTATTAAACTCAAGCAGGTTGAATACCTTTCTACCCGCATCGGGCAGGAGTTTGATGGCGTTGTGAGCGGTGTAACCGAACGCGGCGTGTACGTGCTTCTTAAAGATATTTACTGCGAAGGCATGGTAAGTATGTCGGAGCTAAGCGACGATTACTATGTTTTCGATAAGCGCCGGCATTGCCTCACCGGGCGCCGTAAAGGCAGAACTTACATGCTCGGAAATGAGTTGAAGGTTCGTGTCGTAAACACCAATCTGGAACTTCGTCAGATTGATTTTGAGCTGGCCTGATTTTTTTCAGGCGGAGCACGGCAGCGATCAAAAATCCGTTACCTTACTCTTCTGTGTACAGACTAACAAGACCCCTAATCAACCATGCACACTGCGATTCTAAGATTCTTTCCGGCATTACTGCTACTGTTGTTTTCGGCGGAAGCGCTTCAGGCTCAGGCCTTTAACTTCGGCAAAAACCGGGTACAGTACGAAACATTCGATTGGCGTATCATTCAATCCGACCATTTCGATATCTACTACTACGACTCCCGGAATTATCTGCTGGCGGAATTTACCGCACACAGCCTGGAGGCTGCCTATCAGCAGCTTGCAGTGGATTTTAACCATCAGATTAATGAGCGCATTCGCGTAATTATTTACGACTCGCATGCTTCGTTTTCACAAACCAACGTAGTACAGCTGCCGGTTAACGCACAGGGGATTGGCGGGGTTACGGATTTGTTCAAGAACCGCATTACCATGCCTTTTATGGCCGATTACGGGCAGTACCGCAGGGTTTTGCAGCACGAGCTGGTGCATGCCATGGTGAACGACATGTTCTATGGCGGTAACATCAACGCACTGCTTGCTGAAGGCCGCCGGATTTTCCCGCTTTGGGCGGAAGAAGGTCTTGCTGAGTATGTATCACAGGGCTGGGATACCGAAACGGATATGTTTCTGCGGGATGCGACCATCAATAATTATTTGCCGCCAATCCAGTTTTTGGGTGGTTTTTTTGCTTATCGCGGCGGACAAGGCGTGTGGGATTTTATTGTACAGGAATATGGCCGCGAAAAAATTGCAGAGATTTTCGACCGGATGAAGCTCAACCGGAACTTCGAACTCAGTATGCGGCAATCCACAGGTCTTACCATCGATGAACTCAGCGAGCGCTGGAAAGACTGGCTGCAGCGCAAATACTTCCCCGAAGTAACCGACCGTGAAAACCTGCGCAACATCGGAACCAACATCACCCGCAGCGAATTCCGCGGAAGCTACAATACAAGCCCGGCGCTCTCGCCTCAGGGCGACCGCATCGCGATGATCACCAACAGACGCGGTTTTTTTGATGTTGTTGTGATCGATGCCAACACCGGCCGCCTCATCAAAACGCTAATTCGCGGTGAAGATAATGTGAACTTCGAGGAGCTCAACATCCTTCAGCCCAACCTCTCCTGGTCGCCTGACGGGCGTCAGATTGCGCTTTCAACAACCTCCCGCGGCCGAAATGATATTGCCATCGTGGATTATGAATCCGGCCGGCTGCAAAAAATCGAATTTCCGAACCTTAATTCTATCCGATCAGTGGCATGGTCGCCTGACGGGAGTAAAATTGCCTTTCAGGGAACCGAAGGCTCTTTTATCAACATCTATGTGTATGAGCTCGAAACCGGTGACTTTATAAATGTTACCAATGATATTTTCAGTGACAGTGATCCGGCCTGGAGCAATGATTCACAGGCGGTTCTTTTTTCATCTGACCGCGGCCCGCGTATAGAGTTAGGGGTGCATCGGGAAAGCTACTTTATGCTCGCTAATCCAAATCTGCATCAAACCGATATTTACATGGTTAGGCTGGGAGACGATCGTGCGACCCGCCTCACCAATACCCCTGACTGGAACGAAACGAGCCCGCAAATGACCCGCGATGGCCGCATTCTGTATGTTTCAGATCAGAACGGCATCAACAACATTTACACGATGAATCTGCAGACGCGTGTATCGAGGCCGCTTACAGATCTCATAACCGGGGTAATGCAGATGTCCGTAACTCCGGATGGCACCAAGGCAGCTGTAAATTCAATAAATCAGGGGTTTCTTGATATTTTTGTAATCAACAACCCCTTAGAGCGGGTGAAACCAGGAAACCTGCGGCCCAATCAGTGGGCACAGCGGCGCGCACGGGAGCGGGAAGAACAGCGGGTACCGGCAGTTGGGTTTTCGCGAAATATTTTTGTGAGTGAGTTTCGGGAAGATGGTTTTACAGCCGATCTGCCTCAGGAAGATGTTGAGGTTATTGTAACGAGTCCGGATGAACAGGATGAACCCCGGCGCCGCGATATCATTGATTTCCGCAATTATCAGTTCTCTGACGATCTCGAGGATGAGTTTGAAGATACCAGCAGGGAGGTGCTTTTCAGCCCGACAGACAACCGCACAGATGACGGGCTGTTCATACCCAAGCGATACCGCCTTGAGTTTTCACCTGATTTTGCGCAGGGGAGTGCCGGTGGTACAATAGGCTCACAGTTCGGAGCTTTCTCCTTCATTCAAGCCTCTGTGAGCGACGTACTTGGCGATCACCGGCTCACGTTTGCCGGAAACCTTGTTTTTGATCTTCGCAATGCGAGTTATTTTGTACAGTATGCCTATCTCAGGAACCGTACCAATTACTTCACAAGCTTTGTACATAACGGTTTTGCCTTCCAGACCTTTGGCGGGCAGCTGGTGCGCTACCGGATTTATTCCGGCGACTTTGGGATTTCGTATCCCCTCAACCGTTTTGAGCGGCTCGAATTTTCACAAGCTTTTATTGGCCTTTCCCGTGATCTGAGCAGCATTCAGATTGGCACACAGTCGAGCCTTGAGCGCGATTTCATCATTTATCCGCAGGTTCGCTACGTGCGTGATGTGACCATTCCGGGGTTTCTGTCGCCGCAAAAGGGGCACAGGCTTGCTGTTGAGTTTTCGGGAGGTGTTCCGGTTTCAGATGCGTTTCTGGGATTTGCGTCCCTCACCGGTGATGCCCGTCAGTATTTCAGTCTCGGCAACCGGTACAGCTTTGCGCTGCGTGCATCCGGCGGGATGTCATTCGGGCCTGATCCGCAGAACTTCCTTTTGGGCGGCGTCTCGAACTGGATCAATTTCCGTCAGGATCAGCGCCTGACGGCCGAAAATCTGGCGAATGTTTTCTTCACACTTCCGGCTCTGCCGATGCGCGGCTGGAACCTGAATGCCGGTATCGGTGACAAATTCGCTCTTGGTAATGCGGAGTTCCGCTTTCCGCTCGTAGCAGCTCTTGTACCGGGGCCGCTGCCGCTATTTCCGCTATTTAACATTCAGGGCACTGCCTTCGTGGATGTGGGCGCAACATGGACCGGCGAAAATTTCAACGACCTGCTCGTCGGTACCGGGTTCGGCCTTCGGACCATCCTGTTTGGCCTGCCGTTTCGTTACGACATTGCCTGGCCCTATTCCGAACCCATCTACGACGGTTTCGGCAGCCGTGTGCATTATTTTAGCATAGGGCTGGATTTTTAGGGGAAGGTAACATCAACCTTCATCTTACAAAAAAGCCTCTCAGGAAAGTTAGTTTTCGTGAGAGGCTTTTTTTAGTAGGAGATAAAGCTATTGAAAAACTTGTTCCTACCCCTCACTCTTCGAAATCAAATAACCACTCTGCTGCCATCGGGAATTCGCGGCCCCATTCGAGTTCGCTATGGCGGCCCATAGGGTTTATCGAGAGCCGTACCTGAAGGTTTCTTTCGTGGTTCACGGTATTGATTTTATCGTAAAAGGCCTGCAGCCGGCCTACGAGCATTTCGCTCTCGCGGCCCCCGCCGTAGATGTAGATACGGCCCTCAAACTGCGGTACTTCATCTATGAATCGGATAGGCAGGTTGGGCGTTACCCAAAAGGATGGGGAAAAGAGCATGAGGCGGCTGTACTTCTCCGGGTGCAGCATGGCCGCGTAAATGCTGATAAGCCCGCCCATGGAGCTGCCCCCGATACCGGTGAATTCCCGTTCAGGGCGCGTACGGTAGTGGCTGTCGATGTAGGGCTTGAGGGTTTCTGCCATGAAACGCGCATATTTTTCGCCGTCGCCTGAACCTAAAACAGAGGTCGGCAGGGTAGGAGTAAACTCGGCTATGCGTTCACTTTCGGCATGGTCAATCGCAATTACGATGAATTCGGCTTTGCCGCGCTCTGCCAGGAAGGCAAGCCTTTTAGCGAGCCCCCAGCTACCGAAAGGAGCGAAATCGTCGAACAGATTTTGCCCGTCCTGAAGGTAAATTACGGGGAAGTGCTTGTCTGTTTCGTAATAGTTCCAGGGCAGCAGGGCCGTGATGCGCCGCGTTTTGATCAGCTGCGGAATCTCAAACTGCTCCGAAATAATATTGATTACAGGCAGGTAGCGGTCGTTGTGGAATTTGCCATCACGCCGCCAGTTCCTGATTTCATCTTCTGCACAGCGTTCATAGCGGGAAATCATACGGTTATGAGGAGGCTCGTTGCCGTAGTCGTCAAGTTCCACATCATTCCAGCTGCCGCGGGTAAATTTGTATTCGATTTCATCAGGCAGCCCTTCTATGTTATCGAAAGTGAAGCTGAAATTACGGGCATCATCCTGATGCATCCTCCAGCTTGGATCTGCCGGGGCCCAGTTGTTGAAGTTGCCGGTAATGTAAACCGGCCGGTCGTCTTCCATAGGGGTGTGGAGCTTAATCGTTAATTTTTGCATAGAATTAGTTTTGACTGCCTCACAAGCCTGCTGTCGTTTGGGTTCATCCGGCTTGGTGCAGCCGGATGAAATTACCACCAATATTAAAAACAGGTACAGCATTACAGGTTTCAGGGCGGCAGTGTTTTAGCTTGGTGTATAGCTGGGGTAAAGCCGGTTTACGGCAGGTAAATCAGGGGGATAGCGAAAGGTCAATGGTGTCAATTACCACCCATGCACCGGGGAAATGCGCCCGGAGTATGGCAAGATAGGCGTTCGCATCACTGCGGCGGCGGAAATCACCAACCCGTACCCGGTAGAAAGGCTGCCGGAAGGTAACATAAGCCTCGGGTACGATTGCAAAAGGCAGATCTTCGTATTCAGCCGCCCAGTCGTAGTAAAGCAGGCTCATGGAATCGGCTTCAGCTACATTTTCCGTAGTAAACAGCTGAATCCGGAACCCCCGGTTGCTTTGCGCCCGCTGAAGCTCTTCTTCTGTAAGCTGAAACGCCTCGGGTACACTGAGCTCGAAAGTACGGAAGCGGTCTTTCGGACTCAACCGAAGTTCGGCCAGATCTGAGAGCGTAAGCATGGTGCTGAAAGCTGCCGGCGCTTCAGGAATTTCTTCGGGAATTTCTTCCTCAGCAGGTACTTCTGCAACGGTTCCGCAACCAGCCAGAATGAGCAGCAGCAGTAAAACGCTGAAGTTTTTTTTCAGGCGCAGGAGGCCTTCATTATTAAAATGAAACGTCACAAAATAAAGGTTTAAGGTGAAGTTATCTCAAAGGCCGACCGGGTGCCAGGTCGTTTTAATTTCGATAAGATCGAGTATTGCATAAGGACTTTCGAGGTTTTCATCGAAGGCATTGTCCTCATCACGAATAATCAGGTGTTTTACGTTTAACGAGGCCTTCTGCTGTGCGAGGGTAATTTCAGCCTTGTCGCGGCTGCTTAGTACCATGGCGTTTACGTCCATATGGGAGGCAAACTGCTCCAGCAGTTCGTTGCGGTAGCCGCTAAGCAGGTTGATTACGCCGCCGGGTACATCAGAGGCATGAAGCACCTCTGCGAAAGTCAGGCCGGATAGCGGGCGTTTTTCCGAAAGCAGCACCACAACGGTATTTCCGCTCACTATGGCCGGCATCAGGTTTTGGACCAGACCAAGCAGGCCGGCAGATTCGGGCAGAACTACGGCCACAAGACCGGTCGGCTCAGGCATCGAAAAGTTGAAATGCGCGCTTGCCACGGGGTTAACCGTGCTGAAAACCTGCTGGTATTTATCGCTCCAGCCTGCAAAATACACGATGCGGTCGATGGCAGTGTCAACTTCTTTGCGGGCCTCTTTTTCGGAAAGGCCCTCGAGACGAAGCTCAGCGCTGAGCTGATCGCGGCGGCCTTCGAGCATTTCGGCTATGCGGTACAGAATCTGACCGCGGTTGTAGGCCGAACGCGCCGCCCAGCCCGGTTGAGCCTTCCGTGCCGCAACAACGGCATTGCGGAAATCTTTGCGCGAGCTGCGGCAGATGTTGGCGATAAATTCACCGGATTTCCCGCTCAGGCTGTAGGTCCTGTCCGATTCAGACCGCGGAAAAGCCCCGCCAATGTAGAGTTTGTAGGTTTTTTTTACTTCGAGACGTTTGCTCATGTCGTTTATTTGAAAAGATTTTCTGAGAGAGTTTTTGACAACAGAAAACAGATTGGAAGAAATTTATTCCAGTGCTTCAAAGAGAGTTGAAGGAGATTTTTGTGCAATCCGAAGAAGCAATTTCGCTGCACCTTTTGGTTTTCTTTTACCAAGCTCCCAATCACGAACAGTGCTAAGACTTACTCCCAATAAGGTTGCAAAATCTTCCTGAGTCAGTCGTAGTTTTCTTCTAATGGTAAAAGCGTTTGGTTCATTAACATAAAAAACCTTTGAAGGCTTTAATTCACCTTTTTCGATAGCTTTAAACTCCTCGATGCTTTCAACAAGCTCTTTAAAATTCTCTTCTTTCATTTTATTCTTTGTTTATAAGTGACTTTAGGAATGATATCTGATCAGCTGTTAAATCTTCAGTCTCATTTTTTTGATAAACGTATAAAAAATAGATTTTTGAAGAATGTGGATACCAATAATAAATTATTCTTAAGCCACCACGTTTACCTCGTCCTGTTGCCTGCCATCTGATTTTACGCAACCCTCCGCTACCTTTGATAAGATTTCCCGAATCTGGTTTTGAAGATAGTTTTAACTGAAAAATTCTGTAAGCTTCTTCAGAAACAAGATCGCGAATTCGTCTGGTAAAGACAGTAGTTTCCACGAAAATCATGTGAAGGGTATATCTTGAGAATTATTTTTTTGAATGTCGATTTGAGTGCTTTGTATAGGGTTTCATGAAAAAGGATTGTTTTTGCAGCGGCGAAATCCTAAAACTTCAGATACGGGAACAATCCGTGCAGACCGCCCTCGCGCCCGAGGCCACTTTCTTTGTAGCCGCCGAAGGGAGAGGTCGGGTCGAATTTGTTGAAGGTGTTCGCCCAAAGCACACCCGCACGGATGCCGCTTGTGAGCTTGAAAATCTTGGAGCCTTTGTCGGTCCACACGCCGCCGGAAAGTCCGTAGGGCGTGTTGTTGGCTTTTTCGAGCACTTCCTCAGGAGTCCGGAAGGTTTGGATGGTGAGCACCGGCCCAAAAATTTCTTCCTGTACCACACGGTGCGACTGCGACACGTTTGAAATGAGCGTAGGGCAGCACCAGTAGCCGGTTTCGGGCAGGCTGCACTTGGCCTGATAAATATCGGCACCTTCGTTAAGGCCGATTTCGAGATAGCGGTTGATGGTCTCCAGTTGCTGCTTTGAGTTGATGGCTCCGATATCGGTGTTCTTGTCGAGCGGGTCGCCCACGCGCAGGGTTTGCAGGCGGTCGATCAGCTTGTCGCGAACCACGTCAGCGATGCTTTCCTGTACAAAAAGGCGGGAGCCTGCACAGCACACATGGCCCTGATTAAAAAAGATGCCGTTGATGATGCCTTCTACAGCCTGATCAATTGGGGCGTCTTCAAATACGATGTTGGCTGCTTTGCCGCCAAGTTCGAGGGTGAGCTTTTTGCGGGTTCCGGCGATGGACTTCTGAATGAGCTTGCCCACAGCCGTTGAGCCGGTAAAGGCAATTTTATCCACATCGGGATGATTTACCAAAGCCGCGCCGGTTTCGCCTGCGCCGGTTACGATGTTTACGACACCGGCGGGCAGCTCGCATTCCTGAATGATTTCAGCCAGCTTGAGCGCGGTGAGCGGGGTCGTCTCCGCGGGCTTCAGCACAACGGTGTTTCCGGTTGCAAGAGCCGGTGCGAGTTTCCATGCGGCCATGAGCAGCGGGAAATTCCAGGGGATGATTTGTCCGGCAACGCCCAGCGGTTTCGGACTACGGCCCGGTACGGCATATTCCAGTTTGTCGGCCCAGCCGGCGTAGTAGAAAAAGTGCGCGGCAGCGAGGGGCACGTCCACGTCGCGCGATTCGCGGATGGGTTTGCCGCCGTCGAGGCTCTCAATTACGGCAAATTCTCGGGCCCGCTCCTGAATCATGCGGGCGATGCGGTAGAGGTAGCGGCCGCGGTCACGCCCGCTCATTTTGGACCATACATTGGTGTAGGCACTTCGGGCGGCGGAAACGGCCGCATCGATATCGGCCTGCGTGCCAAGCGCTACTGTTGCCAGCTCTTCTTCCGTTGCCGGGTTAATAGTGCTGAAAAAACCACCCTCAGCCGGATCGGTGAACTTCCCGTTGATGAAATGGCCGTATTGTTTTTTCAGGGTGATGTGGTCCGTGCCTTCGGGGGCAGGATCGTAGGCCCAGCCGGAGCTAAAGTCGAGGGCGTGTTTCTTTTGGATGTCGCTTTCTTTAAGCATAGTGCGGTTTAATCTTTTGAGAAATAATCTGCGGACTGGTACACGCCGGTGCGCTGCTTGATAATCTGCATGAGCAGGTCGTTGGCGAGGGCGCTTGCACCGAACCGGAACATATTCGGGTTCATCCAGTCGTTGCCGAGGGTTTCGCGCAGCATCACCAGATAGCGCAGGGCCAGTTTGGAATCCCGGATGCCGCCGGCGGGCTTCATCCCAACTTTAATGCCCGTTTTGTAATAGAAATCGCGGATGGCTTCGAACATCACCAGCGTAACGGGTTGCGTAGCGGCGGGACTTATTTTTCCTGTGGATGTTTTGATGAAATCTGCCCCTGCGTACATGGCAATATCGCTTGCCTTGCGCACATTGTCGAGGGTCTGGAGTTCGCCGGTTTCGAGAATCACCTTGAGGTGTGCCGGCCCGCAGGCTTCTTTTACGGCTGCTACCTCATCAAAAATATAGCTGTAGTTTCCCCGGAGGAATTCGCCCCGGGAAATAACCATGTCAATTTCGTCGGCACCTTCATCTACACAGTAGCGAACTTCTTCGAGTTTGGCCTTGAGGGGCGCCCAGCCGCTCGGGAAGGCGGTCGCAACGCTCGCAACCTGAATGCCTGAACCGGCGAGCGTTTGTTTGGCAAGTTTCACGTAGCTGGGGTACACACAGATTGCGGCAACTTTTGGGATGTCCCCGGCTGAGTCGTGCGGATGCATCGCCTTGTAGCACAGCTGCTTAACCCGGCCCGGAGAATCTGCGCCTTCCAGCGTAGTGAGGTCAACCATGCTGAGCGCGAGTTTAAGCGCGAACATCTTGGACTCTTTCTTGATGCTGCGCGTGTTGAATTTGGCTACCCGTTCTTCCACCCCGACCTGATCGATAGGTGTGGTTTTCCGGAAGTCCGGTGTTTCCTGAATAGTAGTGTTCATGTACACAATTAATTTATTTAAAACAGCCTTCTGCTCATTAAACAGACTAACAGAATGGCTGATTTACAGTCTTGAAATAAGATCCGCAATATACCCAGAATCTGTGAAAGGTTTTGATTCAGATTACCGGGGCAAAGCTGCTTTTGTTTGCCGATTGATCTTATTTGTGGCTGATGAAAATCAATGCAGTATCGGTTTTTTCGGCCATTTCCAGCGGAATCTGTCCGAAAACCTTATTATTCCTGCCGCTGCGGCCAAGCCCCATAATTACAAGATCGTGGCTGTGGGTGAGATCTACGATGGTTTCCCGAACCTGAGAACTGAGGATGATCCGGCATTCGCTTGTTTGCGGAATGATACGGGCGGCGAAACGGGACAGCTTGGCGTATTCGCTTTTTTGGAGTTTCTCTGAGGTGTCGGGCGGCAGGATTTGCACGAAAGTGAATTCCGGCTGTACGGTGCGCCAAAGGCTTGCTGCTACACGGGCCCGAAGGGCATCATGGCTGCCGTAACCGGCTACGGGAATGAGCACTTTTCTGGCCTGTGAAATCTTCCAGCCGGGATAGGGCTGCCTGAAAACAACCACATCGCAGTGAACCCGCTGTATGAGGCGCTCCAGGTTTTGGGTCGTTTGCAGTTCACTTAAGGTGCTGAGGCCCAGCAGCATGCTGCGGCACTGATGTACTTTGGTTACCCGCTCGATTTCCTCCCAGGGTTCGCTGGCAATGGTAGTGAGGGCATCAGGGCGCATGCCGGAATCGAATGAGGCCATCAGCGCCTGCTGCATGGCATCGCGGTTGTTGTTCAGGCGCCGGGTGAGTTCCTGCCCGTCGTCGCTTGGGGTTACGATGGAGAGCAGCAGCACGCGCCCGACAACCGGAGGCGCCAGAGAGTTGGCCACAAACACCATAGATTCGGCATTGGCCGGGTTTGATATCGGCAGCAGAACGAGCGGATTCAGACCGCGCAGACGGATGATGTCCGGATCAAGGGCTTCATCCGTTGCGTCAATTACCCGGGCCCGCTGAATGAAGAACGACACAAAAAGCACAGAGCCCAGCACCAGCCATATCAGCGAGATGATGCCCGCTGCCGGTACCGCAACCGCCTGAAACAGCGCAAGCCCAAAGCAGGCGAGCATCCCGATAATGGGCAGATACGGAAAAAAGGGGACGCGAAAAGTTTCTGACTTGGTGAAGGTGCGGGTGCGCATCAGCATCATAATAATATTGCCGAGGGCGAAGGTGATCAGGAAAATAAGACTCGATGCTGCGCCCGCTGCCGCTACGTCAGGCAGCACCAGAATCAGCAGCCCTACAATTCCGCATGTAGTGAGGATGGCTTTTACCGGCGTGCCGCGCTTTTTATCGATCACGGAAAGGTGATGCGTGAGGGTGCGGTCGTTGGCCATGCTCAGAGCAATGCGTGAGGCCGCAAAGAGGTTGGCCTGCAGGGCTGAAAGCATGGAGAAAATACCGGCCACAAGCACGAACCAGAATCCGAAAGCACCGAGGAAGTTCTGCGCTGCAATGGCAATGATGGTTTCAGGGTTTTCGGCGCTCAGAGCCATGAGCGATTCCCCTGCGGGGATACCGGGGCCCATCACCACAAAAAGCAGCGGCAGGTAGATGGTGAGGCCTACGGCAAGCGTAGCGACCATCGCTTTGGGTATGGTTTTAGCCGGTTCCTTAATTTCGCCAGCGGCGGAGGCAATCAGGTCAAAGCCCTGTAGCGCAATGAAGGTGAACCCCATGGCAGCGAGCAAACCCGTGAAGCCGCCGCCGAAGAAAGGCTCGAAACTGCCTTTGATTTCAGAAAACGGCATTTGTACCGTAGCGGCGAGTCCGCCGGCGATCAGAATGGCGAACACGCTGAGTTTGGCGATGTTTGCGAAAGCCCCGCCGCCGCCATTGCTGCCGGTTAGCTGAATGGTGTAGAAGCTCAGGGCCATGAGTCCGAGAACGGTCGGAGCTGCCGTATGGCCGATAAGTGCGGAAACGCCGTCATACGGAATCTGCTGCAGGGCGAAAGAAGCAAAAGCACCAAAACCGAGGGCATAGAGCACAGCTGCCACAAGGGAAGCAAACCAAACAACCCATCCCACCCCGAAAGCTACCTGTACGGTAAATACTTTTTTGGCATAGGTGTAGGTGCCGCCGTTCTGCGGGTTTGCTGCGGCCATTTCAGCAAAACTGAGTGCGGTAATGAGCGCAATTAAACCGTTAAGAATAAATGCTAAAATGGCTGAAGGGCCGCTTACAGCAAAGGCAACACCGGCCAGGGCAAGAATACCGCCCCCTACCATGGCGCCAACCCCTATGCTCGTTGCTCCCAGAAACCCGATCGTGCGGTTTTTAACCGGAGATGCTGTGCTCAATGAAATCTGTAGTTGTGATGTTGATGTTAAACGAAATAAAAAAGGCCCGGTAAACAGGCCTTAAATTTAAGCAAAACGATCAAGTGCTGTGCTTAATCTGACTAAAATTAACGCAGCGTCTGATTTTATCTGCCAAAGTCATCTTCAACCCTTACGATATCGTTTTCGTCAGAAGGGTTTCTTGCATCGGTATGTTTCCAGATTTCGGCTACAACTCCCCATTCATCAAGGCCAACGAGGCGATGCCTTTCCCCCTGCTTCAGCTCAACGATGTCATTAACACCAAGATGCTGCACGTCGCGCTGTTCATCGTCCGGACTAATAATTACGCCGGCGTTACCGCCTATTACTTTCCAGATTTCTGCCCGCCGGTGATGGTACTGCCAGGAAAGCCTTTTGCCGGGTTCAACCAGTAATATTTTGGGACTCAACCGGCTAAAACCTTTGAAATCAGCGAGGGTAAGATGGGAGAAAAAAGCTTCAATAAAAAAAGGAGCTTCCGATTCGCCGATAACGAAAAAACCGCCCCACGGCCGCTGATCATCCATTTCAGAAATAATGAAATCATGCTTGCGGATATACTTTTCTACTTCGTTAAAGACCTTTCGCCTTGAGGTCTTTGCAGGGAAAGACAGATTCATAGAAATGAAGGAATGTGGTTGATTGATGTATGGTACTTAATTCTATCCGTGTTGCCTTTAAAAGGCTAAAGAATAAGGGCTTATGCCTGGTTAGCGGCCTCAGTTATTTCGTTTTCATATTAATAATTAATATACTAAAATATCGGGCTTTGTTGGCAAACAATGAAAAACCATATTAAGAGGTTATCCCCGCTTTCTGCTGCCGGCTGAGCGGTTCTCATCTTCAAGAGATTCATAGATACTGATGTATGAATCGTAGCGGGAGGCTGCAATTTTCCCCTTCCCAAAAGCTTCCATTACTGCACAGCCCGGTTCGTGAAGGTGCGTGCAGTTGTAGAACCTGCAGTTTTGCTGTAAAATACGCATTTCCGGGAAAAAGCCGGATATCTCGTTTAGATCAAACCCTACCAGCCCGAATTCGCGAATACCGGGGGTATCAGCCAGAAAACCGCCGAAATCGAGCGGTATGAGTTCGGCAAAGGTTGTTGTATGTTTGCCTTTATTCGAGAAAGTTGATACTGCCGCTACTGTTCTGTTCATGCCCGGCTGAATGGTGTTGAGCAGGCTTGTCTTGCCCGTACCTGAGGGTCCGATGAACACAGAGGTGCGGTCTTTCATCAGGGATCGAAGCTCCTCAATGCTTTCATCATCATAAATGCTTGTAAGAATAAGCTGATAGGACAGGGCATCATATATTTTAATCAGATCTGCCACAAGATCAGCATCTTCGTCGGTACCAAGGTCCGTTTTGTTAAGGATGATGATCGGCCGGATGTGATGGGCTTCCGCACTGATAATAAAACGGTCGATAAATCCGGTCCGGAACTGCGGCTGCTGCACCGCCTGCACTACAAAAGCCTGATCTACATTTGAAACCAGAATCTGCTCGCCTTTGCGGCCGTGCGTAGCTTTTCTTGAAATTTTATTTTTACGCGCTTCGATGTCTTCAATCATGCCGCTGCCATCTTCCAGAACACGGAAGCTGACCAAATCGCCCACTGCAATGGGGTTGGTTTGCTGCAGTTCCTGAAGCCGGAATTTTCCCGGAATCTGACAGGAAATAACCTCTGCGTTTTCCTCAAAAGGCATCACTTTATACCATTTTCCTGTAGATTTAATGATGCGGCCGCGTTTCATAATATCAGGCTTGAAGGTGGGTAATGTGGATCAGCCGGGTACTGAACCTCGATTGATAACATCATACGATATGAAAAGGAACTTTGAAAATAAATAAAAAAAGACCCCTTGTTTTCTAATACCAAAGTTCTATATTCTCATTAAGGCAAAAAAAAAGCTTCGGGGTCTCAGCCCGAAGCCTTTGTATGTGCTTATGTATCCTTCAATGTACCAATAAACGGGTTTTGTAAAGTTACAGTAAGATAACTTAGGGGGTTATCTGTTTAGTTCCCGCCATTTCACCATTTTCCTGAATTTTTTTGAACTTACGTTCAGGCTGCTGAACGGGCTCGGTGTCAAGAACCTGTTCCAGAAGGTCTTCCATGCGGTCGATGTACCTGAATTCAAGCCCCTTAATGATCTCGGCCTCGATTTCGTCAACGTCTTTTTCGTTTTTTGCAGGGAGCAGAACCGTTGAAATTCCGGCCCGTTTGGCCGCCAGAACTTTCTCTTTAATCCCGCCCACCGGCAAAACGGCACCGCGCAGGGTTATTTCGCCCGTCATCGCCAGGGTTGGTTTTACCTTGCGCTGCGTGAAAATGGATGCTACAGCCGACAGCAGGGCCACACCGGCACTTGGGCCGTCTTTGGGTACGGAACCCGCCGGCACGTGTATGTGCAGATCCCACTCTTTGAAGGCATGCTGCGGGATGCCGAGCTCATCGGCCAGCGTTTTGAGGTGCGAAACCGCAAGGCTTGCCGACTCCTTCATCACGTCGCCGAGCTGACCCGTAATCTGCATTTTGCCCGAGCCGCGTGAAACGCTTGCTTCGATGAAGAGGATGTCGCCTCCGTAAGGGGTCCAGGCCAGGCCGGTTGATACGCCGGGCACGGTTGTGCGCTCCGCAACGTCGCTGAAGAAACGGCGCTTGCCGAGGATGTCCTCAACCGAGGGCTCATCAATATGGCGGCTTTCAATATCATCTGAGGCGATGCCGCTTGCCACGTTGCGCGCTACCGAGCCGATTTCGCGGCTCAGGTTCCGCACGCCCGATTCCCGCGTGTAGCCGTCGATGATGGCGTGAATCGCGGCCTCATCAAATCCGATCTGCGCTTCGGTAAGCCCGTTTTCCTCCCGCTGACGCGGAATCAGGTATGTTTTCGCAATCTCGGTTTTTTCTTCCAGGGTGTAGCCGCTGATGGGGATGATCTCCATGCGGTCGCGAAGCGGCGCCGGAATGGTTTCCAGAGAGTTGGCCGTAGCAATGAACAGCACCTTGCTGAGGTCGTACTCCAGCTCCAGGTAGTTGTCGTAAAAAGTGTTGTTCTGCTCCGGATCGAGCACCTCGAGCAGGGCAGAGGTCGGGTCGCCGCGGAAGTCGGCCCCGACTTTGTCGATTTCATCCAGCATCATAACCGGGTTGCTTGCGCCGGTTTTCTTCATGTTTTGGATGATGCGGCCGGGAAGCGCCCCGATGTAGGTTCGGCGGTGACCCCGGATCTCGGCTTCATCCCGCAGGCCGCCGAGGCTGATGCGCGCAAACTTCCGGTTAATGGCCCGCGCGATGGACTTCCCGAGGGAGGTTTTTCCGACGCCCGGAGGGCCGTAAAAACACAGAATCGGCGCTTTCATGTCTTTTTTGAGCTTGAGCACCGCAAGATATTCGATGATGCGCTTCTTGACCTTCTCGAGGCCATAGTGATCTTCATCAAGCACTGCCCGCGCTTTTTTCAGGTCGAGCTTGTCTTTGGTGAACTTGTTCCACGGCAGGTCGATAATGGTTTCCACGTAATTCAGAATTACCCCGTGATTGGGGGCCTGCGCAGGTGTGCGGTCGAGGCGGTCAAGCTCTTTGGTGAGGGTCTTCCAGACGTCCTTCGGGAATTCCTTCTTCCGTTTCTCGGCACGTGCACGCAGTTTATGCACCTCCTGCTGCTCGGTTCCTTCACCCAGCTCTTCCTGAATCGCTTTCAGCTGCTGACGCAGATAAAAGTCGCGCTGCTGCTCGTCGATGTCCGTCTTTACTTTGGTGCGGATCTGCTCGCTCAGGCTCAGTACCTGAAGCTCTTTTTCGAGGTGCTGAATGATGGTTTTGAGCCTCACCGAAAACTCGCGGACTTCCAACAGCTGCTGTTTTTCTTCAATCCCAACGTTGAGGTTGGATGAAATGAAGTTTAGCAGAAAGTTCGGGCTGTTGATGTTGTTGATGGCAATGGCGGCCTCCGAAGGGATGTTCGGCGATTTGTTCACAATCTGCGCCGCGGTTTCCTTCACGCTTCGGATGGCTGCATCGAGCTCGAGCCCTTCCACATCCGCTACATTTTTATAGGGACTCACATCTGCCTTAAAATAGGGCTCAATGGTCTGAAATTCGTTGATCCGGAAAACACTCTTTCCCTGAATCACGATGCTTTTGCTGCCGTCGGGCATTTTGATGAGCTTCAGGATCTGCGCGACGGTTCCGACCCGGTACAGGTCATCAATGCCGGGATCTTCCATGTCGGAATCTTTCTGCGTTACGATGCCGATAATTTTATCGGTTTCGTAGGCATCCTTCACCAGCTCGAGGGAGCGGTCGCGCCCGACCGTGATCGGAATAACAACCCCCGGAAACAGCACCGTGTTTTTTAACGGAAGAATCGGGAGGGATTCGGGGATGGATGATTCACTGATTTTGCGCTCTTCTTCTTCAGATAGCAGGGGGATGGCCTGCTCAAAATCTTCAAGGCGTCCGTCTCCGAACAAAAGGTCAGAAAACTTGGATTTCATAAATAGTCAGGTAGTTCAGTGGGGCTTCTGCGGTTGGTTGATATGGTGTGCGTGCAAGCAGAAGCAATTTGATTTGTGAGCCTAAAGTTCAAAAGCAGCGCCAAGAGGCACCAACTATCCAATTAGGCAGGAAAAAAGAAGCACATCTCTGAATTTCAGCCATAATATCCGGCTTCATGTCAAAATTTCACCGCCTTGTTTGTGATTTTGATTGATGGCGGCCCGGGCCCGGTTCATACAAAAAAGCAGCAATCGGCTTAAGCGGAGGTCCTGCGTGAGGTTTGGGATGCCATCACCCGAGAAAGAAAAAAGATAAAATCAGAAAAAAAGGGGGCTCACTATTGTTCCCGGTCTGCTGCCCCTGATGCAGCGTAGCCAAAAAAAAGCCCCTGAAATAAATTCGAGGGGCCTGATAGCTGAATGTGTGTTTACCGGAAATGCGGCGGCTGATTTTCCCGCTCTACAGGGATGCGCTTCAGCTCCGGCTTGGGCGGCGTCACTTTTTCCTTAAGTTCTTCCCAGAGTTGATTAAGCACGTCTGCAAGACGGTCTTGCCAGGTATAATGCATCATAATAATTAAGTTTGCGGGTTGGTGTGTTGCATACCCGCATTTTTCAGAATGGTTTCAAGGTAATCAAATAATCTTAAACTAACGAATACCCAAACGGCAGGAATCATTCCAAAGTATAAAAAGGTGCATTTCTGACCGGTGCTGATTTATCGGATGATTTTGAGCTTGGCCAGACGTACCAGCAGTTTTTTCTGCCCGTGACCCTGAAAAAACACCGTGAGCTTCATATTGGGGCCGTTTCCTTCTTTACCCATGATTTTGCCCTTCCCGAAATTATCGTGAAAAACAGAAACCCCTACGGCCAGGTCGGCCGGGCTTTGGATGTCGTAGGTAACGCCGTCGTAGCTCGCTGTGGGTTTTGGAGCATTGTTGCTGCTGCCCGCTGTTCGGGAGCTCGTGCGGCCGGATGAAGCCTGAGCCTGACTGCGCTGCGGCTGTTTCCAGTCGTACTCCACATTGTAGCCACCGGAGCTGAAGCTGTTTCCGGAGTCATCTTTCTGCCGGATGGTCGCCCCGGTTTCGGTGCGCACAACGGAGGGGTCAACTTCATCCAGGAAGCGGGAGCGGGCCATGCGTTTCTGCTCCCCGAAGCGCGTGCGCTGTTTCGCAAAGCTGAAAAAGAGGTCTTTTTCTGCCCGGGTGATGGCCACATAAAACAGGCGGCGCTCCTCCTCGAAATCGGCTTCCTCGCCGTTGCGGCCGCCGATCGGGAACAGCTCTTCCTCAAGCCCCACCACAAAAACGACCGGAAATTCCAGGCCTTTCGCGGCGTGTACGGTCATCAGGGTTACGGCCGGCTCATTTTCGTCGTAGCTGTCGGTGTCGGAGTACAGGCTGATTTCCTGCAGGAAAGTGCTCAGGTCGGCATCGGGCCGCATCTCCTCATGCTGCGCGATGGCGTTGATGAGCTCCATCACGTTTTCGCGCCGTGTGAGCGATTCGTGCGTGTTTTCTTCCACAAACTGCTTCACATAGCCGGTGCTTTCGAGCAGCTTCCGGGTTACATCAACCAGAGATGTTTCGTCATCGCCTATCAGCTCCCGGCACTCGTCGATGATGGTTTTGAAGCTGTCCATACTGCGCCGGGCCGGCCCGTGCGAGACCACCTGATCTTTGTGATCAAAGGCTTCCCAAACGGGAATCTGCTGCTTGCGGGCAAACTGAATGAGGTTTTGTAGGGATTTATCCCCTATCCCCCGGCTCGGTTCGTTGATGACCCGCAGCAGGGCTTCCTCATCGTTGGGGTTCACGAGCAGCCGCAGGTAGGCGATCACATCCTTAATTTCCTTGCGCTGATAAAATGAAATGCCGCCCACGAGCTGATAGTTGATGCCCTTGCGGCGCAGCACATCTTCATACACCCGGCTCTGATAGTTGGTGCGGTAGAGGATGGCGAAATCGTTGTTGGAGTACCCGCGCTTGAGCTTGAACTCGTGCAGTTTTCCGGCCACGCGGTTGGCCTCATCATACTCGTCAAAACTCTCAAGCAAGATTACCGGATCGCCCTTGTCGTTTTGGGTCCACAGGGTTTTGTCGAGCTGATTTTTGTTTTGCTTGATGATGGAATCGGCGCATTTCAGAATGGCCTGCGTAGAGCGGTAGTTTTGCTCCAGCGGGATCTGCGCGGCGTTGGGGTAGTCGCTCTTAAAGTTGAGGATGTTGGAAATATCCGCGCCCCGGAACGAGTAGATGCTCTGCGCATCGTCGCCTACTACGGTGATGTTTTCGTATTTGGCCGCCAGCATTTTGGCAACTTTGTACTGCGCATGGTTGGTATCCTGATACTCATCGATGAGCAGGTACCGGAAGTAATCCTGATATTTTTCAAGCACTTCGGGATGGTTCTCGAACAGCTCGGAAGGCAGGGTGAGCAGGTCGTCGAAGTCCATCGCGTTGCTCTGCCGCAACCGGGTCTGATAGATGGGGAACACCTGCGCGGCGATGTCGTCGAGGGAGCTGCTCACAAACTTGTCGCGGAACTCCTGCGGACTCACGAGCTGATTTTTGGCCCCGCTGATGCGGAAGCGGATGTCCCGCGGTTTTACTTCGCGGGGGTCGAGCCCCATTTCCTTGATGATGGCCTTTACCGAGCGCTCGCTGTCGTCGCTGTCGTAAATACTGAAGCGCGGATTATAGCCCAGCTTTTCGGCTTCGATCCGCAGGATGCGCGAGAAGATGGAGTGGAAGGTGCCCATCCAGAGCTTGGAAGCCGGCGGACCGATCAATTTTTGGATACGCTCCCGCATTTCGGCGGCGGCTTTGTTGGTGAAGGTGAGCGCGAGGATGTTCCAGGGGTTGGCCTTTTTTTGGGCAAGCAGGTAAGCGATGCGGTAGGTGAGCACGCGGGTTTTGCCGCTTCCTGCGCCGGCGATGATCAGCAGGGGGCCGTCGCCGTAGCTCACAGCCCGCCCCTGATTTTCGTTGAGGCCTTTCAGCAGCTCAGCGGCCTGCGGCTGCGGGTGTAAGGAAGCTTCGGTGGGATCTGCATCCAGCTTGAACGTGCGCATTAAAAATCTGTGCTTGGAGTGGGGATGAATGAACCGCACAAAATAAAAAAATCTAAGGCGGGATGGCAGGCGGAATTTGTGATGCTCTTCGGAGGCGTTAATGGCACGCGGATTTTGCGGATTTGGGCGGGATTTTCGCGGATTATGTTTCACACAAAGCTGCAAAGGCGCAAAGAGGGGGCAGTGTGAGCTGTAGCGGCTGTTTGAGCAAACCTGCTCCCGAGTCACCCCTCTCCCGCAACCGTAGAGGTCCCAAAACCCCATAAACTATTCCGGGAGAGGGGACGGGGGTGAGGGCTTACGATGGACGCGCCAGCCACCCGGCAGTTCCAAACCCATGTAGATCTCTCATATGATGCTTCGAAGGGTTTCCTGATTGTGCTGCTTAAAGAAGCTTCAGCGGGCCTATTGCCATGGGCAACTGCTCGAGATGACATGTAGAGGGTTTTCTTTTTTTGTGGCTAAGTCCATCATAGTAAGAGAACAACCCAAGTCGCTAAAGGTCATCCCGAACGCTTATCATTTTGGAAAGAGGCGACCGGAACCACGGAGCGCGTGCTGCCCCGAAGCCTGGCAACAGCGCAATGTGAGGGATCTCCTTCGCCGGATTTCGCCCCGGATGCAATGATGGTTCGCGTATCGGGCCGGATTTTTTGATTTTGGTTTATTCATAGAGCAGAATAATACCAATTTGTTTATAAGGCAGTATATTGTCCTAAACGAAAACAGACAGAAGAAGCACTATGAAGACGATAACAATAAATATACCCAGCTCGGCAGATGTGGATGACAGGGAAGCCCGCATGTCTTTGGCATCGAAATTATATGAAAGGGGGAAGCTGACACTGGGTCAGGCGGCTGAAATGGCGGGTTATTCGAAGAAAACCTTCATGGAGCTGCTCGCTGATTATAACGTTGCACTTATCAGCCATCCGCCCGAGGAGCTGGAAGAAGATATTCGCAATGCACACCGCTATAGTCTCTGACACAAGCTGCCTTATATTGTTTTCGAAGATTGGTGAGCTTGATTTACTTCGAAAACTGTACGGCAAAATTTATATCACCAAAATTGTTTGTAGTGAGTTTGGTGAAGATATTCCGGATTGGATTGAAGTATCAACGGTAGCGTCGGGTATTTACGAACATCTTTCCGGGTATCTTGATGAAGGTGAAGCTTCGAGTATTGCCTTGGCTTTGGAATTTGAAAGCCCGCTTCTCATAATGGATGAAATAAAGGGAAGAAGAGCGGCAAGAGATATGGGCTTACCGGTAACTGGTTCTCTGGGTTTGCTAATTGCAGCAAAAGAAAAAGGACATATAAAACAGCTTAAACCTGTGATTGAGAAAATTCAAAAAACTAATTTCAGAATTTCCAAAATTCTGATCGACCATGCACTGAAACGGGTGAAAGAGCTATAATCTCAAAAAAGCAGATTTCCGCGGGATTTATCTGATTCCCCAACTTCGTTCTTTTCAATTTTTGCAGAGACTGTTCGAATTTCCCCCCTAAACCCCTGGCTTGCTCTTCATAATACGAGAATGCATCCCGTATATCCTGCTCTGCTCTTTCGTCGATGAATACATCGTATTGCATGTTGGTGGCTATTTGTCCCTCTCGTGCAACCGTTTTTTGACTTCCTCCCAGATGCGCAGGTTTTCCGGCTGATATTGTTCGATTCTTTCCATCACAATCGCCTTGTGTTCTTCGGGGATGTCAGGGGCATCAGCCGTTTCAATACCAAGCTCATCCATGAGCTGCATCACAAAATCAAGTCTGTGCTCGGGTATTTTAAAGGTAATTTCTTTCAT
>JAFIET010000007.1 GCA_020832405.1 Balneolales bacterium
GAAGGCTGAAATACGTGGCGAAAAGCCACCGCCAGAGGGGGGGGGCAGTATGGACCGGAATATCCAACACTTTCTGGGGTACAATCATCCGGTTCCTCCTCATCCCTCTAAAAAAACCTTGTTACCATCCATAACCCAAACAGCTTTCCCCTGAAAGAAGCGAATCAGCTTGGTAATTCTTTTTTTATGGATATGCGGGTCAGCAATGATTTACCTTGTGGAAGTAGTGCTTCGGGCCTTATATTAGCAGTCTTCATTATTGAAGAAAATTCCCAAGCAGTAAAATGCCGCTGTGGTGGAATTGGTAGACACGTTGGACTTAAAATCCAATGGGCCTTAAAAGCCCGTACCGGTTCGAGTCCGGTCAGCGGTACATGAAGCCCTGTAAGTCGCGGACTTGACTTGCAGGGCTTTTTTTTGAGCCCTTCCGGTACCCGCACACGGGTTTCCGCGCGGGCGTTTCGGTCGCGTTCCAATAGCAATAAGGAGTCCGGGCACGACGACGACAGTACCACACCATCCCATCCCAAAAGCACACGGGTTCTTTTTGTCTGGTTATGTGCTTTTGAAAAATGTAACAGCTGTAAAGGTGTGGCGGATTAGCTTATCCTGAATCGGCCATTAAACACTGTTTAACGGGGTGTTAAAGCAGGGTTAATGCCGGCTTTTCGCTGTGGTTGGTTTGGATTTGCTCCGCAGGTTGATTTTGCAGGGTGAATGGCGATGAAATTCAAACGGGTGAGAACCCGATTCATAGGTCATTTATGCAAACGCCTGCTGCCGCATCTTCCATCTGAATCAATTTTTTATTATTTACTGTCATGATAATCAAGCTGTTAAAAAATATCGGGATCGGTCTGCTGTACCTGTTGTCGGGGGCGCTCGTGCCTGTGCTGTTTGCCGGCGGCCTGTATCTGAGCGGCGGGTTTATGGCCGGGTATCCTGTTTTTGGGCTTATGCTCCTGCTGACCGGGAGTTGGTTTTGGTTTCTTTCCCGAAGGGCAGGTACGTTAGGTGGCGCTGCATTGCGGGGGCTGCCCGCCGCGCTGGGTTTTGGTATTGTCATTTGGGCGATGGTTCCGCTGCCGCAGCATGATTTCTCAGAGATGAAGCCCGATGAACGCTTTGAGCAATGGGATTTGGGTAACGGGCGGATTGTTTCTGTTGCCCGTTTTCATCCGCCGGAAGGTGTTGACGCGAAAGGGGAAACCATTGTGTTTGTGCACGGCGGCCCCGGTGCTTACCTGCGTGATTTTGATATTGATTTCCTTTCAGGCTTCACTGCCGATGGCTTCAGTGTGCTGGTGTATGATCAGGTTGGGGCGGGTCGCTCATCCGTTATGGAGGTCAGCGGCTACACTCATCAGGCTAATGTAGATGATCTCAGGCAGATTCTCGGGCGCCTCGGCAGTCCGGCCATTCTTTTCGGGCAGTCTTACGGGGCCGGTGTTGTTACGAGTTATCTCGGCAGGTACGGGAATGAACCGGATATCCGGCAAATCATTATCACCGAACCCGGACCGCTGCCCGGTGCGGACTTTTCATCCTCTGACGGAAAAACCACCCTTGCCGAAAACGCCAAAGGCATCACACCGGCTGATCTGATTCGTTCGCCGCGTATGGTTCTTGCTTTTCTGCTGCCTTTTACCAATCAGTTTGTACAGCAGCAGGAGTTTCGTGGCTTTTTTAGTCCCGAAATGCAAAGGGCCGCTGTGGCATCATCATACTGCGCGCAGCATGCGGATCAGTTGCTGCCATTTGAGCATTTTCCGATCAACCTGCCGGCCATGATGCTGATAAGAGATACTTTTCTGGAAGAAGAAACGCCGGATCTCACGGAACTTGGTATTCCTGTACTACTGCTGCTTGGGGAGTGCAGTTACATTCCGCGGCAATACGCCCTTGCGTACTTCGATTACTACCGCTTCAGCCGAAGCCACCTCATCCGGGAGGTTGGCCACGTGCTCTGGACCACGCCTGATGGCATTCGCCTCACCCGCGAATCCATCCTCAGCTTTCTGAACGGCTCAGATTCCATCCTTCCCAATAAACCCACCCGGGAAACCCGAAGCGCGTTTTTTGAAGCGGGTCTTTAGGTTGAAGCTGTTCTTTTGGCACCCGGTCTTTTGGTTTGCGCGGGTGTTTTATTGCCGGGCTGTAAAGCAAGAGCTTGTTCTAAAACACCGGGTCAGCGGCAAGCGGTCGTATCTGGCACTGAACCAATGCGTTCTTCTGGCACCGGCATCAGCTTTAACCTGTCGGAAACTTTTATAAAAAAAAGACTGACTACCGCAAGCGAAAGTCAGTCTTGTGTTTAAATTCAGCGGCTGAAACGGCTTTCCGGCCAACTCGCAGAAAGGTTCAGGTCAGAAGTTGTAGCCTATTGAGAAACCGGGGATGAAGGCGTTGGTCTGGAATTCGCCGACCGGTACTATAGTTGGCGTGCCCGGGGCTGAGGCGTCGCACATGCATTGTTCGCGGGCGCGGGACGTGATGTACAGCATGGAGGCGTTTACCTCGAGGTTGCGGATCACTTCAAAACCGAGGCCTGCGGTGATGCCGAAGCGGTGTACGTCAGGTGTTTCCGGGGTGATGTAGCCTTCGGTTACGGGCGACTGATCGAAGTAGGTACCAATGCGCAGCTGAAGGCGGCGGGTGGCGTCATACTCGGCACCGATGCGCAGTGAGAATGAGTCGTTAAAGTCGCGGGGCTCTTCACTATCCTGCAGGGCCGCAGTGTTGTCAGCAAAATTGAAGGCGAGGCTTTCGTAGGCGCTCCAGAAGGTCAGGTTGAAGTCGATGGCCATCCGCAGTACTTCGGAGGCGCGGATACCGGTACCAATGCTGAGCACGGCCGGAAGCGGCAGGGTCGCTTTGAAGGTGTTGTCGGCCGGGAAAAGCTGCTGTACTACGGCATCCGGAATGGAGGAGGGCAGGGTGAAGGTAGCATCGCCGCCGTCAACCGACATGTTGATTTTGGAGCGGTAGGCAACCCCAACCGAGAAGGCCTCGTTGTGCTGATAATACACACCGGCATTGAAACCAAAAGCGGAGGTGTTTCCGTCAAGTTCCACATCAAGCGGTACCGGCCCGGGAATACCGAGCATGCTCAGATCGAGATCCGGGTTGCGCTGAAGGTTGACCGAGCCGATGGCATAAATAAGACCGGCACCTACGCTGATCTGATCGGTAAGCTGAAAACTCAGGGTCGGCTGTATATAAACTGAGGTGAGGGAAATGCGGGTAAGCAGGCCGCGGTACATCCAGTTTTCATCCCATTCAATGGAGTTGCCGTAGGGGGTGTACACGCCCAAACCGGCTTTGAGCCCTGAGATTCCCGTATCGAAACCGGCATAAACCGAGAACGGGGTGCGTACATTGCGGATGGTTGATTCCTCAACATCAGCGGGCAGGCCCGGCATCAGATCAGGACCTGTGCGGAATGTGGTATTGAGGAAGGTCGCGTTGGTGCCAAAAAGAAGGCCGTTGCCGTCAACATACGACATACCGGCCGGGTTCATGGAGATGGTAGCGTAATCGAGTGCCAGGCCGGTTCCGGTGTGGGCCATCCCGATCTGACGCTGACCAAACAGGTTGAGCTGATAACCGCCGGCGAAAAGTTCTGTTGCTGTAAAGCCGGTAAGGAATAAAAGGAGGAAAAGGGATTTTATGCAGGATTTCATAAGCTGCTCCGTATCAATAAAATAATAAGGGTTTACAGATTTAACCCGGTTCGGCTGTTACACGCATTTTTGGCGGTTCGCAGCCAGCTTTGGAATCAGGGTTTGGTAACCGCACCTGCCATAAGGGGGGGAGCCGGCTTTATTGAAACCGTTGAGCTCATTTTGAAGGAAGGATACAGATTCATGCAATTAGGCCGGGTAGTCTGTTTGGTTAAGGTTTTTAGAATAATTTTAAAGGGGAACTGACATCCGGTTTCTGTCTTTCTTTTGTATCCCAATATCAGGGATAAAACGGTACGGAATCGGCATCAGTAGTTCAGGATTAACAGGGTTTCAAACAGATTTTTCTTTTTTACTTTACACTGTAAAGCAGTACCGCAAATCAGTGATTATAGTACAATCAAAGTTAAAAAAAGGATTAATAAAGCCCTACAGTCAGGATTTTAAAAGATGTATTCATATTCTAATAGTGTTATTGTAATTTAACACGAGCATATTGCTGTCAGCTGCTTTGTGGTATAATACTGAAGTTATAATGGCTCCTGATGCCTTCAGTTGATGGGGAGATCAGTAAGCGATGTTACTACCCTAAAAGGTGTCTTTTTGCACCTGTCCGTCAATCCATTCAATCTCCAGCGCCTTTTCGGGATCGAATTGTGCGGCTTGTTTAATCCAGCAGCCGTCCTGCCAGATGCGCGAATAGCCTTGCTCGAGGGCTGTATTGGGATTGAGTTCCCGCAGCCTTGCATTCAGTTTTTCAAATTGTGAAGCCGATCGCAGCAGCCGCATTTCGGTTAGGGATGCCGCCCGGCTTTTGAGGTGTGCAATCTGCGCCCGCTGCCGCTTCACCTTATCCATCACGGCGTGCAGGGCATGAGTGCGGCCCAGAGATACAACGTGATTCCGAAGTTTTTCAAGCCGCTGTGTAATGCTGCGGTGCAGTTTTTCGTGCTGCATATCGAGGGTGTAGCGCAGATCGTTGATGTCCGGCACAAGCAAGGCAACGGCTTGTGTTGGCGTTGCAGCGCGAAGGTCGGCAACGAAATCTGCAATGGTGAAATCGGTTTCGTGCCCCACCGCGCTCACGGTCGGGATCGGACACTTAAAGAGGGCGCGGGCAACAATTTCCTCATTAAACGGCCAAAGGTCTTCGAGCGAGCCGCCACCTCGTGTTATGATGAGTACATCTACATTACCGCGTGCCGAAAACCATTCAATACCTTTCACGATTTCGCCGGCGGCCTGCACGCCCTGCACTGCCGCATGATGAACGAGCAGGCGGGCAAGCGGAAACCGCTTCCGGAAGGTTGCAATAATATCCTGCAGGGCCGCTCCTTGTGCAGAGGTCACAATGCCGATGCGCCGCGGCAGTCGGGGCATCTTCTTTTTGTGGGAGGGATGGAAAAGTCCCTCGGCCTGTAATTTTTGCTTAAGCCGCTCAAAGGCCTGCTGAAGGGCGCCGATGCCCGCCTGTTTGGCCGTGCGCACAATAAACTGATACCGCCCGTGCGGTGCATACACCTGAACATCCCCGGTGAGGGTTACCTGCTGCCCGTGCGCGAGCTGAAAACCGAGCCGCTGCACAGTAGAACGCCACATAACGCAGGGCAGCTGTGCACGATCATCCTTAAGGGTGAAGTAAATATGACCCGCGGAGCTCAGCTGCGGCTTGCTCACCTCGCCTTCCACCTGTGTATCCTGAAAGGAAGCTTCAAGCAGGTCTTTGATGAGCATGGTGAGCTCGGTAACGCCCGGTACTTTTGGTGCCGGCTGGGAAAACAGGTCGGGTGCTTGCATGTTAGGGGAAAGAAAATCGGATTTGAAAAGGCGGCCGATGCTGCAGGAAAAGCCATCCAAAATGAATATCGGGATTCTGCTGCTCAGGCTGATGCATTAACGAAGGCATCAAATTAAGCAATTGAGCGCTGTTTTGCTGTACTTTTTGCCGATTTTTAAGGGGATGCGCACTGTGCTATTCGAATTTCCCGGCCGTTCTTTCATTTCGGGTAATTGGCCGCTTTTCCGTGTGCTTTGAGGCCTAAGTTCGTATTTTGTAAAACAAATCATCCCATTTTGCAGCGGGTCTTTGTCCTGCATCCATCCATCCTTCATCACCAAAAAAACTGCTTTATGCTTCAACCCAATGTGCTGTTCATCAATGTTCAACTTGCCGATGCTTCGGGTGTCCGCGATTATAACACGGTAAACTCCCTCAGGATCAGGGACGGAAAAATTGCAGAAACCGGGCTCAATCTTTCGCCCGAAAACGGAGAGCAGCTCATCGACGGCAAAGGCGCGTTTCTTTCCCCCGGCTGGATGGATATGCACGTGCATTTGCGCGAACCGGGTCTGGAGCACAAGGAGACCATCAAAAGTGGCTGCGCGGCAGCTGCGGCCGGCGGCTTTACGGCCGTTGCCTGCATGCCCAACACCAAGCCGGCTATCCACACCCGCGATGTGGTGGAGTACATCGTGAACCGCTCGGCTTCGCTGCCGGTTGAGGTGCACCCGATCGGCTGTGTCTCGAAGGACCGCAAGGGCGAGAGCCTGGCCGAGATGGCCGATATGAAGGAGGGAGGCGCGGTCGCGTTCAGCGACGACGGCGACCCTGTGTACAATGCCCGGCTGATGCGTACCGCGCTCGAATACGCCGCCATGCTCGATATGCCCGTGATTAACCACGAAGAAGATCTGGATCTGTCGCGCCCCGGTCACATGCACGAAGGCCGGGTCTCAACGCGGCTCGGACTCGCCGGTACGCCCTCCATTGCCGAAGAGGTGATGATCGCCCGCGATATTCTGCTGGCCGAACTCACCGGCGGGCACGTACACGTGGCGCACATCAGCACGCGCCGGGGCGTGGAGATGGTTCGGGAAGCCAAGGCAAAGGGCATACGCGTAACGACCGAGGTGTGTCCGCATCACTTCGACCTCACCGATGAGGAAGTTGAGCGCTCTGAGTTTGACACCAACTTTAAAATGCACCCGCCGCTACGCACCGCCGATGATGTTGAAGCCATGATAGCCGGCCTTGCCGACGGCACCATCGATGCCATCTGTACCGATCACGCGCCACACTCGGTTGAGGAAAAAGAGGTCGAGTTTATCTACGCGCCTAACGGCATCCTCGGGCTGCAAACCGCCTGGAGCGTTGTGGTGAAGCAGCTGCTCGACACCGGCCGCATGAGCCTGCCGCAGGTGCTGCGCACTTTGATTGACGCCCCCCGCACGATACTGCGGCTTCCGGTCCCCGGCCTTGATGCGGGTCAGCCTGCCAACCTCACCCTGTTCGACACAAGCACAAAGTGGACCTATACTGCTGTCGTTAACAAGAGCAAATCCCGCAATTCCCCCTATCTCAACCAAACCCTCAAAGGCGCCGCGCTCGGAATCTACAATCGCTCACAGTGGGTGCCGAATGAAGCTGTCCTGAGCTAAACCGGTGTCAGGTTTTCAGTGAATGTTGCGCAGACGCAGTCTGTTTTTCTTTACCTATATGCGCAATTGCGTCTCCGGCATTTAAAACAGGCATATTGTTCAGGCAGATCACGTGCCCGCCTTCTCTCGTTTTGATAGGGTAGGTTGTTTCTCCGAAAGGGTCGGTGATGGTGCCAATCAGCTGGTTTCGTTTGAGGATATCACCGGGTTGAATCAGGGTATGAAAGATGCCGGCGTATCGGGCCCGAATCCAGGTCGTTGCGGACAGGATTTTGGGTCTGAAAGCGGGTTGTGGGGCATCATCAATCATTTGGAGAGCTTTCATCATACGCAGGGTTCCGCTAACCCCTTCGCTAATGGCAAAATCGTCGAAGCGGAGCGACTCTCCGCCTTCATAAACCACGATGTGTTTTCCTATTCGGTGAGCTGCCCGCCTCAAAGATTTGTTGATCATAGCGGAATTCATGATAAAAGGCGGTGCGAACATTTTTGCCAGGTCGAGATTCAGTCCATACTCAAAATCGCAGCGAATTTGCGGGAAATTGCTGAGGCTTGCTCCACCGGTATGGAAATCGATGCCGAAATCGATTTTTGGGATTATTTCATTCATTAATACCCATGCAACGCGCTGAGCGAGTGAGCCGGTCTGATTCCCCGGGAAGCTACGGTTGAGGTCTTTTCCGTCTGGCAGGTAGCGTTCTGACTGTAAAAAGCCGTAGATATTTACGATGGGAATGGCTACAACTGTGCCTCGCGAAGGTTTTACGCTGCCCTCACTGATCATTTTTCGCACGATTTCGATGCCGTTAATCTCGTTCCCGTGCAGGCCGGCTGTAAGCAGAAGAACAGGCCCTGCTTCGGCCCCGCGAAAAATATAAACGGGCAGATCGATTTGGGTATGCGTTGGCAGCCGGGCAATCCGAAAGCTGATAACAGCCGAATCGCCGGGCTTTACCCGCTGCCCCTTCATCTCAAAAATATCCATGATTTTAAACCCGGATGCGGTCTTTGTTCTGGTTTTTCATTTCTGAAAGTTTTTCCAGGTATTGAATAATTTTTGAAGCGATATCAATACCGGTTGAGCGTTCAATTCCCTGTAAACCCGGTGATGAATTTACTTCCATGATGAGCGGGCCGCGGTTGCTTTGGAGAATATCAACCCCGGCTACGCCAAGCCCCAGGGATTTGGCTGCAAGAATTGCTGTTTGTCTTTCCTGTTTGGTAAGTTTGATGGGCTCAGCAGTTCCGCCCCGGTGCAGGTTCGACCGAAAATCGCCCTCTTTACCGGTTCGCTTCATAGCCCCTACAACTTTGCCATCAACAACAAAAGCACGTACATCCGAGCCTTTTGATTCTTTGATAAATTCCTGAATCAGGATATTGGTTTTGAGGCCGAAAAAAGCATCAAGTACGGATTCCGCAGCTTTTTTTGTTTCTGCAAGCACCACACCCAGGCCCTGTGTCCCTTCCAAAAGCTTGATCACAACAGGTGTACCGCCTACCATTTCAATAATGTCGGATTTATCACGCGGCAGCCGGGCAAAGCCTGTTTTCGGCATATCTACACCCGCCCTCGAAAGAATCTGCATACTCCGCAATTTGTCGCGGGAGCGCACAATAGCCTGGCTTTCAGTGCATGAAACCTTACCCATCATTTCAAACTGACGCACAATAGCGCAGCCATAAAATGTAACAGAGGCACCAATGCGCGGGATTATGGCATCAATGTTGTCGAGTTTGCGGCCTTCGTAGTGTATTTCCGGCTTCGATTTCTCGATTGAAACATAGCATTTCAGGTGATCAATCTGATGCATGGTGTGGCCGCGGGCTTCGCCGGCTTCGAGTAATCTGCGTGTTGAATAAATGCCCTTGCTGCGGGACAGTACTGCGATATTCATGGATTGGAAGATAGTTTTGATTTATGGGATAAGTTTGTTTTCGATACATCCACTAAAAACCGCTTGCTTATAGCCTTTCGGCCCATAAGTACGGGAAAAGTCATTTTAGAACGGTCGGCAAGGGAAAGTTCTGTAACATACAGCTTTCCGAAAATCAGCATTTTCGTTTGGATGATGATGCGTTTCTGCGTGTTGCCAAAACTGCTTTTAACTTTTCGGCGTGTTTTTACGGGCATCACAATTTCTTTGTGATTGAATGCGGGATGGGTAGGGTCGAGCAGGCGAAAACGAACCATTTCTCTGCCATCCTGTGTAAAGGGCTCGATATCGTGACAGTGAATAGATGAGGTGTATGCACCGGTGTCGATTTTGCAGTCAATTTCTTCTATGCCCAGCTCCGGGAAATCTATTTTTTCGATTCGGCCTATTACAGCTTTATCTCGCTCTTTTTTTAGGGTACGCACTTGTTTACGGTAGTTTGGGCCATACAATCAAAACCCGGGGTGAATAAAAAAAGCCGGCACCCGAAGCGGGAAACCGGCCTTTAATCATATTGAATACTGTGTTGCTTAGAAAAACTCGTGAATCATCATCAGGATAAAAGCGATGATAACGAAGTTAGCAATTGAAAGCGGGAGTAAACGGGCCCAGCCGAGGCTCATCAGCTGGTTGTATTTAAATCTTGGGATGGTCCAGCGAACCCAGATAAATACAAATACCATGAATGCTACCTTCGCACCGAATACGGAAATATCCAGAATTGCCTTAGCCAGGGTTCCGGCTTCCGGAAGAAGGTGTGCATAATACCCGGCAAAGGGGAGATGGTACCCACCGAGGAAGAAAACGGTAATCAGCATACTTCCGATAACGACGTGCATGTACTCAGCAAGGAAGAACATGCCAAACTTCATGGAGCTGTATTCCGTGTGAAAACCACCTACAAGCTCTTGTTCTGCCTCAACGAGGTCGAAGGGAGAACGATTGGCTTCTGCAAATGCAGCAATGGTGAAGATGATAAATCCGATGGGATTCACAAAAATACCCCACCAGTAAATCTGTGCATTAACCATATCAACCAGGCTGAGGGACATGGAGAACAGCACCATTGAAGCGATTGCCATACCCATGGGGAGTTCGTAGCTCAGCATCTGTGCAGCTGCGCGAAGCCCGCCAAGCAGGGAATACTTGCTGTTGGATGCCCAGCCCGCCATCGTTACCCCGTAAACACCGAGGGAAGCAATTGCAAGCAGGTATAGAATACCGATGTTCAGATCAGTAATGAACAGACCGTCACCGAAGGGGATTACGGCCACCGTCATCAGTGCTGTGGTTACCGGAATAAGCGGTGCAACAGAGTGAAGGATTCGGTTCCCGTAGCTTGGGGTAACGTCTTCTTTGAAGATAAGCTTCACGACATCGGCGATCGGTTGCAGCAAGCCAAACGGACCCACGCGGTTCGGACCCACGCGGTTTTGGATAAATGCGGCAATACGGCGTTCAGCGTAAACACAAACCGCAGCTGAGTTAAGCAGCACAAACAACGCGGCCCCCAGAATGATATAGGATGAAATAATCGGAGCTTCCATTAAATAGGATTTCGTTTATTTGTATTGAAGTTACTATGCAGTTTTTACTTCTTCAGCGGAGATGAGCGGGATTCCGGGTTCTTCATCCAGCCGGTCGTAATCTACCCCGGTGAAGCGGGCATTGGTTGATGCTATCTCAGCCATAATGGCGCGGGTTGATACGTAGCCAAAGTTTGCATCATCCTGTGCGGCAACTCTTTCCAGATATTCCCATGCAGGGATACAGTCGATGCGGTTTCGGTCAGTTACCCAGTTATCAAACTTGGTTCCGTAACGGTCAAGTCGGCCAACCGACATTTCAAGGTTTAGCTTGCGGTTGGTATAAATGGTTTCTTTTGCAGCAGTAGTACGCTGAATACGACCCTTAACATTAACGAAGGAGCAACTTTGCTCAACTGAATTGGCAATCGGCACTACAAGTGTTGCTGCCGCAGAAGTTGCATTATGGTTGGAACCCATATACACTACGAATTTGCCTTCAAGGTCAGCAGTATTCAGAACGCCGCGGCCAATCAGGTCATCTTCAAGCATTACAAGGAGCTTAACAGCTGAGTCGGATACTTTCGCTTTAAAATCAGCGGGGCTCAGTTCTTTCAGCCCCAGCAAACGACAACCCTGCGTGTTCGGGTACTGATCCTCATCAATCAGGAATCCGTCTCCGCTTCCCTGCTTTATGAAAGGTGTGAAGTAAACCTTTTCGGCACCGATGCGTTTGGCGTGTTTTTTAAGCACAAAGTTGTCTTCAACGGAGGAAAATGCACTGCCGGCAAACAGCATCTCTGAGGGGCTGAATTCTTTCAGTTTTTCCCAAAGTGTAATTTCCGCATTATTCCAGGATGATTTTATACGGTCGCCATCAAGCGATAATTCCGGTTTTGAGATGCGGTTCTCATTCATTCTGCGAATGTCTTCCCGGCCGAAATCGGGCATCCAGTGATCGTTTACTGCAGCGTTGTAGCGCGGAGTAATGCGAAGCACGAGATTGTCACGGGTCCATACGTCTATATTGCAGCCTGTGCCGTTGGTAACATCTATCCCCGGAGTCTGATTCATTTCCCATACGCGAGCCTTGAAACGAAAATCAGCTGATGTAAGCGCGCCAACCGGACAGATATCAACGGTATTGAGAGAGTAGGGGTCGTCGAATTCAGTACCAGGAGCTACAGCAGGGTAGTTCTTATCTCCCCTTGAAATAATTGTAAGCTGATGGGTTTTGCTGATTTCTTCCGTAAATCGAACGCACCTCGTACAATTAATACAGCGTTCAGCATCGAGAATAACGCGGGGGCCGAGCTTAATACGCTTGGGCTTGTGAACTTTCTTATGCTCGAAACGACTGCCTTCAGGCCCGTACTTATAGGTCTGAATCTGAAGCGGGCATTCCCCGGCCTGATCGCAAATCGGGCAGTCGAGCGGGTGATTAACAAGAATAAACTCCAGTGTATCTTTGTGGGCACGCTTTACGAGTTCACTTGTTCGGTGTGTTTTAATCACCATACCGTCGGTTGCTTCAAGGCTGCATGCGGTCATCAGTTTCGGGAAAAACCGTATGACGCGATCCCCGCTTTCGTTGAGCTCGTAGTCGTTGGTTTCACGGTTCCAGACCGGAGTACCTGCCTCAACGTAGCACTGACGGCAGTTAGCAGGGATAGAAAGCGAAGGATGGTAGCAAAAGAAGGGATGATCGAGGCCATTGTCCAGCATGAACTGCAGAACAAGCGGTTTACCCTCGAATTCGTACCGGATGTTATCAATAAAAATTTCAGGCATTGCGGAATAGGATTAGGCTAATGCGAATACAGTATTTTTGACTCGTTTTTCAAAATCTTCACGGAAACGCGTAACGGTGTAACGTACCGGCCATGCAGCGGCATCTGCAAGGGCGCAGATCGTGCGGCCTTCCATTTGCGTACAGAGGTCAAGCAGCAGGTCGAGGTCACGCATTTCGCCTTCACCGTCACGGATTTTGATCAGGGTTTTTTCAAGGAAGCCGGTACCATCGCGGCAGGGTGTGCACTGTCCGCATGATTCATGGTGATAAAAATGTGAAATACGCCAGAGTGCGTCAACCATGTCGGTGTCTTCATCCATAACAATCATTCCTGCCGTTCCCATCATTGAGCCGGCAGTGCGGAGGCTGTCGGCATCCATGCAAACCCCTTCAAGCTGATCGCCCCGTAATGGTGGTGTAGAGGAGCCTCCGGGTATCACAGCCTTAACTTTTTTGCCGCCGCGCATACCGCCGCATACATCGTTAATGAGCTCCATGATTGACATTCCGGTAGGATACTCATAAACACCCGGACGGTTAACATGTCCGGAAATTCCGTACAAAACAGGGCCGGGATGTGTAGGTGCTCCGATAGACTTGTACCAGTCAGCACCGTTTTTGATTACAAGCGGTACATTGGCGAGTGTCTCAATGTTGTTGATGGTAGTCGGACGCCCCCACAGGCCTTTTTGAGCCGGAAACGGGGGCTTCACGCGGGGATATCCGCGTTTTCCTTCGAGAGATTCCATAAGGGATGATTCTTCACCACAAATATAGGCACCCGCACCCGAGTGCACGTACATATCGAGGTCGAATCCGGAACCCAGAATGTTTTTCCCGAGATATCCCTTTGCATAGGCATCGTCAATTGCTTTCTGCATCATATCGATCCAGCTTTTGTACTCCCCGCGGATGTACACGTAAACCGCAGTGATGTGCATGGCAAAACCGGCGATAATGGCGCCCTCTATGAAAAGATGCGGGTTGTATTCGAAAATTTTGCGGTCTTTGAAAGTACCGGGCTCGGATTCATCACCGTTGGCAGCAATGTACCGGGGGCCGCCGTCGGGTTTTGGCATAAAAGACCATTTTAGGCCGGCATTAAAACCTGCACCGCCGCGGCCACGTATGTTGGCGGCCTTTACTTCATTTACAACTGCTTCCGGCGTAAGGCTTTTGAGCGTTTTTTTGAGCTGCTCGTATCCGCCATTCTTTTCAAAAACTTCAATTTTGTGCAGATTAGGGATGCCCGGAATCAGAAGGGGCTTGTAATTTCTCCAGTCAATGGCCATGAATTAACCTATTTTGTTAGTTGATTCGTCCAGGTGTTGCGGCATGGGAATAGACTCAAATTCGGGCATTCTGCCAGCCCTGAGACCGTCGATAATGGTATCAACTTTCTCTTTGGTCAGGTGATTGCAGTACACGCCGTTTGTAATCTGCATCATAGGTGCATAGCCGCAGGCACCGAGACACTCAACAGACTGAATGCTGAACAGACCGTCTTTGGTTGTTTCACCTGCTTTGATACCAAGTTTATCTTCTATGTAATGCAGAATTTCGTATCCGCCGCAAAGCTGACAGGAAGTGGTTGTACATACATCAAGAACATATTTTCCCATTTTCTTACCGTAGTACTGCGTGTAAAAACTCACAACACCGTACACATGGGCAGCAGGGAGATCAAGGGTGCGTGCCACAAGCTGTTGCACTTCCGGCTCAACATGTCCGAATTTTTCCTGTGCAAGCCATAAAACCGGCATTACAGGTGATTTTTTATCCGGATATTTGGCCTTAATTTTTTCAATTTCGGCCAGGTCTTCTTTTGAGAATTCGTAGGTCATTTCCATAATTATTTGTCAGAATCTCCCATTACAGGGTCAACACCACCAATCATTACTACCGTATCCGCGATCATTTCACCATCCAGCATTTTCTCGAGTCCCTGCAGGTTGGTGAATGAAGGCGATTTAATTTTAAGTCGCCACGGGTGCCCGGTTCCGTCACTTTGAATGAAGAAGCCCAGCTCACCTTTCGGTGCTTCAATGGCGTGATATGCTTCAGCACCTTCGGGCGGACAGATGCCGGTATCAGTCATCATAAAGTCGTGAATCATGCCTTCCATCGAATAATAAACTTCATCTTTAGAGGGGTAGGCTTGTTTTGCGTTATCTGTACGAATCGGGCCTTTAGGCATTTTTTCAAGACACTGCCTGATGATGCGTACGCTCTCACTCATTTCTTCCATGCGGATGAAATAACGGGCAAGGTTATCTCCTTCAAGGCGGGTAGGTACATCAAACTCTACCTGATCGTATTGGAGGTAGGGGTCGAATTTACGGATGTCGTAAGGAACACCTACGGCGCGAATGTTAGGTCCTGTTACCCCGAGTGCGAGCGCTTCATCATAGGAAATACGGCCAACATTGAGGTTGCGGTCGTAGAAAATGCGGTTTTTGTTAAGAAGTTTTTTCCAGTCTCGAATCTCATCAGGGAAAGTATCGATGAAGTTTTTGATCATTCCCAGACATTCAGGTGAAAGGTCGTTATGAACCCCGCCAATTCGTGAGTGCGAAATTGTAAACCGGTGCCCTCCGAAGTTATCAAAGATATCGTACAGACGCTCACGCTCTCTGAATGTCCAGATGAAGAAAGAAATGGCGCCGGTATCCATCACCATGGCACCCAGGTAAAGGAGGTGGGATGAAATTCGGGCAAGCTCGCATCCTATCATTCGGATATAATCGGCCCGTTCAGGCACTTCTATCTGAGCAATTTTTTCTACAGCCAGACAAAGCGCTACGTTGTTGCTGTAAGGGGAGAGGTAGTCCATGCGGTCGGTATAGGGCATGAACTCCTGATAGGTTTTGTTTTCAGCAATTTTCTCAACGCCCCGGTGAAGATAACCGATATCGAGCCGGTTTCTGATGATGCGTTCACCGTCGAGCTCAAGCAGTAGGCGGAGTACACCGTGTGTAGCGGGGTGCTGAGGCCCCATGTTGAGAATCATGCGGGTTCCCAGCGGATCTTCCTCAACCTCAACTGTGGTATGCTTGTCTTCGAGGCTTTTATAAAGCGCGTTTTGATGTTTCTCGAAAAAAGTTGGTTTCGCTTTGTCGAGAATGGTGGTTTTTAATTCCATGTGCAGCAGTCGGGTTTATTGAGAGTCCGGGGTAGTGGTAGGCAATGAGAAAGATCCGGGAATACCAAGCAGCGGAAATTCTTTTCTGAGGGGATGGTACTCGAAATCCTCGGGGAGGAAAATCCGCCGAAGATCAGGATGCCCCTCGAACCGGATGCCGAACATATCCCAAACTTCACGTTCGTTCCAGTTTGCGCCGGCCCAGATATCGGTTACGGTCGGAACAACCGGGTTTTCTTCAGGAACCCAGGTTCTGATAAAAAGACGGGCACCTGTTTTCAGGCTGATCATATGATAGATAATTTCGAAGCGGTCTTCAGCAGTAAATCGGTCTGTTCCCAATAAATCAACAAGGTAAACAAAGTGATGCTTCTGCTTCAGATACTGACAAACCTCATGTATTCGGTTAAGTTCTATCCTTGTAATCTGATCGCCGGCATAAGATTTGGATTCCAGAACTGCATCACCAAATTTAGCCCTTAAATCATCAATAATACCCGGTATAAGGTCTTTTTTGCTCATCGCTTAAAGTGTAAGATACGTTAATAAGGTTTTTCAGCCGTCGTAAACGGTAGAGTGTTCCGTTTTTACTTTTTCCTGAATCTGCATGAGCGCATTCAGAACGGCATCAGGTCTTGGCGGGCAGCCTGAGATGTAAACATCAACCGGCAGGAAGTTATCGACCCCCTGTACTACGCCGTAACAGCGGTGCATGCCTCCGGTAGAAGCGCAGGCACCCATGGCAATACACCATTTAGGATCGGGCATCTGATCCCAGATCCGGCGAATGGCATGTGACATCTTGTAGGTACACCAACCGGCAACGATCATTACATCACTCTGACGCGGAGAAAAACGCATAACTTCAGAGCCAAATCGGGAAGCATCGTATTTGGGGCCCGCAAATGCCATCATTTCAATTGCACAGCAGGCAAGGCCCATAGGCATTGGCCACATGGCATTTGCACGGGCCCAATTGGTCAGGAAGTCGAGTGAAGTAGTTAGGAAACCCTGATTGTTTAACGAATTCTCTAAACTCATAGGTTTTATATAATTAATTGGTTGATTTGCTAATCTGGAAGTTTTTTGATTCTTTCTTGAGCGTATAAATTAAACCCAAAGTCAGAATTAAAATAAATACCATCACTGCAAAGAAAGTTCCTAAACCGAGCTCCTTGTAGCGAACGGCCCACGGATAGATGAAAATAATTTCAAGGTCGAACACAATAAACTCCATAGCTACCATGTAGAAACTGATGGAGTAGCGTTCTTTGGCATCTCCGACCGGGTCCATACCGCTCTCATACGGTCTGAGTTTGGTAGCTGAAGGCCTGTAAGGGCCGATAACACGTGAAAGTATTGCAAGAACAATTGCTAAAAACAGCGCTATACCTAAAAGGACGAAAATCGGCAGATATGCTTCGAGCATGTTGATTTGGTTAAATATCTCGTTTCAATTTGGACTATTACCTACATTCTCGAAATTTACACCGCAATATGGCAAATATCAATCACTAAATCGGCTTGTTCTGTACTTTGAATGATTCTCATTAATGAAGGGTGATCTGAGACGAATTTGTGAACGCAGCAACTAATTTACAGCCGCAAGAATGCTCATACCCCATCTTGATGTTTTAGCCCTTGTGATTATTTTTGTAATTTGTACCCCAAATGTGGCTATTTGACTGATTCAAACCGAAAATCCTATAACCTGCTGTTTTGTGAATAAATTTCAGATGGAGATACTCGGGCTTTCCACAAGCCCAAGCAGTGGCGGAGCTTACGCCCTGATACTTTCAGAAACGGAAGGCAACCGTCGGCTTCCTATAATTATTGGAACCTTTGAAGCACAGGCTATAGCTCTCGAGCTTGAGCATATAAAGCCGCCACGACCAATGACACATGATCTGCTTCGCAATGTTATTCAAAGTTTTGATTCTTTCGTTAAGAGTATTGTAATTAGCGATTTGAAGGAAGGTACATTTTATGCTAAAGTAATTTGTGACCTTAATGGCCAGGAAATTGAACTTGATGCCAGACCGAGTGACGCTATTGCGCTTGGTATCAGATTTAAGGCTCCGATTTTTGCTTCAGATGAAGTGCTTAACGAGGCAGGTATTACCTCAGCTACCGATGTTGTTGACAGCCTGAGAAAATCAGGCAAATCAGTAGCTTACGATGAAACGGCACAAACCAGCTCGGTTAAGGGCGCCGATGCTGCCGAAATTAGTTTCGCCGATAAGCTCAAACAGCTTGAAAAGAAGCTCGATACTGCAATCAAAAATGAGAATTACGAAGAGGCAGCTCAGTTGCGGGATCAAATTTCCAGAATAAAGGGGTGAAATTGGAGTTTGAATCCGTAAGTTTCAGTCAGCTTGGAGCAACACCCCTGTACGGCGATTATATCAACGGGAATCCAGAGCTTAGAAGCTTTTTTGGCAAGTCAGACCCGTTTAATCCGGAATCATTCAGCCGTTTTGTATCAGGCCGTTTTGGCTCGGTTAAACGCAATCAGCTTGCTGATTTTCTGGTTTCTTACAATAAACAATTTGCAGCTTGCCGTAATACCATTGAAGCAGCAGAGTCGCTCCGCAGTAAAGATGTATTTACAGTGGTAACAGGGCAGCAGCTCTGCTTTCTGGGCGGCCCGGGCTACAGTTTTTATAAAACACTTACGGTTATAGCGTTATCCCGTTCGCTAAAGGCCGCTACGAAGCTCAGCATCGTACCCGTTTTCTGGATGGCTGATGAAGATCATGACTATGATGAAATTGATCATGTCTGGCTGCCTGATTTCAGGAAAGACGGCATCATTCAAAAATTCTCGTTGCCCAAAAACAGGCTAAAGGGGCATGCCGCGGCTTTTCTGAAACTGGATCATGCAGATGAAATTCTTTCTGAGATCAATCAGGCCGCTGAGCCGGGTTCTGCCTACGCATCTGATTTGCACCGATTGCATAAAAGCTGGCAAACCGGCCGCCCCTGGGTGCAAGCTTTCGGGGAGCTGATGCTCAGGGTTTTCGGCAAATACGGTTTAATACTTGCAGGAAGCAATCACGCGGATGTCAAAAAACTCTGCCGTCCGGTTTTTGAAACTGTGCTGGTCAAACAGCCGGAATTAACCAAAATTGTATCAGATACATCAGCTAAGCTTGCCGGGAAATGGCATGCTCAGGTTACGGTTACCGACAGCCTGCTCTTCTGGCACCATCCGGAAAAAGGCAGGCTCAAAATACCTTATCTCGAAAGCGGGTGGATGTTTCCTGATGAAGCTTCTCCGCGAACTTTCACCCGGGAGAGTGTCCGTCAGGCCGGTGATGACTTTTTTGCTAAGCTTTCTCCAAATGCCCTGCTCAGGCCTGTAATTCAGCAATACCTGCTGCCCAATCTCGCCTATACAGGCGGAGCTGCTGAAATAGCATATCATTCACAGCTGAAAGCTTTTTTTGAGGCATTTGAGCTTGATTTACCAATTATTTTGCCCAGATTTAGTGCAACAGTTATTGAGCCCGAAATACGTAAATCTATGGCGCATATGCCTTTTTCATTTACAGACTACAAAAAACGTGAAGATGACCTTGCACACGAGCTGGTGCAGGTACAGCTGCGCGAAAGCGGGAATAAGTTACCTGATGAAGTTCTTAAAGAGTGGAAAAACCGGAATAAACACCTTTTTGAAAGCTACTTCCGGTCATTTGTAAACACGGGCAGCTCCCTTGAAACCTCTTTGAAAAGCACACTAAGCCGAATGGAAAAAAATGCAGAACAGTTTGCATCGAAAGTTATCCGGGAAAAGAAAAAACAGGATCGCCTGGCCATAAAAAGGATTTCTAATGTGCGAAGCGCATTGTTCCCAGGCGGGCTGCTTCAGGAAAGGGTAACGGGCTGGGCCTTTTTTTATGCCCTCTACGGAGATTCATTTCTGGAAGCCCTTGTTGAAGAGTTAAGCACCGACACGCTTGAAAAAATCCGCCATCATCACATAATTTATGTTTGAATTGCGTACTTTGGTAAAGAACAGCATAATTATTTGTGAAGTCATCAGAGCTATTATTAATTAATCAAACAGCGAGCTTATGAGTATTCAGTCATCAGAAGAAATGTGGAAATTGCTTGGTCTTTTATTAAAGTCACACCCCTGGCATGGCGTTCTGATTGGAGATAACGCCCCTGAAGTGGTAACCACTTTCATTGAAATTGTGCCTACCGATACCATTAAATACGAGGTTGATAAAGATACGGGCTTCCTGAAGGTTGACAGGCCACAGCGATATTCCAACGTTTGCCCCGCTTTGTATGGTTTTGTACCACAAACGTATTGCGGCGATGAAACAGCTCTATTTTGTAAGGAGAAAAGTGGTATTGACGTGGAAGGAGACGGCGACCCGCTCGATATCTGTATTCTTTCTGAAAAACAAATTACGCACGGCAATATCCTGCTTCAGGCTATTCCGATCGGTGGTTTTAGAATGATTGACGGCAATGAGGCTGATGATAAAATCATTGCGGTAATGAAGGGTGATCTTGTTTATGGAAATTACAGGAGCATCAGCGATGTGCCGCCGATTGTAGTTGACCGCCTCAGGCATTATTTCCTTACCTACAAACAAATACCCGGCGATTCTGAAAAAACGACCTGTGAAATTACCCACACCTACGACAGAGAAGAAGCTTTTGAGGTGATCAGACGAAGTCAGAAAGATTACGCTGAAAAATTCGGAAACCTGAAAGGGTTACTTACCCAGATGATCCCATTCACAAACGATTAATACGGCCTCATTTTTTTTGTGCAGATCACTATGCGTCATTCAATCAAGAACGTGCTTGTAACCGGCGGCTCCAGCGGCATAGGAGCGGAAACCGTTAAGGTATTCTACAATGAAGGGCACCGTGTTTACTTTACATACCGCAGCGGCCAAAAAGCCGCTCAGGAACTGATGGTTGAGCTGTGCGGTAATGCTTCCGGTGATGACCGTATAAGCGCGCATGCCTGGGATGCCGCAAGCCGTGATAGCCTTGAGCACTTATGTGAAGAGATTCAAATCGTACCCGATATTCTTATCAACAACGCTGCTGTAGGAAGTGCTACCGTAAAGAAACTGAGTGATGATCCCTATGAGCAGGACTACTACATGATGGTAGTAAATGCCGTTTCGCCGCTTTGGATGGTAAGAAAGTTCTTACCGGTTATGAAAGAACGCGGCGGGAAAATTATCAATGTGAGCTCTGTAGGCGGAGGTATCACGCAGTTTCCGAACTTCACTACAGCAGACGGTATGAGCAAAGCCGCAGTTGCCTTCATGACCCGGCAGCTTGCCGCTGAACTAACCCACCATCCTGTTGATGTATTTGCTGTTTGTCCCGGTGCGGTTGAAACTCCCATGTTTGGCGCTTCAACGCTCGATCATCTTGATGATGCCGGTCGTGAGCGTCTCATCAAAAGGCTGCCTGCCGGGCGCCTGATTCAATCAGCAGAAGTTGCAGAAATTATACGTTACCTGTGCAGCCCTCAGGCTGAAATTATGCGGGGAGCTGTAGTTGATGCTTCCCTTGGCCTTGGCAGTAATCCGGGCCTGCTTTCTAATTTCAGCTAATTCCAACACTACTTATCAAGCTTTAGCTCATTTTTTATGTACATCTCCAAGCGCAGTACGCGTATTTTGGACAACAATCAGCCCCTTGTTGCTGCACATTACCGCTGTGCATCCGATCCATGGCATCCGCAGAGCAATCCGAAAGGCTACATCAATTTCGGAACTGCTGAAAACCACCTGGTCTTTGACCTGCTTCAAAAGAAGCTGAATGCCAAACCCGGTATAGATGAACATCACACCCATTATGCTGAACTTCATGGTATGAAGCATTTTAGAGAGGCTTTGGCCGGCTATCTGACTGAATACACCGGCATACAGGCTGCCGCTGATCAGATAGTTACCGCGGCCGGAAGTTCTGCAATTCTGGATATGGTAATGTTCGGACTTTGTGAGCCCGGTGAAGGAATGATACTGCCGGCTCCCTATTATGCTGGCTTCGATCATGACCTGAAAACCCGTGTGCAGGTTGAAGCAATACCGGCTTACACGCGGCCCGAAGATGGCTACAGCTTAACCCTTGAGGTGCTTCAGCAGGCACTGCTTCACGCCGGAAAGCGTACAATTAAGGTAAGAGGAATTATAATTACCAACCCGCATAACCCGCTCGGGAAAACCTACGACAGCGAAACACTTCAGATGATTGTGAACTTTGCCGCAGATCATAAGCTTCAGATCGTAGCAGATGAGCTGTACATGAATTCCGTATTTGGCGATAAGCCATTCGTTTCTTTGGCAAAGATTGCAGCCGATGCAGGTATTGATGTGCACCTCGTTTATGGATTTGCCAAAGATTTCGGTCTTTCAGGTTTTAAAACCGGCCTTCTTTACACAAAAAGTGAGAAGCTGCTGCAGGTCGTGAAAGAGCTGGCTTATTTTATGCCGGTTTCAAATGCTACGCAGCAAATCCTTACAAATCTTCTTACTTCAGGAGCCTTTCTGAAGCGCTTCATTGCAGAAAACAAGCTCCGCCTCAAAAATGCTTCAGCCACACTTCACCGGCTGCTTGCTGAGGCTGACTTCCCCGCAGAGCGTACAGATGCCGGTTTTTTTGCCTGGGTTGATCTCAGTAAATGGCTCGATTCTGATACCTTTGAAAATGAAATGCAGTTGTATAACTACGTTTTAGAGCAGGCAAGAGTAAACATCATGCCGGGACAGTTTTTCCATAATCCGGAGCCGGGCTGGTACCGGCTATGTTATGCCCGAAATGAAGAGATGCTCACAAAAGGAATCAGACGTATCAAATCAGCCCTTCAGGCACTCGATGATGCCAAAGCAGCAACCAACAATGATAATGATGAGGATGAAGAAGCAAGAGTTATACAGCCGGGCGGCGGTATTTAGCTATCTGCATCGGTGGCCGGAGCAAGAATACCAGCATCTACCGGGCAGCCGTCGCGAAGATATTCGTAGCGGTAAATTCCGGTTGAATGCCCGTCACTCCAGAACATATGGAGGGCATAATTCCCTGAAGGCTTTAGGTTGTTGAGTTTTAGGCGTTCCGGTGTATCAATAAGAAACTGTGCCGGATCCATGGGCTTGCCCATTTCCCCGTGTCCGCCCTGACAAAATACGCAGGGACAGTTTTTACGAAGTCCGCCAAAGGGATACCGGCTTGTGTGCCCGTCTTTCCAGCTGATTCGTAATTCTTTCTCCCCTGATAGAACGGTAATATCTGTAGGCTTATATCGCATCATAAGTAAACGGTTGAGCCTGAGCGGCTTATTGATGAATGGCAGTTATTTTTTCGATTTCATCCAAAATAATGAATTAAAAGCCTTTTTATTCAGCTTTTATTACCTTCAGGGCTGCATAGCATACTGCAATTTCAGGCAGTTCATTATGTACCTGATCCTTATAAAGTCAATGAAAGCTTAAACCCCAAATAAAATCGTTTTGCAGCAAACTAACGAAGTGGCAGTGCCTGACACAGCCTACAATTTTCCGTCTAAAAATGGTTATTTCGGCAAATTCGGTGGTAAATTCGTCCCCGAAATTCTGATTCCTGCGCTGGATGAACTGGAGCGGCAGTATGAGCTGGCGAGTAAAGATGATTCCTTCAAAAAGGAACGCCTTCACCATCTTCGGGAATACGTTGGCCGACCGACACCGTTCACGTTTTGTGAGAGGCTCACTGCACATTACGGAACAGGCCGTATTTATTTTAAAAGAGAAGATCTTTGCCATACCGGTGCGCACAAAATAAACAATACCATTGGTCAGGTTTTGCTCGCCATGCGTATGGGCAAGAAGCGCATCATCGCTGAAACCGGTGCCGGTCAGCATGGAGTTGCAACGGCTACGGTTTGTGCCAAGTTCGGCCTTGAGTGCATCGTGTACATGGGTGCCGAAGATATGAAGCGGCAGAAGCTTAATGTTGACCGCATGCGGCTGTTAGGAGCTGATGTGCGCGGTGTTGAAAGCGGCTCAAAAACCCTCAAAGATGCTACCAATGAAGCAATCAGGGACTGGGTAACCAATGTGGACGACACTTTCTATATAATCGGCTCAGTTGTAGGACCGCACCCCTATCCTAAAATGGTACGTGATTTCCATGATGTGATTGGCCTCGAAACCGAAGCACAGTGCTTTGAAACTGAAGGGCGCGATCCGGATTATATACTTGCCTGTGTAGGTGGCGGATCCAATGCGATTGGTATCTTCCACAGGTTCATAGATAAGAAACATGTTAAGCTTATCGGGCTTGAAGCCGCCGGTGAAGGTGCCGAAACCAATAAAACGGCAGCTACCTTCTCCAAAGGCAAGCCCGGCGTACTGCATGGCTCACTCAGCTACCTGCTTCAGACCCATCAGGGGCAGGTAGAACTTGCACACTCCATCAGCGCCGGCCTCGACTACCCGGGCGTAGGTCCGGAGCACTCTCACCTGTTCGATACCGGCCGCGTGGCCTACAGGCCGGTTACCGATACGGAAGCGATGGATGCTGTGAAACGCTGCTCTATGCTGGAAGGCATCATTCCGGCCATAGAAACAGCACATGCTATCGCCTGGCTTGAGAAACTAATGCCACAGCTATCGGGGGATGAAATCGTGGTTATTAACTGCTCCGGTCGGGGCGACAAAGACATGGGCACCATCTCTGATTACTTTTACGGATCAAATAATAAGTAGGAAAAAGTATGCAAGCCGAACCTAAAAACATGCCCGTACGAGGTTCATCCCGGATGCAAAAGGTTTTCAGGAACCGAAAGCCGGACGAAAAAATTATGAACCTCTTCATTACAGCCGGGTTTCCGGCCAAATCAGAAACCGTTGATCTGATTCTGGCTTATGAAAAGAATGGAGCCGATATTATTGAACTTGGCATGCCGTTCAGCGACCCCCTTGCTGACGGCCCGACCATTCAGTACTCAAGCGAGGTTGCCTTAGCCGCAGGCCTGATGATGGATGACATATTTGAGATGGTCAGTCAGGTCCGCAAATCTTCTGATATACCTATAGTGCTCATGGGCTATCTCAACCCGCTGCTCTATTATGGGATTGAGCCATTCTTTACCCGTTGTGCCGAAACAGGGGTCGATGGCCTTATCCTGCCTGACGTACCGGTGGAGGAAAGTGCGCTTCTTGCTGAAGCAAGTGAAACCTGCAAGGTGCCCCTCATTTATCTGGTTGCCCCCAACAGTACAGATGAGCGGATGAAGCTCGTTGATGAGCGCTCCGGTGGTTTCGTGTATTGCGTTTCCGTAACAGGCGTAACCGGTGCAAGAAGCGGCGATGAAGTCGAACAGTCTGTTAACCGTTTTATTGAAAGGGTGAATCAAAATATAACCCGTAATCCTGTACTTGTAGGTTTTGGCATCAGCTCTCATGCAGATGCGATGCACATCTCCCGCAAGACCGACGGTTTTGTAGTAGGGTCTGCTCTTATTAATAATATCCGGGAAAATTACGGTACAGAAGGATGGATGGAGAACCATCTTAAATTTGTCCGCAGCCTCAAATACGGTGAATTAGAAACCTCTGAAAATACTAAGAGAAGCTGATTTGAGTTTTAAGACCCACTGCCCTAACTTGCGCATTAATTCTTATTTAATTCCCTATGGTGCATCGACTTCTCTTTTTTAGCGCTCTTTTTGCAAGCTTACTAATGGCTTCCTCTTGTCAGGGGGATTACCGGCCTGAAGCCATCGGAGCCCCAAGTGAGGTAATCGTACTGATGGATTCCACCCTCGTTGATGGTAAACTCGGAGAGGCTATCCGCAACACTTTCGGTGCTCATATTATGACGATGCCCCGCCCGGAAACCCGCTTCGATCTTGTTTTCAGGGACCTCCGCACCAATGTGGATATGGAAATGGTGCAGCGGCATAAAAACGTAATCATTGTGGGGCCAATCGATGATGAGTCCAATGTATCAACATTCATCAGATCACTGCTTGGCGAAAACGTACGGGAAAGCATCCGTCAGAATCAGAGCTTTCAGTATATGCTCCGAAATGTATGGTCGCGCAATCAGGCAGTGAAAATATTGAGCGGGCCTGATGTTGAGACTCTGTCAAGGCGTATTTTGCAGAACGAACGAAGACTTGTAACCGAACTGCACGATGTTGAGCTTGAGCGCTGGCACCGCTATGTGTACCGCAGGGCTGAACAAACGGATCTTTCCAGAAATATTCTTGAAACATATGGCTGGTCGTTCCGCATACAGCACGATTACCGCCTGGGTGTTGATACCCTAAATGTACTTACTCTCAGAAGATTCCTGCCTGACAACGACCGCTGGATTTGGGTTTGGTGGGATGATGATTTTTCCGATTTCGATTCCATCGACCGTGAATGGATCACAACTAAGCGTGAGGAGATCAACCGGCAGTACATTCAGGGAGGCTCAGAGGGTAAGTTCGTAAGAACTGATTTCGACCGCCCCTACGAGCAGCGGTTCATGGAAATTGCGGGAATGCAGGCCTACGAATCCCGGGGGATATGGCGCATGGAAAATGACCTCATGGGAGGCCCCTTTATCAACTATACCATGTTTGATCACGAGAACAACCGATTGTTTATGATGGAGTTCGGGCAGTTTTCACCCCGATGGGATCAGCGCCGTTTTCTATATCAGTTTGAAGCGATGGCCCGAACATTCGTTTCGAACCCTGAAGCTATAGTTGAAAGTAATTAATACCTTCTTAAAACCATGAATGCTGCTTTTATCATTAGAAGTGAAAAAAGCAGCATTTTTTATTATTAACCCAAGAACACAAAAGTATGTCACTTGAAATTAAAGGTACTTTGCAGCAAATACTGCCGGTACAGTCAGGACAGGGGCGTAACGGTCCCTGGCAAAAACAGGATTTTGTAATTCAAACTCCGGGACAGTATCCCAAAAAAGTCTGCTTTACCATGTGGGGTGAAAAAGCCAATATTTTGCAAAGCTTCTCAGCAGGTCAGGAGCTAAACGTGGCCTTTGATGTAGAATCACGCGAATACAACGGAAAATGGTACACCGATTGTAAAGCCTGGAAAGTAGAAGCTGCCGGCAGTACACCACAATCCGGGATGCCTGCCTCAGATGATATCCCTCCACTTGATGACCATGACCTTCCGTCAATGGATGATGATGGTGATCTTCCGTTCTGACCGGGCAACCAATATTTCTGAAAGCCGTTTTCTGAAAGCAGAGAGCGGCTTTTTTTTTAAGCGTTCGTCAAAAAAAAGCTTATTTTTGCAGTCAGTAATTTTTTAATATTTGTCTGGCAGACAATCTTAAATTACATGTTGCCGGTTTAATGAATGGCGATTCTACTAATCTTCAATTACATCTGAAAACTAATTAATGGACTTACTCGAAGCAATCATCCTGGCGCTTGTTCAGGGAATCACTGAATTTCTTCCGATATCAAGCTCAGGACACCTCAGGATTGCCGGAGCACTGCTCGGTCAGGAGCTGGAAACAGACCTGCTTTTTGATCTGATCGTACACTTTGGAACGCTGTTCAGTATATTTATTTACTTCAGAGAAAAACTTACCGAGCTCTTCTTTTCAGTATTCAGGATTCTGAAAACCCCGATTGCCTGCTTCAGAAACTGGGATAATGATTACGATCTTCGCTTTAACACGTTTATTCTGGTGAGCATGATTCCGGCCGGGATCGCCGGGTTTACCATTCGCGATCAGGTAGAAACCGTTTTTGCCAATCCGGTTGGGATTTCAGCCATGTTTATGGTAACCGGCGTTATGCTCTACACAACCAAGTTTTTCGATGAGGGCACCAAAGGCCTCACCCTTAAAAACACCTTTATTGTAGGGCTTGCGCAGGCTTTGGCTCTGCTGCCGGGCATCAGCCGTTCGGGAGCTACAATCTCAATGGCGGTGTATCTTGGAATTAAGCGTGAAGATATCGCCAACTTCACCTTCATTATGATGATCCCGGTTGTAGCCGGCGCAACCCTGGTTGATTTGCTCAAGCTTCAGACAACAGGCCTTGCAGAGGGGATGCTTATGCCTCTTATCGTCGGTTTTTTTGTCGCACTTGTTTCCGGCTATTATGCTCTGAAATACCTGATTATCCTCTTTAAGTCAAAAGGGATCTTCTACTTTGCATGGTATTGCTGGGCCATCGGTATTTTTGGTCTGGTTTACTTCGGGCTTATGGCGAACTGACTTTCCGGATTTTATTAAAACCCCGCAGGTAAATAATCCCGCGGGGTTTTTTATGTGTACTTTGCAGGAATCCCCCATTTACCGAGAATTAATTAAACAACAGCTCACTCAAACATGACAGCACACAGCTTTTTCCTGTTTGTACTGCCGTTAATCATTCTTTTTGTAACAGCGCTTGCCGTTTGGAATGAAGGCAGGAGAGCACGCTGATGGATGGGGTTTCTTTTTCCGCTGAGCCTTTGGCGCTGGTTTCCTTTGTCGCTTATCTGCTGCTGATTATCCTCATAGGCCTTTACGCTTCCCGCTTTTCTTCACAGGGTATCAGCGAGTATTTTGTGGGAGGCCGGCGTATGAACCGGTTTGTGGTTGCGCTGTCTGCGGTTGTTTCGGGCCGCAGTGCGTGGCTGCTGCTCGGGGTTACAGGTATGGCGTGGAGTGTGGGGGTGCAGGCGGTGTGGTCAGTTATCGGCTACATTGTGGTTGAGGTATGGTTGTTTCTCTATTACGCCCGGCGCCTGCGGCGGTTTGCGGAGGTCCACAATGTGATCACCATCCCGGATTTTTTTGCAGCCCGTTTCCCGGCGCAGGAAAAACTCATCCGCATCGTGCTGGTTGCGATCATCCTGATTTTCATGAGCGGCTACGTTTCCGCGCAGTTTGTGGCAGGAGGGAAGACCTTCGTGTCCGGCTTCGGGATAGATCCGCTTTGGGGCATCGGCATCACCGCTGCGATTGTGCTGCTGTACACGGTACTCGGCGGATTTCTGGCGGTGAGCCTCACAGACGTGCTACAGGGCTTTCTGATGCTCTTTGCCCTTGTTCTGATGCCCGTTCTCCTCATTGCACATCTCGGCGGCTGGGCCTTCGTAGTAGCTGAACTCACTGCTTTTGATCCGCTGCTGCTCGACCCCTACGCCCTCGGCCTTGGGGCAGCCATTGGCGGACTTGCAATCGGGCTGGGTTCACCCGGAAACCCGCACATCATATCGCGCTACCTTTCCATCGAGAACGAATCGCAGCTGAAAACGGCCTGTGTTGTGGGCACCTTGTGGAATGTGCTCATGGCATGGGGCGCCCTTTTTATCGGGCTGGCCGGCAGGGTGATGTTCCCGGAGCTTTCCATGCTTCCCGGCGCTGATACTGAGAATCTGTTCCCGCACGTGGCCCAAACCCTGCTGCACCCGGTTTTTTTTGGGCTCGTTATGGCGGCTGTTTTTGCTGCGATTATGTCATCGGCTGATTCGCAGCTTCTGGTCGCGGCTTCGAGCCTTGTACGCGATGTTGCAGAAAAAATGCTGGGGCAGGGGCAGCAGATTCCGCAGCAAAGGCTCGTACGCCTCAGCCGGTTAGTCGTTGTGATCCTGGTTGCGGTTTCGCTTACGCTTGGCTATCTGGCACAGGACCTTGTTTTCTGGCTGGTACTCTTCGCCTGGGCCGGACTTGGCGCAGCTATCGGCCCGACTTCCGTTCTCGCTCTTTACTGGCGGCGAACTACCGGCTATGGTGTTGTCGCCGGGATGATAGCCGGCGCTTCGGTAACCATCATCTGGCGGCTTACCGACAGCCTAAGGGCACTTTCCTATGAGCTGATTCCCGGCTTTTTGGCCGGTCTGCTGGTCACCGTCATCGTTAGCCTGCTTACATCGCCGCCGGATTCGGCTGATGAGCATTTTAAGACGATGGATCCGTCATCACCCAAACAAAACCCAAGCTAAAACGAACACCGCTCAGAATTCTTCACCCTGCTTTTGAGAACTGTTGTGTGGCGCGGCATCCGGGGTCTTGCTTTCGTCTGATTTTTCAGTGCTGTCGCGGAAGCTCTTCACTACAGAGTTATTCAGATACCAGCTCAGCACCATTATCCCGATCCCGATGATGGTGTAGAAGGTGATGAAGCGCCACATGAAAGTGGCAATGCCGATGAAGATTTCACGGTCAAACAGCGGACCGAGGAAAATCACGAACAAAGCTTCTACACCGCCGCTGCCGCCGGGTGTGGGCATGAAGAGCGTAGCGAGCGACATCGCAAAGCTTCGGAAAAACAGAAGAACTTCGTCTGCCGGCAGGAAACTGAGCACCACGATCGCAGGCAGGGAAGCCCGCGCCATCCAGGCCAGTGCAGCGAGCCCGTAAGCTTTGGCCAGAAAACTGAACGGCTTGCGGCGGAGGGTTTCTGAAGTGCCAACAAGGTTATCAAGTTCGCGCTCTATAGTGTCGGCATGTTTGCGCAAAACCGGCAGGCGGAATAATGCCTGTACCATTCTTTTGAGGTAAAACGGGTTGATGAGCACCCCGTAGGCGAGAACAAACCCGTAGCCGAGCAGGCTCAGGTAAACAAAGGCCATGGCCGACTTGCCGAACACACCGAAGGCTTCAGGGATTATTTCGAGGTAAAGACCGGCAATAATCAGAATGGGGATTACCATCAGATAGAAAATCTGATCGAGCAGGATGGTATAAAAAGTTATGGCACTTGCCTGACCCAGCGGGATGTGTTCACGGGTCATGGCATAGATGCCAAGCGGCGCCCCCCCAATGGTGGATGGCGTAATGGCGGATGCAAAATCCCACGAAAGTACGATACGGAAGGAGCCGGCCCAGCTGATGCGTTTTTCTGCCAGGTATCTGATTTTGGCAGCTGTAAACCAGATTTTGAGGAACATCACAACGCTTGCGATTACCAGTCCGGGCATCCGTTTAAGGCGTACGTGCTCGAAGCCTTCGGGGGTGTAGGTCAGATACAGCACAATTCCGGTGGCCACAACGCTGAGCGAAATAGACAGAAACAGGTATTTATTGGAGATTAAATCCCGTGGAGACTGTACAATATGCTTTTTTTGCTTACTCAAGCACTAAATCTGAATGAAGTGATGGCGTCTGATTAAAGTCTGTCTGGCAAACCTGCAACGGTATTTTGGTACGATTCAAGCAGGCGGTCGAATAGTTCAGCGGCAGTCGGTATGTCTTGTATCAGGCCGGATATCTGCCCGATTTCGAGTTCTCCTTCGGTAAGGTCTCCTTCAAAAATACCTGCCTTTGCGCGGCGCTTGCCTAATATAGCACGAATTTCATCAGGGCTTGCACAGCGAGTTTCGGCCTCGCTGATTTTTTTGTAAAATTCATTTTTAATGAGGCGTACCGGAACCACATTTTTCATGCAGAGCACCGTTGCGCTGTCGTCAGCTTCCAGAATGCTTTTTTTGAAGTTGGGATGCGCCGAGCTTTCCGCAGTAGCGGCAAATCGGGAACCGATTTGAACACCGTCGGCGCCGAGCGCAAGGGCAGCGGCAATTGCACGGCCGTCGCCGATGCCTCCGGCCGCAATCACCGGAATCTGCAGGGCATCTGCAACCTGCGGGATGAGGCACATGCTCGTTATCTCATCCTTGCCGTTGTGCCCGCCTGCTTCGAAGCCTTCACAAACGACGGCATCAACCCCGCGCTGCTCGCATTTGAGAGCGAGCTTCACATTAGGTACTACGTGCACCACTATGATACCGCGCTCCTTGAGCCAGCTGGTCCAGCTTGCCGGGTTTCCCGCCGAGGTGAACACAATGGGGACGCCTTCTTCCTCAATCACAGCCATGTGCTGCTCAATATCGGGGTAAAGCAGGGGCACGTTTACCGCGAAGGGTTTGTCCGTTGCGGCTTTGAGGCTTTTGATGTGATGGCGAAGCACTTCCGGGTACATAGAGCCCGCCCCGATAATGCCAAGTCCGCCTTTTGCGGATACCGCGGCTGCTAGTTTCCAGCCGGAGCACCACACCATGCCGGCCTGAATAATGGGGTAGCGAATCCCGAATAAACGGCAAATCCGATTTTCTTTCATCGTTAAAAAAATGTGCTAAAAAAAACGGAACCGGATTTTGGTCCGGTTCCGTCTCAGATATTGAAATAACTAAAGTTACGCGATGGTAACTTCTTCGTTGAGGTACACATCCTGAATGGTTTGCAGGAGTTTTGCACCTTCAGCCATCGGGCGCTGGAAAGCTTTCCGGCCGCTGATGAGGCCTGAACCGCCGGCGCGCTTGTTGATAACGGCTGTAGTAACCGCATCTGCAAAGTCATTGGCACCGGAAGCACCGCCTGAGTTAATCAGACCGGCACGGCCCATGTAGCAGTTGGCCAGCTGATAGCGGGTCAGATCAATCGGGTTGTCGCTTGTGAGCTGGCTGTAAATGCGCTCATCCAGCTTGCCGTAAGAAGAAGAACCGGTGTTCAGCGCTTTGAAACCGCCGTTCACTTCAGGAAGCTTCTGCTTAATAATGTCGGCTTCGATGGTTACGCCAAGGTGGTTGGCCTGACCGGTAAGATCGGCAGCTACGTGGTAGTCAACGCCGTCTTTGTTGAAGGCATTGTTACGGGTGTAGCACCAAAGGATGGTAGCCATGCCGAGCTCGTGTGCGTAGGCAAATGCCTGCGCAACTTCAACGATCTGACGTGCAGACTCTTCTGAACCGAAATAAATGGTAGCCCCGATAGCTGCAGCGCCCATATCGTAGGCCTGATCGATGGTTCCGAACATGATCTGATCGAAGGTGTTCGGGTAGGTCATCAGTTCGTTGTGGTTGATTTTCACCACAAACGGGATTTTATGGGCATACTTGCGCGCAACCGCACCAAGTACACCATAGGTTGAAGCTACTGCGTTACAGCCGCCTTCAATGGCAAGCTTTACGATATTTTCAGGATCGAAATACGCAGGGTTTTTGGCGAATGAGGCACCGCCGGAATGCTCAATACCCTGATCTACAGGGAGGATGGAAACATAGCCTGTTCCGGCAAGACGGCCCGTGTTGTAAATGGACTGCATGTTGCGCAGTACACGGATATTGCGGTCTGACTGTGCCCAGACCTTATCAATAAAATCAGCTGACGGAAGGTACAGGCTGTCTTTTGAGATGGTTTTGCACTCATGGCCGAGTAAGGTTTCGGCATTGCTGCCGAGATATTCCTCAATTTTCGATAGTGTTAACGACATTCTTTAATTAACCTCCTAAGGTTGTTTCATAACAAAGGGAACGCTGCAATATAAGACTTTTGAAATTCAAATTTGAATAAGTGTATGAGATTTGATTTGTGCAAGCGGGTTTATTTTTCTTTCTGCCTGTTTTTTAGGATGATGGGTGCTGTGCCTGCATAGCTTACGATGCTTCAAAGCGCTTTTTTGATGATGTTATGAAACAGCACGACTTGTTTGATGTTTGAACCCTCAGCCTGCATTCACGGTTGAAAATGCTTATTTTAATAGCTTTGGCCGGAATCGGGCACTTCTGCCTTTTCCCGGCACATTTAACCTCCCTGCAACAAGATTTCTTTTTCCATGCAAATTGGTCCCATAAAGCTTCCCGATCAGCCCGTAATTCTTGCTCCTATGGAAGATGTGAGCGATTCACCCTTCCGACAGATCTGCAAGCGGCTCGGTGCCGATGTGGTGTACACCGAATTTATCAGCTCTGAAGCCATCATCCGTGATTCCGATAAATCCATGCACAAAATGCGGTTTGAAGAGATGGAGCGTCCGTTCGGGATTCAGATTTTCGGCGGCAGGGAAGAAGCGATGGAAGGGGCCGCACAGATTGCAGAGGCCAATAACCCGGACCTGATTGACATCAATTTCGGGTGCCCCGTCTATAAAATTGTGAAGAAAAATGCGGGCTCCGCCTGTCTGCGCGATTTGGGGCTGATGGCACGCATGACCGAAAAAGTGGTTGATGTCACCAAACTTCCTGTAACTGTAAAAACACGGCTTGGCTGGGATGAAGACAGCATCAGAATTCAGGAAGTTGCGCTCATGCTGCAGCGTATTGGTGTGAAGGCGCTCACGGTTCACTGTCGTACGCGTGCGCAGGGCTACAAGGGCAGCGCCCGCTGGGAGTACCTGAAGCTGCTCAAAAACACGCCAGGCCTTGAGATCCCTGTTATCGGCAACGGCGACATCACCACACCTGAAGAAGCGAAGCATGTGTTTGATTCTACCGGTGTTGACGGCATCATGATTGGCCGGGCCGCTATCGGCAATCCGTGGATTTTCCGGCAGATGAAAGTGTATCTGGAAACAGGGGAGAAGCTGCCGGAGCCAACGCTGCAGGAGCGCATGGAAATCTGCGCGGATCAGCTGCGCGCCTCCGTTGCCCATCACGGGGAGAAGTACGGGGTCATCACCATGAAAAAGCATTACGGCAACTACCTCAAAGGCATCCGCAACGGAAAAAAACTGCGCCTTGAACTGATGGAGCACGATACCCCGGAACCCATCATTGAAGCCCTGCTTAATTTCGACGATCAGGATGTGTATGCGCTCAGCTGAGCTGCATCGCGCTGATCAGAGGTCATCATCCTAAAAAAATCAAAATTTACTTTGCTAAATCCTATCAAGAGCTGGTTCAGTAAGCGCGACGTACAGTCATGGCGCACGGCTGTGGCGGCTATGCGGCGCGAGTACACCGGTGAGCCCCTCACCGAAGAGGCTGCAGGAGCGAATCCGCTCGAGCTGTTTGAACGCTGGTACGCCGAGGCCGCCGAACAAAGCCTGTTCGATGCCAATGCGTTCGTACTTTCCACCGTTTCGGAAAACCGTCCGCATGCGCGGGTGGTGCTGCTGAAGGGCTTCGACGAGCGCGGGCTCGTTTTTTACACCAACTATGAAAGTGACAAGGCGCGGCAAATCGACGCCAACCCGGAGGTCGCCCTTACCTTTAACTGGCCGGAGTCGTTCCGGCAGCTTCGTATTGAGGGTACCGCAAGCCGCATCAGCGGGGCGGAGTCCGATGCCTACTTCAATGCGCGGCCGGCTGAGAGCAACCTGAGCGCGGTCATTTCGCCGCAAAGCCGCCCGGTTGAGAGCCGGCAGTGGCTGGAGGAAAAACAGGAGGCGCTCAAAACAGAGCTTCAGGTTTCAGGCAAACCGCTTGAGCGCCCGGCCAACTGGGGCGGCTACCGCATCATGCCTAAGTATTGGGAATTCTGGCAGGGCCGCACCGGCCGCCTTCACGACCGGATTGCTTTCATCCCCGATGCATCCCGCCCAAACACCTGGAAGACCCAACGACTTGCCCCCTGACCATCCCTTGACCTTAACTCTGAGAGAATCCGCACATGCTTTACACGCCCGTCAGCATTATTGTTGGTGCGTTAATCACCGCTGAAGGCCTGAAGCTTCTTATTGATGAGGGGCGTACAAACCGCTTCTCAAATTTTGTGTCCGCCGTTGAGCTGATGTGGATGCTCATCAGCCTTGTTTATATGTTTACCGAGGAACTGTACGGCATTTACCTTGTAATGCCGGCTTTTTTTGTGGCCTATGTGGCCGCCGGATTCGTGAGCAGCCTTTTTATGATCCGGCAGTTCAAAAGTATGGAAGAGCTTGAAGATTTCAGGGTACCCAAAAATTATGCCATTGTTTCGATGATTGCCGGATTTCTGTTCAGCGCGGTGAGCATGGCGATCTTTGCTGCCGGCTGAGCTTCATCCCATAAAAAAAGGTGCGCGGAACTGAATCCGACACACCTTTTTTGTGAGTACCTGAAAGTTAGCCCGACGGCCTGACTTACACCATCGCGCTCACATCATCTACAAGCTGCTGCGCACGGGCTCCGGTTGTGGCTTCGGAGTAAATCCGCAGCACAGGCTCGGTTCCGGAGGCGCGGACCAGCAGCCAGGTGCCGTCGGCCAGCCAGTGTTTGATACCGTCGATCTGCTCAACCTTCACTACTTTCTGACCGCTGATTTCCGTCAGTTTTTCCTGCTTGCACAGATCAATCATGCGGTTTTTTCGCTCTTCGGTGGTGTGCAGATCATTCCGGCGGCAGTGATGTTCGCCGAATTCATCAAAAAGCTCCTGCACCAAAGCGCTCAGCGACTTTCCGCGCCGGGCACACATCTCGGCAATCAGCAGCCCGATGTAGATGCCGTCCCGCTCAGCGAGATGTCCTTTCACAGCGATCCCGCCGGATTCCTCGCCGCACACCAGCACATCGCCTTCCAGAATTTTTTCGGTGATGTATTTGAAGCCGATGGGTGTTGTGATGATCGGCAGTCCGTACTTTTCGGCCTGTTTGCGAAGCATATCTGTGGTAGAAACTGTTTTAACCAGCTCGCCTTTCATGCCTTTCGTATCGGCCATGTACTTGGCAAGCAGCGATAAAATCTGATGGGAGTCCACGTAATTTCCCTGCTCGTCGAACATGGCTACGCGGTCGGCGTCACCGTCGTTGGCAATGCCGAGCATGCATCCCTCATTCACAATAACCTGAGGCAGCTCGGTGAGGTTTTTCTCGATGGGCTCAGGCGGCACGCCGTTGAAGCCGGGGTTCTGCTCGCAGTTGAGCTCAACGGCGATTTCGCCGAGCAGTTCGCCGATGAGGCCGGCACCGGAGCCGTACATGGCATCGTGGGCAATTTTGCCGCCATGTGCGCGGATCACATTCAGATCAATCCGCTCCCTGATAATGTCGAGGTAGCGCGTGTTCAGGTCGAGCAGCTCAATGCTGCCTGATTCCGTGAGGGCGCCGAAGCCGGGCAGGCCGCTGGTATCGTAGCTGTCGGGGATGCGCGCCTCAACTTCAGTAATTTGCGCCGATGAGGCGGAGCCCCCGAAAGGAGCCTTGATTTTGAAGCCATTATACTCGGGCGGGTTATGGCTTGCGGTGATTACGACCCCAACGGCATCAAACTGCTGCGCCCCCAGACTTACCGCGGGTGTCGGGCAGATGTTGTCGGAAAAGCGCACGTGCAGGCCTTCATGCGCCATGATGCGTGCCGCAAGTTTCGCAAAAGCCTCGCTCTGAAAACGGGCGTCGAAGCCTACAACAACGCCGTTCTGCGATATGCCGCTGTCTTTAATCCATCGTGCCGTTGCAGCCGCTACGCGGGCTACGTTTGAAAAAGTGTACTGATCAGCAATAACCGCACGCCAGCCGTCGGTACCGAATTTAATTGTGGACATAAAAGGGGGATTTAAGTGAGTAAAACCTTATTTGAACAGTCGCTTTGTTTGCGAAAAAGAAATCATACATAAGCCGTTGTTTTGTGCAAACCTGCAATGATGAAAGCTTTTTCCGTCCTGCATTATTTATAGTGTAAAAATAGGGGATGCCGGCCTAAACCTGAAAGCTTAATTATGCCTAAATCAGCTTTTGGTAGAGCGCGAGCAGCCGTTCTTTTTCGGCTGACCAGGTTAGGTCGGCAGACGCCCGCTTTAGTCCCTCTTTGAGCCCTGCGTCTTGGTTTGTCAGCTCCTGAAGCGCGCTGGCAATTTCCTCTGACGCAAACTGCTCGGCTGAAATGATGCGGCCGACTCCGTACTGCTCAACGATTTGCCTGATTTCCGGTAGGCCGGTTGCAATCACGGGCAGGCCGTAGTGGATGTACTCTGTGAGCTTGTTGGGCAGGGAGTAGTAATGGCTGAGGCCGAGCGGTTCGGTGAGCAGGAATCCCGCATGGCAAAAGCGGCTGATGCGCAGGATGTAATCGCGGCTTACCATGCCCGTAAATCTCACCCGATCCGTTATGCCGAGCTCAGCGGCAAGCTGCTCCAAAGCTGCTTTTTGGGAGCCGTCCCCGCAAATTACGAATCCCCAGTCCGGCGTTTGGGCTATTGCTCTGAGCATGGCATCAACGCCGCGGCCGTGCTGAATCACGCCCTGATAGAGGGCAAGGTACGGCTGAGGGGGCAGGCTGAGGCTCATGCGGCTGTCATCAGAGCCGGAAGGTACCGGCAGCGGATCTGTGAAGTTGCGCACAACTACAGGCCTTTCTGCAAGCTTGTACCGCTGCTGCAGTACGCCGGCAATGCCCTCCGAAACCGTAATGACCGCATCGGCCTGCCGGATGTAGCGGTTTTCAATTAGTGCCCAAAGCTTGCGGGTGAGCGGGCGGTGCTGCAGGGAGTGTACTTCGGTGTGCAGCTCATGGCTGTCGTAAATCAGCCGGGCTTTTTGCTTTTTGGATGCCGGGGCACAGGCAAGCAGCCCGTCCAGATCATGGGCATGGATGAGGTCAGCCGGCCGGAGTTCACCGATTTTGGCACGGACCCGCTTCAAAAACTCCCAATAGCGTGCTTTGCCGGCTTTTTTTTGTAGGGGGATGAAATGCACCCGGGCCCCATCTGCTTCTTCGCATCTTGCAAGGCTTAGATCGGGCGATGCGGCAATGATTTCGAGCTCGTAGCCGGCCTGCGTGAGCGCGGCGGTTTCGCGACGGACCCGGTGATCGTGCAGGTAGTCGCTGTGTACCGCCATCAAAACCCGCCGGGTTTTACGCATTCGTGCCGGGCTTACAGGTTGAAGTTGTAGTTCAGCCCGATTGAATGCACCATCCCAAATCCGGTTTCAAAGGGGATGAAGCCGTAGAAGAACTGAACCGGATTTACCTGAACAGAAGCACCAAAGGACCAGTTGCGGGCGGTTTCGCCGGTTCGGTAGCCGGCCCGTACGCCAATCATGTCATAAAGCTCGGCCTGAAGACCGAACGTAAGAAAGTTGCCGGATTCGATAGCGGTGTCTTCATTTCCGTTTACCCGGATGTTTTCTTCCTTTAGCGGCATCACAAAATCGGCGCTCATGTTAATCACAACAGGAATCTCGGCACCGGAAAAGGCAGAAATCTGAACAGCATTAACATCGAAGCCGGTACGCCAGCGCGTCGGTACCGTTGTGCGTTCGTTCAGCAGTTCGCCCATGCGTCCGGCATTGGTAATCGCAGAACCCACCCGGAGCCGCTGATCCAGAAATTCCCCGGTAATTCCTCCTGAAAAAGCGTAGCCTGAAGCATTCTGCTGAAAAAGCTGCTCGTAGAGGTAGCTCACAGAGGCGCCAACCGATAGAAAGGAAACGTTGCGCGCATAGGCCGCCGTAAGGGCGAGGTACTGTACCGAGAAGCTTCCGGTTGAAGGCCCGGGGTTCTGACGCGCTTCGAAGTCATCAATCAATGATGACAAAACACCGAAACCGAACACATCGCGGTCGCGGCGTATGGCGGCTGAGGCCTGTGTATTCTGCGTGTCGGCTATCCAGAGGGAGTAGGAGAGGCCGAGGCTCGACTGATCGGAAAGCATGAGGTTCGCCGGATTGGTAAACACGCTGGCAGAACCCAGCGGCACGGCGGTATGCGCTTCAGAAATACTCAGGGAGTGCGCATTTGGCCCGATATTCAGGAAATCAAGTCCGGTCTGGGCCATGGAAACAGCGGGCGCAAGCAGCAGAAAGCTCAGCAGTATCCCTTTGAGGCAGCTTTGAAAGTTAGGCATGGTTGTGAATGTTTAGCGGATGATTCGAAGGGCAAAAACGTGCATGTAGCTGATGCCCTCGGGTTCACGTACAAAGGTATAATCAATTGCTGAGTTGAAATTCCGAAGGGGAAGTTTCAGGCTGAAACCACCCATAAACCGCTGCGATTCAGCGAGGTAGCTGAGATCACCGGCATCCCAGCCTGCCCGCAGGTCGATGCGCTCATGAATACCGTATTGCGTTCCGAAGCGAATCATAGATGAGCCGGTCGTGATGTCAGTTAGGGTGCTTCGGATTACGGGCTGCCCCGGTGTAACATCAACCTGCCTTTCCTGAATAAAGGAACTTTGTGAACGGGTTTCGAAATCAGCTGAAAAGAGGAGGTTGTATTCGGGCAATTCATAAGCCGCACCAAGCTTGAAGCGCACCGGGAAATTGTCTGATCTGTTGCTGAGCGAGCCGCCGTAAACAGCTGAAGTGTTCCAGGTATAGTTGGCAAACATATCCTGAACGGTGCCGCCAATGCTCAGGCGTTCGCTTGCACGATATAAAAAGCCGATATCAAGCCCGAAAGCGAGCGGGTTGTCAACGTCGTCGAAGTAGCTGGCGTAGTAAAGATTTGCGCTGAAACCGAGGCTCAGTTTTCGGCCCGGGTTGAGCCCGAAAGCGATGAAAGCTTTGAATTCATTGGTCGAAAAGCGGGAGGTCGGCACCCCTGAGACTGTTCGTCCGTCGAAATCTGAAACACCGGCGTGTATCAGGCCTATGTTGATGCCGGCATTTGGCGGCAGCATAAAGGCCACGTTGAGCATATTCAGCTGCCTGTCGAGACTCATGGAAGAAGCCGAAAAATCAAACTCGGTGTCCGTTACGGTTGAAGCCAGCGCGGGATTGTAGTGTGCGAATACGCCCTGCTGATGTACGGCCGTCATGGCGTTGCCCATGCCCATACCGCGCGGACCAAAGCCCATCCGGCTGAAAGCACCTGCAAAACCACCGTTTTGAGCCATCAGGTCGGCTGAGAAGAAGAGGCTCATCAGGCAGAGCAGCAGCGCGGAGCGGAGGGGTAATGTGAATGCCCGGGTTTGTTCAGGAAAGTTCATCATATTAATCCAGTACCAAAATTTTGCCGGTTATATCCGAGCCGCCGGCTGAGATGATATAAAAAACCGGGCCGTTTGCAACAATGCGGCCCCCGCCGTCGGTACCGTCCCAAACCGCTTCGTAGGTTTCACCCCGGGTTACGGGCACGCCGGCATCGAGTTCGCGTATGAGGTTCATGCCAAAATCGTACAGGCGGATGCTCGCGTTGCCGCTGTGCGGGGCTTCGAACTTGATGCGGACGAGCTCATGAACCCGGCGCGAAAACGGATTCGGGTAGGCGTAGCTGCGTACATCGCGTGCATCGGGTACAAACTGATTGCCGCCCTGAAGCGGAAAATTCACACGGGTGAGCTGCCAGGTTTCGCCGCCGTCGTCGGTTGAGGCAAGGCCGTCGGTAGTGCCGACCCATACGCGGTCTGTTGTTTTTGCAAGGCTCAGGTAGTTGGCGCTCGCCTTGATAAATCCGTTAGGGGTGCTGATCTGCCGGATCTGATTCCAGCTTTGGCCGTTATCGGGGCTGATGAACAGGCCGTTAGTGCCGGCCGCGTAAATCCGCTCTCCCTCAAAGGTAAGGTCATAAATTTGCTCACCGACCAGGTGCTGCTGAAAACTCTCTCCCATATCGTAAGTTACCACAACGCCCTGCTGATCGGTGCCGCTGTCGGCAATCCAGTTGGTCATCCAGACGCCGCCGTCGAAATTGTTTTCTCTGATGCGGATGATCCAGTTCCCCAGGAGCCCGTCGCTAAGGCCCGTACGCCGTTTTTTGTTCCAGCGCACCTGGTTTGCAGGAGCAGTGAGGGCGTTGTCGGAAATATTCAGCCCTCCGGCGGTACCTGCCCAGACATTCCCGTCGCGGTCAATCATCACCGAAAAGCCGAGGAAGTTGTTGTCGAGGCGCGGGTCGAAAACGAAGTTGTAGGTGTTTTCCGGGGTGAGGATGCTTGCGTCGCGCGGTGGCAGAAGCAGCCTTTCCCAGGTTTCACCAAAATCCATACTCCGGCGGATGCCGGAAGCCCAGCCTGCAAAAAATACGGTTTCACTGCGAAAGTCAACATTGTAGGGCGGCGACTGCTGCGGCACAATTACGGGAACGGACTGAATTTGCTGATTGCCGTAGGTGATGAAAGTCTGGTCTGGATTATCGAGGGGAGGGGGGATGTAGTCCCAGTTCAGGCCGCCATCGGTTGAGACATGAAACCCCAGGCTTGTCTGTACGCTTGAGCCGCCGCTCACAAAATTGAATCCCAGCCCGGCAAAAACGGTATCGGGCGCAAGGGCGATGGAAAAAAGGCGTCCCGGCCCGGCAGCTATCGAATCGGCCCGTTCCGGGAAGGTAAAATCAAGACTGTTGCGCACATTCAGCATCATCAGCGGCCCGACCCAGAGCGAATCGCCGAGCGCGCCCATGTTAGAGACGCTGTTTTGGCTGATGGAATTGAAGGTTTCCGGCGGGGTAGGACCCGTTATCTGCGCCAGGGCCGGCGCAGGAAGCATCCATCCTGAAAAAACAAAAAATAAAGCGGTGAGGCGGATCAGCATTACTGAATGGTAAGGGTTGATGAAATGGTGTCGCTTGAAAGACCCTGCCGGTCAAGGGCATAGGCTCTAACGTCGTAGGTTTCCGGCTGATTATTAGGACCAATTGAAAAGGCTCGTGTGAAGATGCCATCGCCTGCTTCCTCATCGCCGGAATTCTGCTCATCGCCGTCGTCGAGCATGGTGAAGGGTTCACCGCCAAGCATATTTCCTGCGGAATCAAATAGTTCGAGCAGTACAGCAGCTATGTTCTCCTGACCCTCAGGGTGTACAACCCTTGCCAGGAATCTGAAAGAAGTTGTGCCTTCAGTCGGGATGAGAACAACACTCGGGTGAGCCAGAGACTGAATTTCCGGCGGTTGTGTGGTAAAGCCGGTCTGAATCAAACTTCTCTGCAGGGTATTTGAAAGCACGCCGCCTTCAATTTGGTCGAATACATAAACCGTAAATAAAGCACTGTTGTTGGTAGCCGTACTGAAGCTGAAGCTTGCTGTGAGGTTACCGCCCGAATCCTGAGTAAGGCTTCCCTGCCTGAATACTTCTGAAAATCCCTGCCGGCGAACGCTGAACGAAGGATTTTGAACGGACGCACCAGCACGCAGCTGTGCACTGATTACTACGGTAACGGTTGTGTCCCTTATACCGGCTTCCGGGTCGAAGGTAAGCTCACCCGGCGTAAGGGTGAGGGTGGCGAAAGGTTGCGGACTGACCTGGTATGGTGCAGTGCCCGGCGGGGAGTCACAGCCAATAATCGCAACAGCTAAAAAAAGAAAAGCTGTAATGCTGGCAATGAGCACTCGAAACAAATTTATTGATGATGTTTTCAAACCTGCAATTTCGGGCATAAAAAAAGACACGGGTTAAGTGAGACGAGAAACTAAATTATCGAAATTACCGGAATGATTCTCGTTTCAATTTAAATCCAAGCCGGCAAACTAAGCTTAATTAACTGAGTATTGCACAACTGCAAGACACATTTAAAACTGTATGTCTGTCTAAAGGTTCCGTTTGGGAAGCAACAGTCAAAAAAAAAGCCCGGTTTGCGCTAACGAACCGGGCTTTGAATGGAGATTTTTTAATATGAGGTCATCTCCGTTGGTTAGACGGAGATGGAACCTCAAAGGTTACAAATAAAAATCAGTTTCTTGCAGAAAGCATGCCTTCGAGGCGCTGTGCATTAGGAGCCTGTTGCGAATTCGGGTAATCCGATTTGATGCGGCGTGCAAGTGTTGCAGCCCTGTTGTAGTTACCTGCTGCATAAGCTGCTTCTGCGGCATTGAGCAGGTTGAAGGGCGTAGTTGCTGAGTTAAGGTCCCAGTTGGCTGCGCGTTCAAACATGGAAGAAGCGTCGCTGTACTGCCCAAGCTGCATCAGAATCATACCGTGAAGACTTTTGGGAGCTACACCCATCACGCCGGAGGGGATATCAAAACGGCGGATGTTTTGGAGAGCAGAATCGTAATCACCAATTTCAGCAAAACTTACTGCAGCGTAGTAAAATGCGAGATTGCCGGCAGTTGTACGCGGAAAACGGCTGATAATTTCAACCAATCCCGGCTCAAACGCATCTTCATCTCCGAAAAGTGCATTTTCAAAATTGCCGCTCAGAAACTGCTCTTCTGCATAAGTCATGGCTTCACGGGCATTGTTTTCCGCTGCAGATGAGCTCGAAACATACCAAAGAATGCCTGCTATGAGTACAGTTACGGCAACAACAGCACCAATGATTGAAGTCTTGTTATCTTTGTAGAAGGAGAGCGCTCTCACATAACCTGTTACCAGCGCATCAGCTTCGAGTTCATCTTTTGAGAGTCTTTGAGCCATTTTTTTGTTTGAAAATTATAGTTGTTTACAGAAAGGCTAAAATAAAGCGTATTAAATGATTAGACAAGCCCCAAATTAGCTGTATCGGAAACAATCAAACCATTTTCTATTCTGAAAGTCCGGTCGCAGCTTGCAGCTATGGATTTGTCGTGCGTTACCATGATAATAGTAAGGCTTAGTTCATTTCGCAGCTCAAAAAGCTGCTTTAAAAGGCTTTTGGTATTGGCCTCATCGAGATTGCCTGTTGGTTCATCTGCAAGCAGAAGATCCGGCTTGTTCATCAGGGCTCTCGCAACGGCTACCCGTTGCTGTTCACCGCCTGAAAGTTCAGAGGGCCTGTGATGGTATCTTTTTGAAAGCCCAAACTTATCCAGCAATTCTTTTGCCCGCAGTTCACGTTCATTTGGAAACTGACCACCGATAAGGGCTGGCATCAGCACATTTTCCAGAGCAGAAAATTCGGGCAGCAGGTGGTGAAACTGAAATACGAAGCCCATGTTCTTATTTCTGAAGGCAGCAAGCTCTGCAGCATTGAGCTTGTTGAGGTTTGTGCCACGAAAAAAAACTTCACCCGAACCCGGCCGGTCGAGGCCGCCAAGAATGTGAAGCAGCGTACTTTTGCCCGATCCGCTTGCCCCTACTATTGCAACAACCTCGTTTTCCGCTATAGCGATGTCTATGCCTCTTAAAACATGAAGTCTTTCTGCAGATTCTTTTTCTGCATAAGATTTCTCAAGGTCGCGTGCATGAAGTATTGGTTCCATTGGCCGGGAATCCATGGTTTTGGAAAAAAAAACTACAGATTGGAATTACGGAAGGAAGGGTAAGCAAAAGGCTCAATATGAACGCATTTACCCGTTTCTGTATCAATTACAGAATGAATGCCGCACAGCCTGTTATCGCCGTTTGCTGAGCTGTATTTGTGTGGCGTTTGCAGCAGGAACCGTTTGATGGCAGTATCTTTATCCATGCCAATAACTGAGTTGAAAGCACCGGTCATCCCTACATCCGTTATGTAGCCGGTACCGTTGGGAAGAATGCGTGCATCACCGGTAGGTACATGAGTGTGGGTACCCGCAACTACAGATACACGGCCGTCAACATACCAGCCAAAAGCCTGCTTTTCAGCAGTGGCTTCCGCATGGAAATCGACAAAAATGAGATTTGTTTCTTCCTGTATCTTTTCAATAACCCAGTCAGATGTGCGGAAAGGGCAGTCAAGAGGTTGCATAAATGTACGCCCCTGCAGGTTCACTATACCGATTTTAAGCCCTGTATCCGGAATTTCATACACCCCGTAGCCGTAACCGTGTGCACCTTTGGGGTAGTTGAGCGGCCGGAGCAGATTCCGGTCTGTTTTCATGTACGGGTAAATTTTCCATTTGGCAAAACTGTGATTGCCACCCGTTACAACGTGAGCGCCAAGGCGATAAAAATTTTTGACGATTTGCTCATTTGTTCCCATTCCCTCATGAGCGTTTTCCCCGTTAATTACAACAAAGTCTGAGTTGTACTTCTTGATGATGGTTTGAAGGAAGGTATCTGTAAGTGCAATACCCGCGTCGGATACAACATCACCGACAAACAGTAAATTTATAGTTTTAGACATTGGGGAAAATAAAAAAAGGACAGCGGGAATTGCAAAGAACCGTTTTACACACGGTGGGAACCCTCTCTTGCAAGTTCGTCTTCCACTATTTCCCGAAGGAACATGAGGCACGACGTTGTCGCACGAAGCCGGACTCCCTGTTGATTAATATCGTTCAAGCAATAACCAAACGCTGTCCTTATTAGAATATACAACCTATTTTGTGTTTTTGGAACCCTTAATTTGATCGATCGTGTCCCGAAGCTGTGTGCTTACTTCTCCGAAAAGCAATGCATTCAATGCTTTATCAACGGGTTCCGGCATATTTTTTTTTAATAAAAAAAGTTCCTCTGCCAAACTGAGGCAGGAGAGTATCATAATGGTATCATTGGGCTGGCCCGCAAAGTGTTTTTTCATCTCTCTGAGCCGTTTATCCACGAACTGAGCTACTTCTTGCATCAGAGCTTCATCACCTGGCTGTACCTTTAGCGGGTATTGTTTGTTTAGTATGGTAACCTTGATGGAATTCAAGCTTTTTCCTCCAGGTGTCGGTCGAGTCTGCGGATCATTCGGGCTAACTGCTGCTTAAGAATGAGCCGTTCTTTTTGGGTTAAGACCGGTTCAGCCTCTCGAACAGCAAGCTGATCTTTAATTTTTTCGTTTTCTTTTTTTAGCCGGCTGTTTTCCTGAACAAGTTCATTGTTGCGTTGCACAAGCAGGGCGGCAGCAGAACGGAGCTCATCCAGCAGGTCGCGAAGCTCCTGAATTTGTACTGATTTACCGCTTTTATGTGCAAAGTTGTTCATGATAATAAAGCCAGATTTAACCCCTGAGCTGAGCTCCCAATGTCTTTTCAAGACCGGCAGTGAGCTTTTTGATGACGGTGTTCACGTCTTCAATAGTAAGGGTTTTTTCTGCATCCTGAAAGATTAGCCGGAAAGCGATACTTTTTTTGCCTGCTTCTATGCTTTTTCCTTCAAAAACATCAAAAACATCAACGGACTTAAGACGGTTACCACCGTTCGTTCTGATGTAATCCATTAGCTTGACCGCTTCAAGATCACTGTCAACTATAAGAGCGATATCAAATTCAAAAGGAGGGAATTTTGGTATGAACTGATAGCGTACGGCCTTAAGGTTCGAAGCCAGTTTCACCAGCTCATCACAGTTTATTTCAGCTATAAATGCCGGTACATCAAGATCAAAGCGCTTGCGCTGTTCATCCGAAACTGCGTAAAGACGGCCTATGGCCCGATTGCCGTGCTTCAAAAGTGCTTCATGCGCTTCGTGTACTATTGTTACATCATTACTGAGCCGAAGCTGTTTCAGCAGCCCTTCAACCAGGGCTTTCAGATCGTGAAAGGCAAAGGGCATAGCAGGGTGCTGCCAGTGCTGATCCTGCTTGTTTCCTGCGAGGCCGAGCAGCAGGCTTTTCGATTCTTGGATACCTTTGATCCAGTTTCCGTCTCCTTTGCGGAATACACGGCCAATCTCAAAAGCTCTGAAACCTGTTGCTTTCCTGTTGAAGTTATAGGCGGCCGATTTCAGAAACCCATAGGACAGATCAGGGCGCATAATGGCCTGATCGCGTGAAATGGGGTTAAGGGTACGCACAAGTTTAGCTGCTTCATTTTCAGAGAGTTGTTTTTCGATGTTTTCGGGAAGCAGGGAGTTGTTATAAAGCTCAGTAAGGCCAAGCCGGAGGCAGGCCTGATGCAGTTTAGTGGTAAACTGTTCGTCAAATGGTGTTACCGGCGGTCGGGCAAAAGAAATGCGACCGGTAGTGGGGATGTTGTTATAGTCGTAAATCCGGGCGATTTCTTCAATAAGATCGACCTCAATACTCACATCCGGGCGGAAGGAAGGAACCGTGCAGTGAATCAGGCTACCTTCAGCTTTGGGTTCAAAACCGAGGCGGCTCAAAATGCTGATCATCGTTTCCTGCGGAATTTCGGTTCCGATAATCTGATGGGCACGGGCAATGCGCATGCTGAGCTGCTTTAGCTGAGGTGCAACAGGATGAATATCCGTTACCGGACCAACTGATTCAGCTCCCGTCCATTCTGTAATGAGCTGAGCGCAGCGAAGGGCGGCTTTCAGAGTGATACGGGGATCGGCACCGCGCTCAAACCGGTAGGATGAATCGGTTTGCAGGGAAAGTGTACGTGCTGTTTTACGGATTGAAACAGGATCGAACCAGGCAGATTCAATCAGAATTTCGGTGGTATCATCCTGTATTTCGGAATTTAGCCCTCCCATGATTCCGGCTAAGGCTACCGGTTTTTCCTCATCACAGATAAAGAGCGAGCCTGCAGGAACCTCATGCGCGGTTTCATCCAGGGTTGTGAAATTTACTGGCGAATCAAATGATTTCACCAAAATACCAGGTCCGCGGAGGGTCTTAAGATCGAATGCATGAAGCGGCTGCCCGAGCTCGTGCATCACATAATTGGTGGCATCAACAACCGCGTTACGCGGACGCAGCCCGATAGCTTTCAACCTGTTCTGAACCCACCGGGGAGACGGCTGAACTTTCACATTTTTCATTACAATGCCAACATATCTATGGCAAAGGCTGGTATTTTCAATACGGATTTGCACCGCGGGGTTGCCGTCAGGCTGATGGGTAACGTCAGCAGCTTTTAGTTTTTCAGCGGGGTGCGTAAAGGTTTCGCCGGTAACGGCAAACAAATCACGGGCAGTACCGGTATGGCAGGCCGCATCAGGGCGGTTTGGTGTGAGGCCGATTTCGAGCACAGTATCACGAGTAGGGGGTACGACTTCACCGAAGGGTGTGCCGGGTACAAGCGCCTGATCAAGCACCATGATGCCGCTATGATCGGTGCCGATGCCGAGTTCGTCTTCGGCGCAGATCATTCCGAAAGAAACTTCCCCGCGTATTTTGGATTTCCGGATTTTGAAAGGCTTGCCGTCTTTGTCAGTGAGTGGCAGGGTTGTGCCTACTGTTGCTACAGCTACTTTCTGGCCAGTTGCCACGTTGGGTGCTCCGCAAACGATCTGAACGGTGTCGGCGCCGGTATTGACCTGGCAAAGCGTAAGTTTATCAGCATTAGGATGCTTTTGTGCGCTGAGTACTTCCCCTACAACAACGCCGGCGAAATCACTGCCAACTGTTTCAAGCTCGTCAACTTCGAGGCCGGTAAGGGTGAGTTTGTCCGCAATTTCAGCGTCTGTCAGGCTTGTGGAAATATAATCACGGAGCCAGTTAAGCGAAATTTTCATAATGGATTATTGAAACTGTTGCAGGAAACGGAGGTCATTATCATAAAGCAGGCGGATATCATCTATGCCGTAAAACAGCATGGCAATACGTTCCACACCCATGCCGAAAGCAAAGCCGCGGTATTCTTCCGGATCAACGCCAACAGATTGCAGCACATTGGGGTGCACCATGCCAGCTCCTAATATTTCGAGCCATTTTCCGGTTTCATCATCACCCCACCAAATATCCATTTCAAGGCTGGGTTCGGTAAACGGGAAGAAAGACGGCCTGATGCGGTAGCGAACACCTTCCCCGTAAATCATTTCCACGAACATGATGAGCGTATCCTTTAGCTCAGCGAGGGAAACATTTTTATCAACATAAAGGCCTTCTACCTGATGGAACAGGCAGTACGATTTCGCCGTGATGGACTCGTTCCGGTAAACCCTTCCCGGCATAATGGAGCGGAACGGGGGGGTGCCGTTTTTCATAAGGCGAATCTGCACCGGTGAGGTATGGGTGCGGAGCACGAGATCGTCGGTGTTGGGGGCGTCAGATTTTTTTATAAAAAAAGTATCCTGCATATCGCGTGCAGGGTGTTCAGGCGGGAAGTTGAGCGCAGTAAAGTTATGGAAGTCGTCTTCGACCTCGGGCCCGTCAGCTATTGAGAACCCAAGCCGGTAGAACACATCTTTGATACGCGTAAGTGTCTGAGACAGGGGGTGGGCAACGCCAAGGGATAAGGAGCTTGCTGGCAGGCTTATATCATCTGTTGCTTTACGGCTTGTTTTTTGTGATTTGTGCAGCCGCTGTTCTGCTTCCTCAAGCTTATCGTGTGCCAGTTTTTTTACGGCATTTACTTTTTGCCCGAAGAGCTTTCTTTCCTCAGCAGCAATACTGCCGATTTTGCCAAGCAGAGAAGATACCCGGCCTTTTTTGGAAAGGTAGGTAAGCCGGAAGTGCTCAAGTTCTTCGCGGCTGTTTATCTTGAAGGACTCAATATCTTTTTTGAGCTTATCAGTGAGTTCACTCATAGTTTGGTAGGATGCGCTTCAAAAAATGATCAGGATGAATAAAAAAGGCAAGCCTATGTTGGGTAGGCTTGCCTGAAATCTTACATAATCGAAAACAAGAACACGCTTAGGCGGTTGCTTTTTTAACGATTGCCGAGAATGTTTCCGGCTCGTGTACGGCAAGATCCGCCAGGATTTTGCGGTCGATTTCAATATTGTGCTTTTTCAGAGCACCCATGAGTCTGGAGTAAGAAACCCCGTTTATGCGTGCCGCGGCGTTGATTCTGATAATCCAGAGTTTTCTGAATTCGCGCTTGCGGTTACGGCGGTCTCTGTACTGATATTGAAGACCTTTTTCTACAGTATTTTTGGCAACTGTATAAACCTTGCTTCGTGAACCCCAATAGCCTTTCGCTTGTTTAAGAATCTTTTTGCGACGGCTTTTGGAAGCCACTTTGTTCACTGAACGTGGCATTTGATATAGCTCTAAGGTTAAATGTTAAAATTGAATTCTACTTACAGGTTTGGAAGAAGGCGCATGATGTTGCTCATGTCGCTCTTATGAACCAAAGTAGATTGCCGCAGGTTGCGCTTGCGCTTGGGCGACTTTTTAGTAAGGATGTGGCTTTTGAATGCCTTCTTGCGCTTAAGCTTCCCGGTACCGGTAAGCTTGAAACGCTTTTTGGCGCCACTGTTTGTTTTAAGTTTAGGCATTGTGTTATTCGTATCTAATTTTCGATTTGAATACAGAATCGCAAATATAAACACTTTTTGAACCTAATACAATTTGATTTGAAGTATCGGCCACTGCTGTTCTGATTCGCGCATTCAGATGATTTGTTTAAGGCCTTAAACATCACAAAATGAACGGTCGTAATCGCTGAAAAAACGGTGTCTTTCCAAAAAAAAAGGAAGCATTACCTTAAAGAAATGCTTCCCTGTTTCAAAAGTACATTTGTTTTGTTACTTGGCCGGAGCTACAATAAGCGACATACGTTTGCCTTCAAGCTTCGGCTTAGCTTCAATTTTTCCGAGTTCTTTCAGGTCGTCGGCAAATCTTTCAAGCAGGTCGCGGCCGTTATCGCTGTAGATAATATCCCGGCCTCTGAACTGTACCGTAGCCTTAACCTTGTTGCCTTCTTCAAGGAAAGATTTGGCATGTTTGAGCTTGAAATTATAGTCATGATCATCAGTATGCGGCCGGAACCTTAATTCCTTGATTGTAACCGTATGCTGTTTTTTCTTGGCATCTTTCTCTTTTTTCTTCTTTTCGTACAAGAATTTTTTGTAATCCAAAATACGGCAAACAGGCGGATCAGCGTCTGCAGCTACTTCTACGAGATCGAGCTCAAGACCACGGGCAATAACCAAAGCCCTGTCTGAACTAACTATTTCGTGTTCTCCATCTGGTTTAATAACACGCACTTTGGGTGCATCAATGTCTTCATTAATGCGCTCTGTGTTGTAATTCTTGTATTGTTTATAACGCTTTCCGATTGTTGTGTCTCCTAATTAATTCAGGTTTGTGCCGGTTTAATTTGAATCAGGCAGGGTTTTGCGGTTAATTTCGTTTGTTAATTTAACAAGGTATTCATCAAATGCAAACGTTCCGATGGTTCCTTTACGGTGTTTACGTAATGAAACTGTTTGATTTTCAGCTTCCCTTTCGCCAATTATGAGCATATGAGGGATTTTTGCCTTCTCTGCTTCCCGTATTTTCAGGCCGATTTGTTCGCTGCGGTCGTCAACCTGTACGCGGATTCCTCTTTCATGCAGTTGTTCTTTGTAACGGTATGCAAATTCATTGAACTGATCAGAAACAGGAATAATGGCAACCTGCTTTGGTGATAGCCAAAGCGGGAAGTTTCCTGCAAAGTGTTCAATCAGGATAGAGGTGAAGCGTTCCATCGAACCAAATGGTGCCCGATGAATAATTACCGGACGGTGCTTTTTATTATCGGCTCCCATATATGTGAGGTCGAAGCGCTCGGGCATTACATAGTCGAGCTGAACGGTACCAAGCTGCCATTTACGACCGATGGCATCCCTGATAATGAAATCAATTTTCGGGCCGTAAAAGCTGGCTTCGCCTTCAGCAATAGTATAGTCGAGGCCCAGCTCATCGGCCACTTCGCGTATTTCGCGCTGTGCACGATCCCAGTGCTCAGCTTCACCGCCGTACTTTTCATCGTTATCGTCGCGGAATGAAAGGCGGATATCAACAGGCATATCAAAGACGCCGAAAACGTGCTGAGTGAGGTCGATACAATTTTTAATTTCGTCTTTCAGCTGATCGTGCGTGCAGTAGATGTGTGCATCATCCTGCGTAAAGCCCCTAACACGGGATAGCCCGTTAAGCTCACCCGACTGCTCGTAGCGGTAAACCGTGCCAAACTCTGAAAGTCGGATGGGAAGGTCGCGGTAGCTGTGCATCTCGCGGGCATAAATGCGATGATGATGCGGGCAGTTCATGGGTTTGAGCATGTAACGCTCATCATCCACCTGCATGGGATCGTACTGAGAATCCGCATAGTAAGGGTAATGACCGGAGGTTTCATACAGCCGCAAATTGGCAATATGCGGGGTAATGACTTCCTGATACCCACGGTTTACCTGTTCATCCCGAAGGAAGGCTTCGAGTGTTCTGCGAAGCACCGTGCCGTTTGGAAGCCACACAGGCAGACCGCTTCCAATCATCGGGTCTATCATATAAATTGAAAGCTCTTTGCCCAGTTTTTTATGATCCCGTTTTTTGGCTTCTTCGAGCATGTGCAGAAATTCATCCAGCATTTTCTGCTTAGGAAAACTTATGCCGTATATCCGGGTGAGCTGCTTGTTGTCGCTTTTGCCTCGCCAATAAGCGCCTGCAACGTTAAGCAACTTAATAGCTTTAACTTTTTCGGTATTAGGAATGTGAGGCCCCCGGCACAAATCAGTGAAGTTGCCCTGTCTGTAAAAAGAGATGGTACCGTCTTCCAGCTCATTCAGCAGCTCAAGCTTATAGGGATCGTTCTTATCGGTGTAAAAGGCCAGCGCATCTGATTTTGAGATTTCTTTTCGTGTGAAATCAGCCTTGGTTCGGGCTAACTCGAGCATTTTTTTCTCAATGGCCGGCAGGTCTTCAACCGAGATGGTTGTGTCGCCAAAATCTATATCATAGTAAAACCCCTGCTCAATGGCCGGGCCTATTCCAAGCTTAACGCCGGGGTAGAGAGCTTCTACGGCTTCCGCCAGAAGGTGTGCACTGCTGTGCCAGAAGGTCGTTTTGCCGTCTTCAGTATCCCATGTGTTGATTTTGATACTGCCGCCATGGTTTATAGGCCGGCTCAGGTCCTGTACGGTTTGGTTAAGGGTTATGCTTAATGCATCTTTTGCGAGCCTTGGTGAAATACTTGCTGCAACCTCATAACCCGTTGTGCCTTCGGGAAAGGTGCGAATGCTTTTATCCGGAAATGTTAGTTCTATTTTTTGAGATGCGGTTATTTCCTGAGCCATTAAAATGCTTAAAACTGAATGAGTAAGAAATTATATCGAAGAAAAATACTTAAGCTCCGAATATACAAAAAACGCAGATAACCTTTTAGGCAGATTAGGGGTTGTGCGAATTTCAATAATGTAAAGCTCATTTTCAGTTTTAGGGAACGCAGCAGGGTTTTAGAATGTAAATGAACCGTTAGATTAAGACTGTAAGTATTCCTTTCGCATGCGTTTAGCATCGGGAATTTTTTCACCACTTTCATATAATTAAATCACAATCCCTTATGGACGCTCTAAAAAAATGGAAGAATTACGCGATTATTGCGGTTGTACTTGTCGGACTCGGAATTAATCTTGTAGCAGAAGCAACCATCATTAAAGCGAACAGTCCGGATTATTTCGACCTGAGGCATATGGCTCTTTGGTTTTGGATCGGGTTGGCCGGGCTTGCAAGCATCAACGCCGGGATCTCCTTTATGGCCGAATCAGTGAAGCACAGAATTTATGCGGAACAAAATTTCAAGGAGCCGGGTAAGCCAGAATGATTATTCGGTAATGAACCGGTACTTTGTTAAATTCAGTACTAAAATCAGATCAGATTCGCTACTGATTGAATGCTTGTTTTGTACGAATTAGTGGTTATGACGGCATGATGTGCGCCGTATGCCACAATAATTTAATGAACTTAAATTCAGCGTGTTTCTGTGACCGCTGCCAAATCAACTCTTTTCATTTTGAATAATAAAACGATTCGAATCGCATCGGGACAAGGCTTCTGGGGTGACCTGCCTGTAGCCCCGGTTAATCAGGTTAAACTTGGCCAAATTGATTATCTGATGATGGATTACCTTGCAGAGGTAACCATGTCAATCATGCAAAAACAAAAGCTTCGAAACCCTGATTTTGGATACGCGCGTGATTTTGTGGGAGTGATTGAGCAAATTTTGCCTGAAATAGCAGCCGGGAAAGTACGTGTACTTTCCAACGGTGGTGGAGTTAACCCGCAGGCCTGCAAAGATGCTATACTTCGAATTGCACGTGATGCCGGTTATACCGGCCTCAAAGTTGCGGTTGTTGACGGCGACAACATCCTTCCTGATCTTGACAGGCTCATCTCGGAAGGGCATGAGCTCAAAAATATGGAAACAGATGCAGCGGTTACTGAAATAAAAGATAAACTGCTCAGCGCTAATGTATATTTCGGTGCCGAAGCTATGGCAGAAGCACTTGATGCAGGTGCTCACATCGTCGTTACCGGCCGAGTTACGGATACAGGTTTGTGCCTTGCGCCAATGGTTCATGAATTTGGCTGGCGGTTTGATGATGCTGATAAAATGGCAGCAGGAACTGTAGCCGGCCACATACTGGAGTGCGGAGCGCAAAGCTCCGGAGGAAATTTTACCGACTGGCAACTTGTTCCCGACATGGAAAACATCGGTTTCCCTATTGTTGAAGCCTCAGCTGACGGCAGCTTTGTCGTTACAAAACATGAAAAAGCCGGCGGACTCGTTAGCGTTGCAACAGTTAAGGAACAGCTTCTCTATGAAATTGGTGATCCGGCCGAGTACATCACACCCGACTGCATAGCCGATTTTACTTCTATTGAACTTGCTCAGGAAGGCGATAACCGGGTTAGGGTTTGGGGGATTAAAGGCAAACCTAAAACACCTTTCTATAAAGTTTCGGCGAGCTACCTCGACGGTTACAAATTGACCGGTACTTTGGTCTATGCCTGGCCTGATGCTCTCAAAAAGGCTGTTCGTGCGGGCGAAATTCTGAAAGCCAGGGCTGAAAATCTTGGACTTCAGTTTGATGCTTTTCATGCTGAATATGTTGGCTTCAACGGTTGCACCGAGCAGCCGGCAGGCCCTGATTATGATCGTGATATACCAGATGAGGTACAGCTTCGTGTCTCGCTTAGCGGGCCTTCAAAGGCTGACCTTGACCGTTTCGGTATGGAAATGGCACCTCTTATTCTCACAGGTCCAAGTGCTGTAACCGGTTTTGCCGGCGGCCGGCCAAAAGCCGGCGAAATTGTCGCCTACTGGCCTGCGTTAATCCGAAAAGATGCTGTAAAACCGCGAATGACTATCTTTTCTACCTGATTTTGTTGTAGTTTACCTGTACAAATAACCTTCTTACGATTAACTGAATCTGTAATTCACAAAGACTATGCTTATTGGTATCATAGGAGCCGGAATATCCGGACTTACGGCCGGCCGAATTCTGGCCAAAGCCGGTCACGAAGTAGTTGTATTTGAAAAAAGCCGCGGTTACGGCGGAAGAATCTGTACCCGCTACTCTAATAAATACGAAGGGGTCCGCTTTGATCACGGTGCTCCCTATATTTCAGGCGATGATCCGCTTTTCCTGGAATTCATACAGGAATTAACAGAGAAAGGAGTAGCACGAAAATGGACAGATACATTTCATTTTCATGACGGCGAAAAAATGTATGATAAACATCCAAACATGCCCCCTAAGAGTCGCTATGTTTGTGAAGATGGCATGAATGCTATTGGCAAATACCTTAGCCGATGGGTTGATGTACGCCTCAACTCAAGGGTGATAGGGTTCACCTATCAGGGCGACCGAAGAACGACCAAAAGGGCATGGATGCTCAATCTTGAAAACTTCGATACTTTCGAAGTTGATGCCATTGTAGTTGCTGCCCCGGCTGTACAAGCCTACGGATTAATTGAAAACAGCATCGATGAAACAATGTTTAAAACCATAATCAAAGACATCGACAGCGTTTTGTACAGCCCCAAACATGCCCTGATGCTTGCTTACGAAGATGCGCCCGCCCCTGATTTTGCAGGTCTGGTGGTGTCTAATAACCCTGTAATAAGCTGGATCTGTAACGAAAACTCAAAGCGCAACACCGATGGAAAGGTGGCTTTAACGGTTCATACACAGTCCGATTTTTCTAAAAAGCACGTATTTGACGGTACAGCACCCGAAATCATCGAGCTTGAAATCGCACAGCAACTCAGAAAAGTACTCGGCGACTGGGCGGGCAGGTACGACGAATCGCAGATGAGGTTGTGGCGTTACCCGCAGCCGGGAAATTATTTCGATAAGGATTTCGTTGAACTTGGCGGAGATATTAAGCCAATTGCCCTTACAGGAGATTACATGCGCGGAAAAACACTCGAACACGCTTTCGTTTCGGGTTACAAACTGGGCCATCATTGGGCTAACCGTTTTTCGAAGTAAATACATTAGTTGAAAGAGCTCTTAAAACTCAACCGTTTTTTTTGGAAATACAAGGGTACCGTACTTCTCGGTACCCTTTTTCTTGTTAGTGCAAACATCTTCCTGGTCTGGATTCCAATTCTGATCCGGCAAACGATTGACGCAGTAGAAGTACTAACGACCGAGAACAAATACACAGGCTTGGGGCTTTGGGAAATCCTCACGTCTGCTGAGGGGGGCGGCCTGCTGGCAACCAATACCGCTTATCTCATGCTTGCTGTAGTGCTCTATGGTGTTCTGTTATACGCCACAAGGCAAACTCTCATCGTAACCTCGCGAAAAATTGAGTTTGATATGCGGAATGAAATATTTGACCGCATCCAAAAGCTTCCCCAAAGCTTTTACAGTCAAAATAAAAGCGGAGATATTTATGTAAGGGCTACCGAAGATGTACAGCGTGTTCGGGAATACTTCGGTCCCGCGTTTATGTACACGATTCAGACCGTATCAAGGGCGGCCATAATCATTACCATAATGGTTCTTGTGAACCCTGTTTTAACACTTTGGGCACTGCTTCCGCTTCCGGCCCTCACGCTCTTTGCATACTGGGTTAGCGGGTTTATACACAAACGGTCGAACGAAATACAGGAACAATACGCCTCTCTTGCCGGCCGTGCAAGTGAAGCTTTTTCAAGTATCAGGCTTATTAAAGCATATGCCCGCGAAGATTATGAGAAGAAGCGGTTCATGCATGAAAGCGAAATATACCGCAGGCGCAAGCTCAGACTCGATGTAGTTGAATCTTTATTTCATCCTATGCTTAGCCTGCTTATCGGGCTCTCGATAGTGCTGGTAATATGGCAGGGTGGAATAATGGTGGTTGAAGGCATCATCACCGTAGGAAATATCGCGGAATTTATCATACATGTTACCTATCTTACTTGGCCGGTAGCATCATTGGGCTACACTATAAACCTCATACAACGCTCGGCAGCTTCACAGGAACGCATCGCAAAAATGATGCGCACACCAAATGAAATTCAGGATAACGAGGAAACTGCATCTGATATCCGGGAAATTAAAGGCCATATTTCATTCCAAAACATATCGTTCAGATACCCTAAAGCTGAAGCGCTCGCACTCGACCGCATTTCATTTACAATAAAGCCAGGGCAAACCGTAGCTTTTGTGGGCCGGACAGGTAGCGGAAAAACAACCCTTGTGCAGCTTATTCCGCGCCTTTTTAACCCAACAGCAGGAAGCATTCAAATTGACGGCCGTGATATAAGTACACTGCCGCTGGGGGTTTTAAGAAAAAATATTGGTTTTGTACCTCAGGATACTTTCTTATTTTCAGATACAATAGCTGAAAACATTGCATTTGGTTTAGAAAATTGTTCTATTAAGGAAATTGAAAGAGCAGCAGACAATGCTCAGGTACTTGAAAACATAAATGAATTCGAAAATGGTTTTGATACAATGCTCGGAGAGAGAGGCATAACCCTCTCTGGCGGTCAAAAACAGCGCACAAGCATAGCACGCGCAATAATAAGAAAGCCCTCAATCCTGATTCTGGATGACTCACTAAGCGCTGTTGACACAAAAACTGAAGATGCAATACTAACCCATCTTAAATCTGAATTTAAATCCAAAACAACTGTACTGATAAGCCACCGAATTTCTACTGTAAAGGATGCCGATTGCATTTTTGTGCTTAAAGATGGCAAAATTACCGAATCAGGGAAGCATGAAGAGCTAATTGCAAAACAGGGCTATTATGCAACTATGTATAAGAAACAGCTGCTTGAACAAGAATTGGCTCAGCTTTAAATACCACATCTGACACCTCAACACATCAACCAACCAACACACCCACGAGCCTGGCTTTGCCTTTAGGACTGAGCGCTTGATTGTCGCGGCACTGCCGGCACAAATACTGATACCCAGGAGAAAACCATGATCATAGTACCATTAGGGGTTGCATCTGCAACACCAACAGCCAAACGTCACTTATCTTCCGTTGCTTTATGGCGGGATGGGCGCGTTTACCTGTTTGATTGCGGAGAGAATGCTCAAATGCGCGCACTTCAGGCAGGGCTCAAACGCTCAAAAATCGACTACATTTTTATTTCCCATATGGATGGCGACCATTTTTTCGGTTTGCCAGGCCTTATTTCCACCATGCAGCTACAGCGGCGTGAAAATGTTCTCAACATTATCGGGCCTGAAGGTCTGAAAGAGTTTCTGGAAGCAGCTCTTAAAGCAGCAGGTATTGAGTTGACTTTTGAAATTGTGTTCAAGGAATTCAAAGACGGTTTTGAACATGAAATTGTAGTTGACGACCCGGAGTTTTACATTGAAGCACGACCGCTTGAACACAAAAACCTTTGTGTCGGGTACCGGTTTCAGGAAAAAGATAAACCCGGCAAGGTTGATGCAGCCAAAGCTGAATCAATGGGTATCACTGAAGACTGGCAGTACAAGAAACTTAAAGCCGGTGAGGATGTCGAACTGGAAAACGGTACCGTTGTAGCTTCATCTGAAATAGTCGGTGAACCTAAAAAAGGCGACAGTTTTGCCTATGTTACCGATACACTTTTTTCAGTGAATGCGCTTAAACTTGCCTATAAAGCAACTATTCTTTATCACGAAGCTACGTTTGATCAAAATCTTAAGGATAAGGCTGAAGAGACATTTCACTCAACTGCAGAAGACGCAGCAACCATTGCACATAAAGCAGAAGTGCAGCGCCTTGTTATCTCACATTTCTCTGCCAGGTACACCAATCAGTTTGTACTGCTAAAAGAAGCACGCAAAATTTTCCCTGATACATGGGTTGCAACTGAACTTCGCCCTATTATGACCGATCCGGAGCACGAGCGCGGTATTATTAAAGCCAAAATTCAGATCGATACCACCACACCTGAAAAAGGCAACTATTCCCGGTCCGGCTATAAAGGCGGTGGCGGCAGAGGTAAGTATTTCCGTCCGAGAAAAAGATTTGACCAGGATTCCGGCGGCGGATATCGCGGTGGTGGTGGCGGCCGTGGTGGCTATGATAATCGCGGAAGAGGGCCAAGCCGGCCTTACGATAACCGTGGCGGAGGCAGCAGCCGCCCATATGATAATCGCGGCGGAGGAGGAAGACCCTACGACAACCGCGGCGGAAGACCTTACGATAACCGCAGCGGTGGAAGTGGGGGCGGTTTCAGGCGCGATTATGATGACAGAGGCGGTAGCCGTCCGTATGATAACCGCGGCGGCGGCAGACCATATGATAACCGCAGCAGTGGCTCAAGCCGCCCTTATGATGACCGGGGCAGCCGTCCGTACGATAACCGCGGCCCGCGCGAATGGGATAACAGAGATAACCGCGATAATCGTGGTGCCCCTCCCCGAGACTACGACAACCGGAACCGTCGTTTTGAAAACCGCGATACACGCGATACACGGGACTCCCGCGATGACCGCTTCGAACGCCGTAACCGAGACACACAGAGTCGTGACCGAAACAATACCGGAAAGGATTTTGACAAAGACATGGATCAGTCAAAACTTCCGATAAAACCCCGTACCCCTTACGACGATTTTGACCGCTTCTAAACAAAAGCAAAAATCTGATTCTAAAGCCGTCGATTCAACACTGATTCGACGGCTTTATCAGTTTCTGAAGCCCTACAAATGGTACCTCGTTCTTGCTTTGGTACTCACACTCGTTGTCTCCTTTTCAGGGCCCCTGCGACCATTTCTGATTCAGATTGCTATTGATGATTACATAGCAACCGGCGATGTACCCGGTCTCACTAAAATAGTACTCTTTATTTTCGGGGTGCTGGTTGTTGAAAGTGTACTCATGGTGGGCGTAACTTTTATAACCCGCTGGATCGGTCAGGGCGCGCTTCTTTCTTTAAGGAATGCCGTATTTGAAAAAATTCAGTCGTTACACGTTCAGTTCTTCGACCGAAACCCAATCGGAAAGCTCATCACCCGAACCACTAACGATATTGAAGCCCTGAGTGATTTGCTTTCATCCGGGGTTGTGAACATCATCGGTGATCTTTTCCGAATATTTTTCATTCTGCTGTTCATGTTCGCCATGAGCTGGGAACTCACACTGGTTTCCATAAGCATATTACCGGTTCTTTTCTATGCAACCTTTTGGTTTAAATCTAAAGTAAGGGTAGCCTTTTTAGACATTCGCGACTGGATTGCACGGCTCAACTCTTTTGTGCAGGAACACATCAACGGGATGAGCATTGTACAGCTATTCGGCCGTGAAAAGAAAGAAATGCAAAAGTTCAGTGCAATTAATAATGAACACAAAGCGGCACATATCCGCACAATCTTTTATTTTGCTGTATTCTGGCCTATTGTTGAAGTGCTTTCCAGTCTTGCAATGGCACTTGTAATCTGGTACGGTGGTGCAAGCGTGTTATCCGGCACACTTACTTTCGGCATACTCGTTGCTTTTATTCAATATGTGCGTTTATTTTTCCTGCCCATTCGGGACTTGTCTGATAAGTTCAATACCCTTCAAAGTGCGCTTGCATCATCAGAACGGATTTTTAGCGTGATGGATGAGGAAAATGAAGTTAAAGAAGTATCACATCCCATCACCCTGAAACCCAAATCGCACGATATTAGCTTCCGGAATGTATCTTTCAAATATCTTGAGGATGGTGAGCAAATTCTGCGGAATGTCAGTTTTTCAGTTAATGACGGGGAAACGGTAGCTGTAGTTGGTGCAACAGGCTCTGGGAAAACAACACTCATCAATTTGCTGATGCGTTTTTATGATATCAAAGAAGGGGAGATATTGATTGACGGACATAACATCAAAAACTACGCCCTCAGTTGTCTCAGGCGATGTTTCGGACTCGTTTTGCAGGATAACGCCCTGTTTTCAGGCTCAGTTTATGACAATGTTACCCTGGGCAACCAAAATATAAGTTTGGAACAGGTTGTTGCTGCTGCAAGAGCTGTTGAAGCAGACCGCTTCATCGAAAAATTACCCGGCGGGTATAATTACGTACTTCATGAACGGGGTGCTTCCCTTTCGATGGGGCAGCGTCAGCTGTTGTGTTTCATGCGCGCGCTCGTTTACAACCCCGGTGTTCTCATTCTTGATGAGGCTACCTCAAACGTTGATTCTGAAACGGAAGCACTGGTAACCAATGCCATTGATACCCTCCTGAAAAACAGAACCTCTATCGTTATTGCTCACAGGCTTGCAACCATACAGCATGCCGATAAAATTCTGGTGATGCATAAAGGCGAAATAAGGGAGCAGGGCACCCATCAGCAGCTCATCAAAAAGCGTGACGGAATTTACCGCAGGCTGTACGAACTTCAGTATAAAGATCAGGCTGCCTGAACCTGATCTTTGAATTTATCTATTTGAGCATCAGGCAACCCAAATAAGCAATCAAACCAAAAACAGACGTTAAAATTATGAAAACAGCATTTTTGACCACCCAACACGGAGTAATGAAAATTGAGTTTTTCGAAAAAGATGCTCCCGGCACCGTTGCCAATTTTGTTAAACTTTCAGAAGAGGGCTTCTACGACGGACTCACCTTTCACAGAGTAATTCCGGGTTTTGTAGTTCAGGGCGGATGCCCTAAAGGAACCGGAGTTGGCGGCCCGGGCTACAAGATCAAGTGCGAACTCGACGGCGGAAATCAGTACCACGACCGCGGAGTTTTGTCGATGGCTCATGCCGGGCGCGATACCGGCGGCTCACAGTTTTTTATCTGTCATAATCGCGATAATACCGCTCACCTCGACCGCAGGCATACTGTATTCGGAAAGGTAACCGAAAACGTAGATATTGTTGATAAAATAAAAGCGGGCGATAAAATCGAAAAAATTGAAATCAGAGAAGAAGAGTAAACCCCGCAACTTAATCAGCAAGGCCGGCCTCTGAAACCCTGTTATCAGTAATTAAGCCTGCATAGCGATAATCAGCATGCTTTTTTCGCTGACAGCGACCGAATAAAAACATATTTTTTGTATTTTATGCCATTCATTTAGCCGGCCTTCTTTAATCACTATTTTCAGAATTACCAATTCGCTATTGTTCGGTTCATTCAATGGGCAAAGTTCTTAGAAATTTTGCTCATTCACTCACCTAATAAGCTGTTTCAGAACAACTATTTATGCAACATAAATCATCTGCTGAAATCAGGCAGGAATTTCTTGACTTCTTTGCTGCCAAAGAACACGCTATTACGGCAAGTGCACCGGTAGTGCCGCAGGACGATCCGACCCTGCTGTTTACTAATGCAGGTATGAATCAATTCAAACCAATTTTTTTGGGTGAACAGCAAACTTATGCTCAGGACGGGCGGCATTGGTCGAGAGCTGCCAACACCCAAAAATGTATCCGTGTAAGTGGCAAACACAACGATCTCGAAGAAGTCGGTATCGACACCTATCATCACACGCTTTTCGAGATGCTGGGGAACTGGTCTTTTGGAGATTATTTCAAGAAAGAAGCTATTTCGTGGGCGTGGGAACTCCTGGTGGAACAATGGGGACTTGATTCCGGCAGGCTTTACGCAACCGTATTTGGTGGTGATGAACAGGACGGTCTGCCTGTTGATGAGGAAGCCATTGCGCTCTGGAAGGAAGTAACCTCAATAAAGCCGGAACACATTCTTCGGTTTGGCAAAAAAGACAACTTCTGGGAAATGGGAGATACAGGCCCGTGCGGTCCATGTTCTGAAATTCATGTTGATCTACGCTCCGATGAGGAGCGTGCCAAAGTGGACGGTGCAACCCTCGTTAATGCTGACGATCCCCGCGTGATGGAAATCTGGAACCTGGTTTTCATTCAGTTTAACCGGCAGGCTGACGGCAGCCTGCACAAGCTGCCTGCACAGCACGTTGATACCGGTATGGGTTTTGAACGCATTTGCGCCGTGCTTCAGGGGAAAAAGTCTAATTACGATTCAGACGTATTTCAGCCACTCATTCAGGAGATTGCAGGTCTGGCGGAAAAAACATACGGAGAGGATGAAAAAACGGATATCGCTATTCGTGTTATCGCCGACCACATCCGTGCCGTATCTTTTGGTGTTGCAGACGGCGCCTCACCTTCTAACGACGGGCGCGGTTACGTTATCCGTCGTATTCTGCGCCGTGCGGTTCGCTACGGCTGGGACGTTCTCGAACTGCGGGAACCCTTCATGCATAAATTAGTACCCGGTATAGGTAAAGTTTTTGAGCATGTTTTCCCTGAGCTTCAGGCGCAGCTTGCCTACGTAACCTCTGTTATCAAAGCAGAAGAAGACAGTTTTCTGAAAACCCTGGGGCAGGGGATAAGCCTCTTTGAACAGCTTGCTGAGGGTTCAGAACTTATTTCCGGCGAACAGGCTTTTAAACTCCACGATACCTATGGTTTCCCGATTGACCTAACGCGCCTTATGGCACGTGAACGGGGTATCAGCGTTGATGTAGCTGGTTTTGACCGGCTGATGCAGCAGCAAAAAGAGCGTGCAAGAAGTGCCGGACGTTTTCAGGCTGAAGCAGCCGGCGTGCAGCACTGGACCTTCAGTAAAGGGTACGATGAACTTCCGCCTACCTTGTTTACCGGGTATGATGAATTTGTTTCTGAATGCAAGCTAATTGCATGGCGCCCAACAGCTGAGGAAGGTTCATTTCAGATTGTTCTGAACCGTACACCCTTTTATGCTGAAAGCGGCGGACAGATAGCTGATACCGGAGTACTGCGTTTTGGTGATACAAGCATTCAGGTATTCGATGTTCGTAAAAAAGATGATGTTTACTTCCATTTCACCCGAACCGCTCCGCCCGAAGGTGCCACTGCCTGTGTAGCAGAGATTGATGCCGGCCTTCGTACTGAAATCCAGAAAAATCACACCGCTACTCACCTTGTTCATGCCATCCTGCGACAGGAACTTGGAAATCATGTTGCTCAGAAGGGTTCGCTTGTTTCCGCAGATAAACTCCGTTTCGACTTCTCTCATTTTGAGGCCGTAACACAGGAACAGCTCGATACCATTGAAGAGCAGGTCAACAAAAAGATTCAGGAAAACATCCCCCTCACCGATGAGCGTGAAGTACCGATAGAAGAAGCCCGTTCCCGCGGCGCTATGATGCTGTTCGGCGAGAAGTACGGTGATTTTGTAAGGGTTGTGACCTTTGATCCCGCTTTTTCAGCAGAGCTCTGTGGCGGCACACATGTGAAGGCTACCGGCGAGATCGGCTATTTTCGATTTGTCTCTGAATCAAGCGTGGCCTCAGGTATCCGACGGATTGAAGCGGTAACAGGTCTTCAGGCCGATGCACTTCTAAGAACGGAGAAACAAACGCTTGCAGGCCTGAAAAAAGCTGCCGGAGCCGGAAAAGATCCGCTTGATTTTGTGGACGAGCTGTTGCTCGAGCGCAAAAATCTTCTCAAGGAGCTGAAAGAGCTGAAGATGGAGCTTGCTGGTGCAGGGCTTGAACAGCTGCTTAATAAAGGTGAAGTCATTTCTGAAAACGTTACCCTCATAAAAGGCATCATCGAGGGATCTGACATGAATCAGCTTAAGCAGCTTGGTTATGAGGTACTGAACCGCAGGGCTTCCGCTACTGTTTGTTTACTCGGAACAGCCGATAAGGAAAACGGCAAAGTATTTATCATGGCTTGTGTTACCGATGACCTCATTCAAAAAGGCCTGAAGGCCGGAGCGCTTGTTGGTGCTGTTGCAAAACTTGTAGGCGGAGGGGGCGGCGGTCAGCCTAACCTTGCTACAGCCGGAGGAAAGAAACCGGAAAAGCTGCAGGAAGCACTTGATAAAGCAACGGATATTATCAACAGCTTTATTCAAAAATAAAAATATAAAAAACGGGCCGTTTTGGGATTGCCCGAGAACTGAAAACTGATCATTAGTTAACCCTAACCAATATATTCCTGAAATTATGGCAAAAAAAGCCGATGAAGGGTTTACACCCACAGGGAAGGTTTACAAGAGCACAACGCTTCCTAAACCTACAACCAAAAATCACAAGGACTTAGGTATAAAAGATGAACAGCTTCCGGAAATTTACCGGAACATGTACTTGCAGCGCCGTTTTGAAGAACGGGCAGCACAAATGTATCAAAAAGGAAAATTCGGTGGTTTCCTTCACCTTTACATTGGTCAGGAAGCCGTTTCAGCAAGTACTGTACACGTGCTGAATGATGATGATGATATTATCAGTGCCTACCGGGTGCACGGCCTTGCACTCGCACGGGGCACAAGTCCGAATGCGTGCATGGCCGAGCTCTTTGGAAAGGTGACCGGCTGCTCAAAAGGTAAAGGCGGCTCCATGCACTTTTTTGATGTTGAAAAACACTTCTGGGGCGGCCACGCGATTGTTGGGGCACATATTCCGCTTGGCGCCGGTCTGGCGATGGCCAATAAATACCAGGGTAACGGGCGTATTGCAATTTGTTTCTTCGGCGACGGCGCGGTAGATCAGGGTTCTTTAAACGAGACCTTCAACATGGCCCAGCTCTGGAAGCTTCCCGTAATTTTCGTGGTTGAAAACAACGGTTACTCAATGGGTACAGCCGTTGAGCGCCATTCGGCCGGTCAGCTCCACAAGAGGGGCGAGGCCTACGGCATGAAAAACGGCGTTGCCAACGGCATGGATTTCTTCTCTATGGTTGATACACTCTCTGATATTGCGAAAGAAGTCCGCGAAACCAATGAGCCCTACTTCCTTGAGGTAAAAACCTACCGCTACAGAGGTCATTCAATGAGTGATCCCGGTAATTACCGCACCAAGGAAGAGCTCGAAGAATTCCGCTCATTCGACCCTATCGAGCGCCTGAAGACCTACATGTTCGAAAACAAGCTTGTAAGTGAAGAAGAGATCAAAAGCATCGAGGATGAAATCAACAAAGAAGTGCTCGATGCCATCGACTTCGCCGAAGAAAGCGAGTTTCCGCCGGCTTCCGACCTGTACGAGCATGTTTATGTGCAGGAAGACTTCCCGTTCCATACCTAATCATCACGACAAATTCAGAAGGGAGAATAGAATCTAATGTCTGTTAAACAATTCAGAGATGCCATCCGCGAAGCGATGGTAGAAGAAATGCGCCGTGATGAAAGTATCATCATCATGGGAGAGGAAGTAGCCGAGTACGACGGAGCCTACAAGGTTACACAGGGTATGCTCGAAGAATTCGGCCTGCGCCGTGTAATCGATACACCCATTTCGGAACTCGGTTTTTCCGGTATCGGTGCAGGTGCAGCTATGAACGGCCTACGGCCAATTATCGAATTTATGACCTTCAATTTTGCTGTTGTGGGTATAGATCAGATCCTGAACAACGCAGCCAAAATCCGGTACATGAGCGGCGGACAGGTAAAGTTTCCGATGGTTTTCCGCGGCCCGAACGCCTCAGCGGGTCAGCTCGGAGCTACGCACTCCGTTGCCTATGAAAGCCTGTATGCCCACATTCCGGGCCTGAAAGTGATGTACCCTTCCGAGCCCTACGATGCCAAAGGCATGCTCAAAACCGCTATCCGCGACGACGACCCGGTTATCTTTCTTGAATCCGAGCAGATGTACGCTATGAAACAGGAAGTGCCGGACGAAGAATACCTCATTCCGTTTGGCGTCGGTAAAATCAAGCGCGAAGGCGATGATGTTACCATTGTTGCACACGGCAAGATGTATCATATCGCTCAGCAGGCGGCAAAAGAACTTGCCAAAGACGGTATCGAAGCCGAGGTAATCGACCCCCGCTGCATGAAGCCCTTTGATTTTAAGATGGTGATAGAATCCATCAAAAAAACCAACCGTTGTGTAATTGTGGATGAATCCCATCCTTTTGCAGGTATGGCCGCTGAGATCGGATTCGTAATTCAGCGGGATGCATTCGACTACCTCGATGCACCTGTTCAGCGTGTAACCATCCCCGATGTGCCGGCACCATTCGCCAAGAATCTGTTCGATCTCTGGCTGCCCGGCCCTAAACAAGTAATTGACGCGGTGAAAGCCGTGACCTATAAAAACTAATCACCGCTAAAGCTAAGGATTGCAGTTATGGCTATAGTTATTGATATGCCCAAACTCAGTGACACCATGGAAGAGGGTGTTATTGCTAAATGGAATGTGAAAGAAGGAGACAAGGTAAGCTCAGGCGACATCATCGCAGAAGTTGAAACTGATAAGGCTACCATGGATGTAGAAGTTTTTGATGATGGCACTGTGCTTAAGCTTGTGGCATCTGAGGGGGATTCCATCCCGCTTGGCGGCATCATCGCAATTATCGGAGATGAAGGGGAAGACATCAGCGGTTTGCTTGATGGCGGATCCGATTCCAAATCGAAAGAAGCTCCGAAGCAACCAAAAAAGAATGATTCTGAGGCCGAAGAAAAGAAAGATGATAAAGCTTTTGATCCGCTGTTCGGCGAACTCGAAGGCGAGGCATCTTCTGAAGAGAAGGTTCCAAACGAAGACGGCGGACGCGTAAAGGCATCGCCACTTGCCCGGAAAATGGCAGAAGAGCAAGGGATTGATCTAAGCAGTGTGAAAGGTTCGGGGCCTAACGGTCGTGTGGTTAAAGCAGATATCGAAGGTTTTGAGGCAAAGGCTGAAGCTCCGAAACCTGAACCCAAAGCAGAACAAAAACAGGCTGCGAAAACGGCCACTGCCCCTGCAGCCAATTATGAGGACATCCCCATCAATCAGATGCGCAAAACGATTGCGCGCCGCCTGAGCGAAAGCATGTTCACGAACCCGCACTTCTACGAGACGATCGACATCGACATGAAGAAAGCGGTTCAGATGCGCGAAAGCCTCAATGCCATGCCTGATGTTAAAGTGAGCTTTAACGACATGGTTGTGAAGGCCTGTGCCGTTGCACTGCGCCGGCATCCGAAAATAAACAGCTCCTGGCTGGGCGATGTAATCCGGATGCACAAAGATGTGCACATTGCCGTTGCAGTTGCTGTAGAAGACGGACTCCTCACGCCGGTAATCCGCGATACTGACAGAAAAGGCTTTGCCGAAATCGGCAATGAAGTGCGTGTGCTTGCCGGTAAAGCCAAAGAGAAAAAGCTTCAGCCGGATCAGATGGAAGGCAGTACCTTTACAATCAGCAATCTCGGCATGTTTGGTATCGAAGAGTTTACGGCCATCATCAACCCGCCAAACGCCTGCATTCTTGCAGTGGGTGCCATTCGTGACGTTCCTGTAATAGAAAACGGTGAAGTTGTACCCGGCAAACGCATGAAAGTAACCCTCTCAAGCGATCACCGCGTAGTTGACGGCGCACTTGCAGCCCAATTCCTGCAAACACTTCGCAGCTTGCTGGAAGAGCCAATGGGGATGCTGCTGTAAGCACAACAAAAATTCGCAGACAAACGAAAAGAACACAAAAACAGCCGGAAATCGAAAAAGCATTTCCGGCTGTTTTTTTAACAGGGCCTTATTAACACCTGCAAAATTGGTAAAACAGATTTGTTATTTGTGCCTACTGTTTTACCTTAATACCTGAGTATCTACTTATTACCCTTCATCAAACAAGTACCCCGTGAAATATTTAATCTTGGGTGCCAAAGGTCAGCTTGGGCTGGAGTGGACCAAAAGACTTAGCCGGGAAAACCTGGCATTTACTGCTACAGATTATCAGGAGCTTGATATCTCCGATACCGAAGCAGTTGCTCTTTACCTGGATGAGCACAAGCCAGACGTTGTTCTGAATTGTGCAGCCTATACAAATGTGGATGGCGCTGAATCTGATTTCAAAGCCAATAATTTACTAAATCACAGTGCGCCGGCTGCAATAGCAGAGCTTTGTGATGCAAAGGGAATAGTCTTCGTTCATTATTCGACTGATTATGTCTTTAGCGGTAATATTGAAGACAAGCAGGCTTATCCATTAGGTTATCCGATTGATGCACCCGTAAATCCGGTCAATAAATACGGCGAAGCTAAACTTATGGGAGAGCAGGCTATTCAGCAGTCGGGTAAGAATTATCTGATAATCCGTATCGCATGGCTTTGCAGCGCTTACGGTAAAAATTTTATGAAGACAATGATTCGTTTTGGTTCCGAAAAGCCCAAACTGACCATTGTAAACGATCAGTTTGGTTCACCTACCTTCACCTTCGATGTGGTTGACGCAACGCTCAGAATACTACAGACGCCTGAGCGCGGTATTTTTCATGTTACAACTGAAGGAATGTACTCCTGGTTTGACTTTGCGAACGCCATATTTAATGAAGCTGGTATTAAGGTAGAAACGGAGCCCGTTGGCAGCGATGCCTACCCTATGGTTGCAAAACGCCCTGCTTACTCTAAACTGGATACATCCCGCTTCAAAGAAATAAGCGGGGGCGTATCGTATCACATGGCCGACGGCATAAAACGTGTGCTTAGCGAACTAAACTCATCCTCTTAACATAATCGCCTTATGAAAGTTATTCGAACAGAAATTGACGACGTTGTTTTTATCGAACCCAAAATATTCGGGGATATCAGGGGTTTTTTTACGGAAACTTACCGTAAGAGCTGGTTTGATGAAGCCGGAGTACCCTCCGTATTTGTACAGGATAACCTTTCCCGTTCCAAAAAAGGAACATTGAGGGGGCTTCACTATCAGTTCCGCAACCCGCAGGCCAAGCTTGTGATGGTAACCCGGGGTGAAGTACTTGATGTTGCAGTTGATATACGGAAAGGCTCCCCGACTTTCGGAAAGCATGTGAAGTCCGTTTTGTCTGACGCAAATAAGCGTATGATTTTCATTCCGGAAGGTTTTGCACACGGCTTTGTTGTTCTCAGCGAGGAAGCCGATTTTCAGTACAAATGTTCTGATTATTACGACCCCGCAAGTGAGAGGTCTGTATATTGGAACGACCCGGCAATAGGCATCGATTGGAGCCTTGAAAACCCCATACTGAGTGAAAAAGACAAAACAGCCCGATTGCTGAAAGATGTTCCGGAAGATGAACTGCCCGTTTACAAGGGCCCGCATAACCTTCAACCTTAAATTTCACATCTATGAAACTCCTGATTACCGGCGGCGCCGGCTTTATTGGTTCAAATCTCATTCTGCATCTGCATGAGGCCTATCCTGATTATCACATTCTGAATGCAGATAAACTGACCTATGCCTCAGATCTCACCTATCTTAAGCCTTTGGAAAAGAGTACGCGTTATTCTTTTTCAAAAACAGATATTGTTGACCGGGATGCTGTACGACAGTTAGTCCGTTCGTTTAAGCCCGATGGTATCATCCATTTAGCTGCCGAATCGCATGTAGATAATTCCATTACAGGGCCTGAACCATTTATTCTGACAAACGTGCTTGGCACCTTCAACCTGCTCGAAGAATGCCGCGCTTTCTGGAATGAGAGTGGAAAATATTTTGGCTCATTTCGCTTTCATCATGTTTCTACTGATGAGGTTTACGGCACTTTAGGCGATACGGGGCTTTTCTCTGAAACTACACCATACGCACCAAACTCTCCTTATTCTGCAAGCAAGGCATCCAGTGATTTTATTGTAAGGTCATACCATCATACCTACGGAATGAATGTTGTAACCACAAACTGCTCCAATAATTACGGCCCGCATCAGCACGATGAAAAGCTTATTCCGGTGGTAATACGAACAGCTCTAAATAAAAAACCAATACCTGTTTACGGTAAAGGTGAAAATATCAGAGACTGGCTCTTTGTAAGGGATCACTGCAAGGCCATCGATATGGTTTTTCATGAAGGCAGAAGCGGTGAAACCTACAATGTAGGGGGCCGGAATGAGTGGAAGAATATTGACCTTGTGAGGGCTATTTGTGATGAGCTAAATGAGCTGGCAGCTAACGGGCCCAACGGAGACTATAAAAACCTTATCACCTTTGTGACCGACCGGCCCGGACATGATCTTCGCTATGCGATAGACGCCACTAAACTGGAAAATGAGCTTGGCTGGCAAAATACGCAGGATTTCCGTCGCGATTTGCGTGAAACAGTTAACTGGTACAAAGTTAAATATGGCTTTTAGCAGGGCAGAACAGCTCTGGCAACCTGTGTTTTACCCCCAAAAGATGCAGAATTGATCTGCATCTTTTTTAATGGCATAAGGATATATACAGGCGAAATCTCCGAAGTCAATTAATTAAGTGCCGGATTTAAATAATAGCGTTAAAACCTTTAAATTAAGTCGGGTGGTAACTTTGCGATACAACCCCCTATTAACTCTACCAATAGCAGTAAATCAAACATTTCATATATGAAAAAAATAATCTACAGTACGCTAACGGCTTTTTTTCTTTTACTATCTGTAAATGAGGTTAATGCGCAATCATTTGGCGCGAAACTTAATTTCGGAACACAAGGAATCGGCTTTGAAGGTATCATGCGCGTTTATGAACCCTTAAATGTTCGTGTAGGGGGCAACTTCCTGAATGCCAGTTACCTGTACGAAACCAGTGCAAGTGACGATTATGATGTTGATGCATCTCTTTCACTTTCAACCTTCTCGGCTTTGTTAGACTGGCATCCGTACAAAACAAGCCTAAGATTGTCTGCAGGTCTTGTGTATAATGCAAATGCCGTAAACACTTCTTTATTGCCCAAAAAATCCTATACAATAGGTGGGGATGTGTATTCACCTGATGAGCTTGGGAATTTAGATGCCGAAGTAACCTTTAGCCCTGTTTCACCATATCTGGGTATTGGTTTTGGAAATGTATTCTCCGGTTCAAGGTTCGGTTTTAACACCGATTTTGGTGTTCTCCTGCATGGAAAACCAGCCGTGAGCCTCACTGCAGATGGCTTACTGTCGCCTTCTGCATCTCAGGCCCCGCAGCTCGAAGAAAATCTTAGCTGGGCAACCCTGTATCCTGTAATTACATTCTCATTTACCTACCGCATCAACTAAGATTATGCAGATGCAGCTTAACTGCATTTATTCCGCAATAATTTATTTTATTTCCAATCTCATTCCCCACGTATTATGACAAACGGCATTAAACTTATTAAAGGAGCCTTATTTACGCTCCTTTTGTCTGCATTATTCTACCTGAGTGGTTGTGATATTACCGACCCTCTTGACGGCATTAAAGTAATACTTGATACAAAAGAACGAGAAACAACGGTTTCTGTAATATTCAGAGATGCCTCCACGAATGAACCAATTGGTTTTTCCGGCGATCAGAATGTTACTATAACACTAACCGGTACTGATGAAGGCCAGGTAATTGACCTTTTAAGCCGTGAGCGGAACTCTTTTGAATCACGCAGAGGATTTGTTTCATTTGCAATTCGTGACGGCCGTACCCCAAGCCGGGAAAACCCGGTTGAGCTTGTGGCTCAGGTAAGTGCCCCGTCAGGTGATTTTATCGCCACAACACAGCGTTTATTCGTAAACACTGTAGGCTCAAATGCATTTGAAATAAGGATGGTGAATAAAAACACTCTCCCGCAGGGGGTAAACGGAGCTTCAGTTGCGGCGATTACTACTGTTTCTTCAGGTGGAGGAACTGTCTCTGATGTAGTATTAAGCGGTGAGCAGCTCGGAATGCAAACGCCACTGACAATCAGAATACCTCAGGGAACCCGTCTCTTTAATGCAAACGGCACAGCCTTGAATGGGGAGCTTTCCGCAGAAGTTTTCCATTTTAACCATAAAGAAAGAGAATCCTTACAAAGCTTTCCTGGTGGGTTAGCTGGTGTGGTTTCAAATTTTGATGAAATTTCCGGCATTCCGGGTGGCCTGATGTCAGATCTGCAAACCGAAGGTGCAACAGTTCACTTTACACCTGCTGGTTTCATGTCGGTGTCTTTCACGATTGGCGGGCAGCTTGTACGTACAGCTGACGGCCTTATGGAGTTTATTATCGGATTACCTGAAGGGGTTTTTAACCGAAGCGGTGAACGCGTTATGGTAGGTTCAAGTGTTCCCATATGGAGCTACGACCGCGACCTGGGTGAGTGGACTTTCGAATTTGAAGCTCAGGTTATGGAAACACCGGCAGATGACCCGGATTTTGGACCCGATTTCCCTCCGATGTACATTTTAGGCCAAACGAATCACTGGTCTTTTTGGAATGCAGCTTATGCAAGCCCCGTATGTAAATCAGGTGTTCAGGTAAATTTAACAGGCCTTCAGATGCCGGCAATTGGCAGGCTATTGCGGACTGATACCGACGAAAATGTATTTATGGGCCTATTCCCATCTGAAGTAGCTTCTGATGGAAGCCGTTTTATTGAGCTGACAAATGTACCGGAAGATATTCCCGGCAGGCTTGAAATACTTGATCTTTTTAACAATGTTATTGCTGAAGTTGATATTCCACAGCTTTGTAATTCTGAACCAGTGAATCTCGATTTGGGCAGTGTATCCGAAACCGTAATTACATTCAGCGGCACCGGTATTTGCCCGGGTAAAGATGTAGAACTCAGGCCCAACATTCCAATTCTGATTAAACCTGATACCGAAGACGGACAGTGGCTGCACGTCGGTAATACAAGGCAAGGGCGCATCACACTTGGAATTCCTGAGCCCGGAACTTATTTATTCGGAACTTACTTTGAAAACCGCTGGTACGAATACAACGTTGACCTTTCCGGTTTCAATGATGGTGATGTTCATGAAGAAACAATTGAACTGCCGGATAACATCTGCAGAGACTTATAACTTCACAATTTATTAATATATAGAACAGCCCCTGTTTTCAGGGGCTGTTCTTTTTAACCCAAACCCAAGCTTCATAATCTTGTTTTATGAGCTGATGAAGTTTGCAATGGGGTGTAGTTTGCGAAAAAGAGACTAAAAGTGACCAAAAAATAAAGTATTTTAAGCCCATCTACCTTAAGAAAAATTATTCAGGGGCTCATCTTTATATTCTGCGGCACAATAGAAGCCTGTTGACATATGAACTTCTGTATATTAACCTGTGAAACAAATCCGAATGCATCGTATGAATACCGGAAGAACACCTGCGGAACTGCTCGAAAATATACCGGCTCTTACATTTTGTGTTTTTCTGGAAGAATCCGGACAGAAATTGACCTTTGATTCTTTTAATCAGAATCCGGGTATTATTTTTTCATCGACTACTGATAAACCCGAAAAGGAACTTTCGGCATATATCAACGGCGAAGATCTGCCTGAAGTAATTGATGAAATAAAAAACGCCATCGGTCAGAATACCCAGCGAAGTGCCGAGTTCAGAGTTGCAGGAAGTGAGTCGGAATGGATGGAAATCTCAGTGTCGCCGGGCGGTAAAGCCGAAAACGCACAAATGGCTTACGGGCTGATAAAAAAAGCAGGCAAAGCCAGGCTTGCACTCAGAGAAAGTGAAGAAAAACTACAGGGGTTAAATGAGCTGCACAGTTTGATTAACCGATTTGCATCCATGCTGATTCAGACAGGGGTACACGGTCTGCATGATGCCATCAATGAAACTCTTCGCATCTTAGGCGAATATGCTAATGTAGACCGCGTATATATTTTTGAACATCAGGAAATTAGTGACACAGTTGACAATACTTTTGAATGGTGTGCTGAAGGCATAAACCCCGAAATTGATAATCTCATCGGCATTCCTTTTGATGCGGTTCCTAAGTGGAAGGAGAAATTCGGAAAGAAAGAGTATGTTTATATTCCTAAAGTGTCTGAAATTCCGCCTGAATATCATGTAGAACGAGAAATACTTGAACCGCAAGGAATTATTTCGCTTCTTGCAATCCCCATGTTTTATGGAGAAGACTTTGTAGGGTTCATAGGTTTTGATTCGGTTCGCAAACAGCGCGTTTGGTCAGAAGAACACATATCACTGCTAAGGCTGGCGGGTGATATAATTGCTGGTTCAATTTTCAGGGAACATTTCGAAAAAGCTATTCTGGAAGCACAGCGAAAAGCTGAAGAAGCAAACAGAGCAAAATCAGAGTTCCTCGCTAATATGAGCCATGAAATTCGTACACCGATGAATGCCATCCTCGGATTCAGCGAGATATTGCTCAATACGACTGATGACGAACGAAACAAAGGATATCTTTCTACAATCATGAGTAGCGGAAGAACACTGCTATCACTCATAAATGATATCCTCGACCTGTCAAAAATTGAATCAGGTCAGCTTGAAGTTCAGGAAGAACCGCTTAATATCCATAATATTCTGAATGAAATGATTCAGGTATTTTCCAATAAAGCGGATGATAAAAAACTTACAATCGACCTTGATATTTCAGATACTTTGCCGTCAATAGTGCTGCTTGATGACGTAAGGCTTCGGCAGATTCTGTTTAATCTGATTGGCAACGCAATTAAATTTACGACGGAAGGCGGTATCGTAATCCGTGCACACGCCAAGCCGGGGGAAATAACAAATGATCTTTACGACATCTCCCTTGAAATACAAGATTCAGGCATCGGTATCGGTGAAGAGTTTCACGAGAGTATTTTTGATTCCTTTTTCCAGGTAGAGAGTGATAATACCCGAAAATACGGGGGAACCGGTCTCGGGCTTGCTATCACCAAAAAACTGGTAATGATGCTTGGCGGTGAAATTCGTATCGAAAGTGAAATTGGCAAAGGAAGCAACTTTATAGTGGTGTTTCACGATGTTGAAACCTCAAATGTTGAACCCGTTAAAACACAAAATTTTAATTGGTCGGTCAAAGAGGTCACATTCAAACCGGTAAAACTTCTACTCGTTGATGATGTCGTCTTCAACAGAGATTTGGTAAAAAGCTTTTTGGTAGGGTTTGAAAACGTAAATCTCATACAGGCAACTAATGGACAGGCCGGGGTTGATAAAGCTCTCGAAATTAAGCCGGACCTGATTTTGATGGATCTTCGCATGCCCGTAAAAAACGGTTATGAAGCTACAAAAGAACTAAAATCAGACCCCCGAACAAACAAGATACCGATAGTTGCCTTTACTGCCTCTTCTATGAAACACGATGAGGACCGCATTGCAGATCTTTTTGACGGATTCCTGAGAAAACCCGTTTCACGGGATGAGCTTATTAATGTTCTTGTTCAGCATCTGCCAAATGAAATAAAAAGAAAGAGCACAATTGAGGAGGATGTTATGCTGCAGAGCAAGCAGCGTTCATCCGATTCGTCTGAGTCCTTGCCTGTCTTAAGTGTGGCCAAGGCTCAGCCTTTCATTTCGCTTTTCGACAAGAAAGCTGTTAAGCATCTCGATGATTTACTTCAGTTTATGGATACTGATTTGCTTGCAGAATTTTTAGACGAGCTGGAGGAAATTTGTGAACAGGTTGGAATCTCACATTTCGAATCATTAGTTATTGCTCTTAAAAGCGACGCAGAAAGATTCGATTTTGAAAATTTTTCAAGAAACATCGAAAAGCTGAATGCGACAATTATTAATATCAGAAATCTCGTATAGCAATTTTATCTTAAGCCTCTTTCAGATACAATGAACGTAGACACCAACGCTCCATATCCTGCATCGGTTCTGGTTGTTGATGACAACCCTCGTAACCTACAGCTTATTTCCACTCTGCTTGCTAAGTCGGGCTATAAAGTTAGTGCAGTGAACAGCGGGATTAAAGCAATTAAATTTGTTAAAGAGAAAAAGCCGGATCTAATACTGCTGGATGTTATGATGCCGGAAATGAATGGTTATGAAACCTGTAATCAAATCAGGCTTGATGCTGAAGCGGATGAAATCCCCATAATTTTCCTTACAGCCAAAAGTGAGATTGAGGATATCATTACCGGTTTCAAGCAGGGCGCCGTTGATTACATTACAAAGCCCTTCAAATCAGAGGAAGTGTTAATCCGACTGAAAACCCATCTGCAGCTCAGAGCTTCCAGAGCGCAGCTTAGAGAAAAAAATGCGGAGCTTGAAAAGCTTAATAAAGAACTAATTGAAACCCGCGCCATAATCAAAGAAGATGCTAATCGGCTTAAAGCGCTTAATGCCGAAAAGGACCGTTTTTTTTCTATTATAGCACATGATTTAAGGGGGCCGCTTTCCGGTACTATGGGGCTGGCCGAGATTCTTTCAAACAATGCACGTGATATCTCAATCGAAGACATTGTTGAGTACTCAACTGCCTTATACTCAAGTACATCTGATATGTACAAGCTGTTGCTCAATCTGCTCGACTGGGCACGTTTGCAAATGGGATTGGTGAGTTATAAGCCGACAGACATCAAAGCAACACAGCTGATTCAGGAGGGCCTCAGCATGTATGAGGCCATGGCAAAAGAAAAGAAACTAACTATAAATCAGAATGTTGAAGACGACCTCACCCTTTATGTTGATCATAACATGATTAACAGTATAATGAGGAACCTCATCTCTAATGCCATTAAGTTTACCCCTAAAAACGGAAAAATAGAAATACGTGCCTTTAGTAATTCCCCCGATACAAGTATTATCGAAGTAAGCGACTCAGGTATTGGAATTCCGCTTTACATGCAGGATAAGCTCTTTCGTTTGGATGAAAATGTTTCAAGATCTGGCACAGAAGGTGAAGAAAGCACTGGAATCGGACTATTGCTGTGCCGGGATATAGCAGAGAAGAATAAAGGGAAACTTTCCTTCGAAAGTGAAGAAGGTATAGGTTCAACTTTTCGGGTGGAATTACCTGCTATAAAAGCTGAGTAGGGTACTCAGCTTTTAAATTTAGTTTTTCAATGCTTATGATGCGGGTTCTTGCAGCTGTGCGTGTGCTTTGAGTTTTTGTAGGTAACCCAAGCAAGCCCGAGGGCGCCGCTAACCAGAATTACAAGCTCAGCCAGATGTTCAAAAGAGGCCATGTGTACACCTGATGCCGAATGATCATGGCTGAAGCCAAATTGCCCGGTAAGCAGTAAAAGTACACTCGTTAGGTACACGGTTAGATACGTTTTGTTCTTGTGCCGCATCCATGTTGGGAAAAAACCAAAAGCGCTAAGGGGCACTACCGTGAGTATCAAAATCATTTCAAATGTGCTACCCGTAAAGAAACTCATAGCAGGTAGTGCTACGATCAGAACGGGAACAGCAAGGCAGTGAATGATGCAGATACTTGATAAGTATATACTTAGCTTGGAAAATATATTTACTTGAGATATAGCTTTCATAGTTTATTTGCAGACCGGACAGGTACCATGCAGCCGGATTTCGTGTTGTTTAATGCTGAACCCTTCGAGCTCAGCCTTCTTTAAGTCAATCTGCTTTTCCTCTATCGGAAAGCAGTAAATTTTATCGCAGGCTTCACAGATGAAGTGTGCATGCGGCGATTCATGATGTTCGTGCTGATGATTATGCTGCTGTACGTCTTCACTGTAAATTGCATAGAGCCAGTTTCGCTCGTCTGTTGCAACTTTGTGTGCAAGGCCTACCTCGACAAAAGTATTAAGCGTTCGGTAAAGCGTAACTTTATCCAGTTCGAATGCCTCGAGCGCGTCCGTTATCTGGGAATGTGACATAGCTATGCGCGACTGCAAGAGCAGGTCAAGTACGCAAAGTCTTACCTTCGTTACTTTAAGATCGAATTCTCTCAGGATTTGCTTTAACTGTTCGTCGTTCATAAGTATCTGAAGTTAACTATAATGCAACTTAGTTGCAATAATTTAGTTTTCACTGTTAACCAAAATACGGTTTTTGGGTTGATTTATCACCATACATGCAACTAAAGTGCACTCTAACAGTTGTTGTTGCAACAGTGTTCATCTGGGTAAAAAAAACAAAGTAAATGCTCCTCTTATCCTTATTCCGACAGCTATTGTTTATTTACAGGTTGACATTGCCCCGTCGGTAAACTAACTTCGGCACATGAATTTTAAAAGCACAGCAAATTCCTGGTGGTGGTTGTTCGCAGTTGCGGATTAGCTTTGTTGTGCCCTTAAACCGTTACCATACAAAGCCCGCGTCGATTAAGTCCGATAGCGGGTTTTTTGTTTTTTCATAAATCTCATACCCAAGACATTGATGGACCGATCACAGTTTCATGAATTCGCCAAAACCTGTACGGCTATTCCGGTTTGGCGCATGGCGATGGCGGATACCCTAACGCCGGTTTCTGTTTTTCTTCGCATCCGGCAGCGGGCGCAGTTTCCCTTCCTGTTCGAATCTGTGGAAGGTGGCGAGCAGCTGGCCCGGTATTCTTTCCTTGGCAAAAATCCGTATCAGGTGTACCGCTTTTCCGAGAACAGGGCTACGCTCGAAAAACGAGACGGCACCGTTCATGAGCTCGGAACTTCCTACTACGACAGTCTGCGGCCGCTCACCCAAACCTATGTTGAGCCCAAAATTCCTGACCTGCCCCGGCTTACGGGCGGAGCTGTCGGTTTTTCGGCTTATGACACCATCCGGCAAACCGAGCACCTGCCCGATGTGCCGCCGGATGATCTGGACCTGCCGGATGCCGTGTGGGCTTTTTATGATGAGATTTTTGCCTTCGATCACGTGAAGCACCGCATCGTGATGCTTAAAACCGTTTTTACGCAAGGGCTCGATGAAGAAGCATTGAACACCGCCTACGACGATGCGCAGCTTGCCCTCAGCAGGATGGAGGCCGAACTTTCGCTTTCATACGAGCAGCAAACCCCGCTCGAAATAACCTCGGAGTCGATTTCGAGCAACTTCAGGCAGCAGCGTTTTCATGAAGTGGTTGAAACCGCCAAGCGGCATATCTATGAAGGCGATATTTTCCAGGTTGTGCTTTCGCAGCGGTTCAGCAGCGGCTTCAGCGGCGACCGTTTCATGCTGTACCGCGCGCTGCGGATGGTGAACCCCTCACCTTATCTGTTTTACCTGGATTTTGATGATTTCGCCCTCGTCGGCTCATCGCCGGAGGTGCTGGTTTCCGTGCAGGAAGGCGTTACCAAGGTATTGCCGATTGCGGGTACGCGGCCGCGCGGCCGCAGCACGGAAGAAGATGCCCGCTTTGCCGCGGATCTCGCTGCCGATGCCAAAGAAGTTGCCGAACACGTGATGCTCGTTGACCTCGGCCGGAACGACCTCTCCCGGATTTGCAAACCCGGCACGGTGCGCGTCACCAAAGATCAGATTATCGAGCGGTACTCGCATGTGATGCATATCGTGAGCGAAGTTACCGGTCAGCTCGCCGGCGGCTCAACCGCCGTTGATGCCCTGCAGCACTGTTTCCCGGCCGGTACCGTGAGCGGCGCCCCGAAGGTGCGCGCCATGGAAATCATCGATGCGCTCGAGCCGGTTAAGCGCGGTCCCTACGCCGGCGCCGTCGGCTATTTCGACTTCTCCGGAAACATGGATACCTGTATCGCCATCCGTACTATGGTTGCGACCCGCGATACCGTGTACATTCAGGCCGGCGCGGGCATCGTAGCCGACAGCGTACCCGAAAGCGAGTATCAGGAAACACATAATAAAGCGAGAGCTCTTTTTGAAGCGCTGAAACTATCCATCAGCATGTAACACATCATCCGAAAATTTTCCCAACACGATTTTATTTTCCGTTTATGAGCACATCACCCGATAAAAAACCCGTCATACTGTCGGGAATTACGCCCTCCGGCAGGCTTCATGCCGGAAACTATTTTGGTGCCATGAAGCAGCACCTCGAGTACATCGAAAAGGGAGACGCCTTCTATTTTATCGCAAATTATCACGCCCTCACTTCCCTGCGCGACGGCAAACTGCTTGAGCAGTACACCCTTGATGTCGCCCTCGACTACCTCTCCCTGGGTCTCGATCCCGAAAAGTGTACGTTTTTTGCGCAAAGTGATGTGCCCGCCGTCACCGAACTTTCCTGGATTCTCGGCACCCTTTGCCCGGTCAGCCTGATGGAAAAAGGCGTGGCTTACAAAGACAAAGTAGCGCAGGGGCTGCTTCCTAACATCGGCCTGTTTACCTACCCGATTTTGCAGGCGGCCGACATCCTGATTTATCACTCCGACATTGTGCCGGTGGGTGCGGATCAGAAGCAGAACCTCGAGTTTGCCCGCGACCTCGCGCAGAAGCTGAACCACACCTTCGACGGCGAGTACCTCAAACTGCCCGAGCCGTACATTGTGAAAGATGTGGCCATTGTTCCCGGCATCGACGGGCGCAAGATGAGCAAATCGTACAACAACCACATTTTCATTTTTGATGAAGGCAAGGTGCTAAAAAAGAAAATCATGAGCATCCTCACCGATGCAACTGCCCTCGAAGACCCCAAAAATCCGGATAGCTGCAATGTGTTCAGCCTGATTAAGCTGTTCGCAACTCCTGAAAAGCGGGAGGAAATCCGGGAGGCCTACCTTGCCGGCGGCTATGGCTACGGACATGCCAAGAAGGAACTGCTTGCGCTGTTTAGTGATTACTTTGCTGAAGCCCGCGAGCGCCGTAAAGAGCTCGAAAAAGCCCCGGATACGGTGCGCGACTTCCTTCGTGAAGGCGGCCGCAAAGCCCGTGAACGAGCCGAACAGGTGATGCAGCCCATCCGCGAAGTAACCGGCATCATCCGCACTCACTAACTTGTTTTTACTGCAGATATGATTCTCATAATTGATAACTACGACTCCTTTACCTACAACCTCGTGCACCTGGTGGCGCTGCACACCGACGACTACAAGGTTGTGCGGAATGACGCCATCACCCTTGAGGAAGTCAAAGTCCTGGCCCCGGATAAAATTCTGATTTCGCCCGGACCGGGGCGTCCGGAGGATGCCGGCATTTCTGAGGCCATCATCCGGGAGCTGGGCCCGACCACGCCTGTGCTGGGCGTTTGCCTCGGTCATCAGGCCATCGGGCAGGTTTTCGGGGCAACCGTGGGTTACGCTCCAAGCCTGATGCACGGCAAAACCTCCATCATCGAGCACCAAAGTGACGGGCTCTATCATAATGTGGCGCAGCATTTTACGGCCACCCGCTATCACTCGCTGGTTCTGCAGCCCGAAACCATCCCCGATGTGCTCGAGGTTACCTGCAAAACACCCGACGGCGTTGTGATGGGGGTGAAGCACAAATCTTTCCCCATCGAAGGCATTCAGTTCCATCCGGAAAGCATCCTCACAACGGAAGGACCTAAACTGATCGAAAACTGGATCAGGCAGGGCGCGCATCCATCGGAAAAAACCTCAACAGAAAAGAGCTAATGCCGGAATCCATGATATTTTCTGATTTTAAGCAGGTACTGGAGCGGCTTGCATCGGGCCGCGATTTTGAGCGGGAGGAAGCCCGTCAGGCGATGGAATTCATCATCAGGGGGGAAGTGAACGAGGCACAGACCTCGGCTTTCCTGTTCGGGATGCGGCAGAAAGGCGAGCAGGCGGATGAGCTCACGGGCTTTGCCGAAGCCATGCGCGCGGCCATGATTCCGGTGCAGACCGATGTGTCCGGCGCGGTTGATCTGTGCGGAACGGGCGGAGATCATAGCGGCAGCTTCAATATTTCGACTGCCGCGATGTTTGTGGTTGCAGGAGCCGGTGTGCCGGTTCTGAAGCACGGTAACCGCAGCATTTCGAGCAACAGCGGCAGCTACGATGTGCTCGAAGCCCTCGGCGTGGCACCCGCACTTGAGGCACCCAAAGTGAAAACCTGCTTCGAACAGACCGGCCTTGCGTTCATGTTTGCCCCGCTTTTTCATCCGGCGATGAAATATGTGATGCCTTCGAGGCGCGCACTCGGCATGCGGACCTTCTTCAACATTATGGGGCCGCTGCTCAACCCCGCCGGGGTGAAGCGTCAGCTGGTGGGCACCTTCGATGAGGGTACGGCTCATTTGTGCTTCAACATTTTGCACCGTCTTGAAGCGGAGCGCATCGTAACGGTGCACTCTCAGGACGGTATGGACGAATTCAGCACGGCGGCGGATTCGCACGTGCACTACCTGCCGGCCGATCAGATCCCGACCTACATCATTTTTGGTCCGGAACAGCTTGGCCTGAAACGCGCAACGCACGCCGAGCTGAAAGGAGGCGATAAAGAGGTGAACGCGGAAATTATCCGGGCCATCCTCAGTGGAAAAGCGACTGAAGCCCAGACCGATATCGTGCTGTATAATGCAGCGATGGGCATTTTCACCGGCGGTCTCACTGATGATTTCAAAGAGGCGCTCGAACTGGCCCGGGAAAGCGTGGTCAGCGGGAAGGCAGCCGAAAAGCTGAAGCATTTTGCTGAAGCCACACAGGAGCTTGCCCATGAGTGAATTTCCGTTTAGCCCGCCCACCATTCTCGATAAAATTGTAGCGCAAACGCGCGAAGATCTGCATCAGAAAAAGAAGAAAATTGCGGCTTCCGATTTCCGGTCATTTCCTGAGTACGAGGCTGAGCGCCGCGATTTCAAAGCAGCTTTGCGGAAGGAAGGCAGCATTCGCGTAATTGCAGAGGTAAAAAAAGCTTCGCCCTCCAAAGGCATCATCCGGGAAGATTTCGATCCGGTCCGCATTGCGGTTCAGTATGATGAGGCCGGAGCCGCGGCCATTTCCGTGCTGACCGAGCCGCACTTCTTTCAGGGCGACCTGGCTTATCTGCGGCAGATTCGTCCGGAGGTTTCGGTGCCGCTGCTGCGCAAGGATTTCATTGTGGATTTTTATCAGATTGAGGAAGCCCGTGCTTCCGGTGCCGATGCCATACTGCTGATAGCGACCATTACCAGCGGGGCACAGCTTTCCGAGCTGCTTCATGCCGCACAGGAAGCCGGTCTGCAGTGTCTGGTTGAGTGCTACAGCCGCGATGAGTTCGAAGCGCTCTCCTTCAGCGAAGTGAGCATTGTGGGCGTTAACAACCGCAACCTGAAAACCTTTGAAGTGGACCTACACCGCGGCCTTGAGCTGCTGGCCGAAGCCCCGAAAGAAGTCATCAAAGTGTCGGAAAGCGGCCTGAGTTCCCCCCGCGACATCGAAACCGTGCTGGAGTACGGCATAGATGCGGCGCTTATCGGCGAACATTTTATGCGTCAGCCGCATCCCGGCGACGCCCTCAAACGCCTGACTGAGCCCTTCAGCTGAGTGAGGCCCGGAACCCCATCACCCGAAAAAAACAAACACGTGTATCAGCAAGACCGCCGGACCCGAATTAAAATCTGCGGCATCACCCGCCTTGAAGATGCCCGCTTTGCAAGCGGCGCCCTGGCCGATTTCCTCGGCTTCATTTTTGTGGAAGGCACCCCGCGCTACATCGCACCCGAAAAAGCCGCCGAAATCATCAGCTGGATTGAAGGCCCGCGGGCTGTGGGGGTGTTCATGAACGAAACACCGGAGCGCATCAACGCGGTTACGGCCGACAGCGGCGTACACATGGTGCAGCTGCACGGGGAGGAGTCGCCTGAAGTGTGCCGGCAGGTGCTTGCACCGGTAATTAAAGCGTTTCGGGTAAAGCCGGGCATGAGCCGCGATGATGTGATTGAGATGCTGCGGCCCTACCGTGATGTTGCCGAATATTTCCTGTTCGACAGCTGGGTTGAGGGCGTAGCCGGCGGTACCGGGCACACTTTCGACTGGAACATCATCCGGGATTTGTCTGAAGACTGGCCCGTGATGCTGGCAGGCGGCATCAGCGCGGGGAA